>JAYSEC010000061.1:5508-7713 GCA_041914085.1 Nocardioides sp.
CGGGCGCAGCGAGCCTCGAAGCCACCCCGACCTGGTTTCGAGGCTCGTCGCTGGCGCTCGCACCTCGACCAGCGACCCGAGTACGTTTGAACTTCCGTCGTCCCGAGGAGAGAGCCTTGTCCGAGCAGACCCTGTCGAACCTCATGCACGAGGACCGGCGCTTCGAGCCGCCCGCCGACCTGGCCGCGAACGCCAACGTGAAGGAGGAGGCCTACGCCCGCGCCGACGCCGACCGCGAGCGCTTCTGGGCCGAGGCCGCCGACCGCCTGGAGTGGGGCCGGAAGTGGGACCAGGTCCTCGACTGGTCGAACCCGCCGTTCGCCAAGTGGTTCGTCGGCGGCACGCTCAACGCCTCGGTCAACTGCGTCGACCGGCACGTCGCGGCCGGCAACGGCGACAAGGTGGCGCTCCACTGGGTGGGCGAGCCCGAGGACGACACCCGCGACATCACCTACGCCCAGCTCAAGGACGAGGTGTCCAGGGCCGCCAACGCGCTGACCGAGCTCGGCGTGAAGAAGGGCGACCGGGTCGCGATCTACATGCCGATGATCCCCGAGGTCGTCGTCGCGATGCTCGCCTGCGCCCGCCTCGGCGCTCCGCACACCGTGGTCTTCGGCGGCTTCTCCGCCGACGCCCTCGCCTCCCGCATCACCGACTGCGAGGCCCACGTCGTCATCACCTCCGACGGCGGCTACCGCCGCGGGGCCGCCAGCGCGCTGAAGCCGGCCGTCGACGAGGCCGTGGAGAAGACCGGCGACCTGGTGCGCCACGTGCTCGTCGTACGCCGCACGGGCCAGGACGTCGGCTGGGACGACTCGCGCGACGTGTGGTGGCACGACGCCGTCGACTCCGCGTCGACCGAGCACGAGCCCGAGATGCACGACTCCGAGCACCCGCTCTACGTCATGTACACCTCCGGCACGACCGGCAAGCCCAAGGGCATCCTGCACACGACCGGCGGCTACCTCACCGGCACGTCGTTCACGCACTGGGAGGTCTTCGACCTCAAGCCGGAGACCGACGTCTACTGGTGCACCGCCGACGTCGGCTGGGTGACCGGCCACAGCTACATGGTCTACGGCCCGCTCGCCAACGGCGCCACGCAGGTGATGTACGAGGGCACGCCCGAGAAGGGCCGCTGGTGGCAGATCGTGCAGGACTACAAGGTCACCATCTTCTACACCGCACCGACCGCGATCCGGACCTTCATGAAGCAGGGCCGCGAGATCCCCGACGGCTACGACATGTCGTCGCTGCGCCTGCTCGGCTCGGTCGGCGAGCCGATCAACCCCGAGGCCTACGTCTGGTACCGCGAGGTCATCGGCGGCGACCGCTGCCCGATCGTCGACACCTGGTGGCAGACCGAGACCGGCCAGATCATGATCAGCCCCCTGCCCGGCGTGACGGCCGGCAAGCCGGGCTCCGCCATGAAGGCGCTGCCCGGCATCGCGGCCGACGTGGTCGACGACGAGGCGCGCTCGGTCGGCAACGGCAACGGCGGCTACCTCGTGCTCACCGAGCCGTGGCCCGCCATGCTCCGCACGCTGTGGGGCGACGACCAGCGGTTCAAGGACACGTACTGGTCGCGCTGGGAGGGCCTCTACTTCGCCGGTGACGGCGCCAAGCTCGACGAGGACGGCGACATCTGGCTGCTCGGCCGGGTCGACGACGTGATGAACGTGTCGGGGCACCGCCTCTCCACCACCGAGATCGAGTCGGCGCTGGTCTCCCACCCCAAGGTCGCCGAGGCGGCAGTCGTGGGTGCCGCCGACGAGACCACTGGTCAGGCCGTCTGCGCCTTCGTCATCCTGCGCGACAGCGCGGGCGACGGTGGCGACGACATCGTCGAGGAGCTGCGCAAGCACGTCGCCAAGGAGATCGGCGCGATCGCCAAGCCGCGCCAGATCATGGTCGTGCCCGAGCTGCCCAAGACCCGCTCGGGCAAGATCATGCGTCGCCTGCTCAAGGACGTCGCCGAGCACCGCGAGGTCGGCGACGTGACCACGCTCGCCGACTCCACGGTCATGGACCTCATCAAGTCGAAGGAGACCTCGGCTCCCGCGGAGGACTGACCTCCGGAGCTATCTAGGGACGATCTGGTAGGTCAGGACACCGATCCGTCTACCGGATCGTCCCTAGGTACCCCGGCGCGGGTGGCCGCCAGCAGCAGGACGACGCCGACGACGGCGGCCACCAGCGAGGCGA
>JAYSEC010000061.1:7813-9736 GCA_041914085.1 Nocardioides sp.
CGGGTGGCCGCCAGCAGCAGGACGACGCCGACGACGGCGGCCACCAGCGAGGCGAGCAGGATCGCGATCTTGGCCTCCTCGGTGAGCAGCTCCGCTCCCGGGAAGGACAGGCCGGCGATGAAGAGCGACACGGTGAAGCCGATGCCGCCGACCGCGCCGAGGCCGAGCACCATCGGCCAGGTGGTGTCGTGCGGGAGCCGGCCCAGCCCGAGCCGTACGGCGAGCGCGGAGGCGAGGAAGATGCCGACGGGCTTGCCGAGCACGAGGCCGAGCACGATGCCCAGGCCCACCGGCTCGGAGAACACCTTGCCGATGGCGCCCAGCTCGACGCCGGCGTTGGCGAGCGCGAAGACCGGCAGGACGACGTACGCCGAGACCGGGTGCAGCGTGCTCTGCAGCCGCTCCACGACCGAGACCGACTCCTTGAGCAGGAAGCGCAGCCGGGCCAGCTCGTCGGGGTCGAGCACGTTGTCGCGCAGCGCCTGCCGCGCGTGCTCGCGCGCGACCTCCTCGCGCAGCAGCGGCGCCGCCGGGGTGAGCAGCCCGATCGCCACCCCGGCCAGCGTGGCGTGCACGCCCGACTCGAGCAGCGCGAACCAGACACCGACACCGAGGAGGGCGTAGACGACGACCGTCCACACGCGCAGCATGCGGGCCACCACCATCACCCCGAGCAGCGCGAGCGCGGTCGCGAGCCAGCCGAGGGAGAGGTCGTCGGTGTAGAACACCGCGATCACGAGGATCGCGCCGATGTCGTCCACGATCGCCAGGGTGAGCAGGAAGAGCCGCGCGGCAGAGGGGATCCGGCGCCCGAGGATGCCGAGCACCCCGACCGCGAAGGCGATGTCGGTCGCCATCGGGATCCCCCAGCCGGAGCCGCCGTCGCTGCCCGGCGGGTTGAGCGCGAGGTAGAGCCCGGCCGGCACGAGCATCCCGCCGATGGCGGCGATGATCGGCAGCGCCGCCGTCTTCGGGTCGCGCAGGTCCCCGTTGACCAGCTCGTACTTGATCTCCAGGCCGACGACGAAGAAGAAGATCACCATCAACGCGTCGTTGACCCAGTGCTGCAGCGACTCGTCGAGGTGCAGCGGCCCGACGTCGAGCACGAGGTGGGTGTGCCAGAAGGAGTCGTACGACGACGCCCACGGGCTGTTCGCCCACACCAGCGCCACGGCGGCGGCCGTCAGCAGCAGCAGCGAGCCGGCCGACTCGATGCGCAGGAACTCGCGGACCGGCCGCGCGACCAGCCGGGCGAGCGGCTTGTTGCTGGCGAGGTAGACCGGCCCCCGCTCCCAGAGGTCGTCGTCGGGTCCGGCACCGTCGTGGGGGTTGTTCGAGCGAGACGCCATGCGGGGGCGCATCCTTCCGGGGTGGTCGGGGTAACGATCACCGCGGCTGCTCGCCGCGGGCCGACCAGACTTCCCGGCTCACCTGAGGCCCGAGTCTAGAGGGTCGCGTTGGTAGGGTCGCAGCCGTCAGCCGACGACGTACGACAAAGGACTGCTGCGCATGGCACACGACCCGGTCAAGGCCGCACCGATCGACAGCGGCGAACCGACGCTCGGCAAGCTCGTCATGGACGCGCAGCGTGACATCTCGACCCTCGTGTCCAAGGAGATCGCGCTCGCCAAGAGCGAGCTCAAGGTCAGCGTCAAGCACGGCGGGGTCGGCATCGGCCTCTTCGCAGGAGCGGCGTTCCTCGGCCTGCTCGCCGTCATCATGCTGTCGGTCTCGATCGCCTACTTCATCCACTGGGCCGGCCTCGGCCTGCACTGGGCCTTCCTCATCGTCTTCGGGCTCTACGTCCTCGTCGCGGCGCTGCTGGCCTTCATCGGGCTCAAGCAGGTCAAGCAGGTCAAGGCGCCCGAGCGGGCGATCGAGCAGGGCAAGCAGATCCCCCAGGCGCTCAAGGGCAAGGGCTGA
>JAYSEC010000061.1:9836-16424 GCA_041914085.1 Nocardioides sp.
GCGGGCGATCGAGCAGGGCAAGCAGATCCCCCAGGCGCTCAAGGGCAAGGGCTGAGGGCTCGCCCGCTCAGCGCACGCACGTGCCGGTGTCGACCGGCGCAGCGTCGGTGATCCCGCGCGCCGCGGACTCCGACACCTGCGCGGCGGTCAGCGCGTAGCCGGTGTCGGGGTCGCTCACCGACGCGGCGAACACCATCCCGGCGACGTCGCCAGCCGAAGTGAGGATCGGCCCGCCGGAGTTGCCCGGCCGGATCAGCGCGCGCAGCGAGTAGACCTGCCGGATGACGGTGCCCTCGCCGTAGATGTCGGGCGAGCGCAGCCGCTGCTCCGACCGGATGCGGCCGGCCTCCACGTCGTAGGGACCGTCCTCGGGGTAGCCCACGACCGCGACGTTGTCCTCGGGCCCGGCCTCCGTGTCGAGCGCGAGGTGCGGGACGCCCGGGTCGGGCATCGCGAGCACCGCGATGTCGAGGTCGGGGTCGTAGAGCACGACCGACGCGACGACCGACGTGCCGCCGACCTCCACCTCGGGGCGGGTGACCCCGGCGACCACGTGGGCGTTGGTCATCAGCCGCCCGGGAGCGAAGAAGAAGCCGGTGCCCTCGACGCCGCCGCCGCACCCGTTGGCACCGCGGACCTTGACCACGCTCGACTGCGCAGCCACCACGTCGGGGTCGGTGAGCATCCGCTTGTCGCCGGGCTCGACGGCGACGATCCGCTCGGGCGCGAACGGCTCGAGGTAGCGGGGGAAGAAGGTCGTGCCGACGACGTTGTTGAACGTCTGGAGCACCTTGCCGGCGTCGGCCGGCAGCGTCTGGTCGACCTCGGCGAGCACGGCGGAGTCGCGCACCAGCGGGGTGATCGCCCCGATCCGGGTGCCGGACACCGCGACCCCGAGCGCCCAGGCGACGAGCAGGACGGCGACCGCGCTCAGTGCGGAGCCGCCGATCGCGTCCACGGCGCGGATCGGCTGCCAGGTGATCCGGTCGCGGATCCGGGCCCCGACGTACTGGAAGAGCGCCTGGCCGACCGACGCGGAGACGATCACGATGAACAGGGCGCCGAGCGACACCCACAGCGAGGGCGCCGCGTCGCCGAGCGCCGTCGGGGCGGCCCAGATCCCGAGCAGGCCACCGACCAGCAGGCCGGCGGTCGCGAAGGCCCCGGTGATGAAGCCCTGCCAGTAGCCGGACAGGGCGTAGATCCCCACGAGCGCCACCAGGCACCAGTCGAGGACGTTCATGGTGCTACTCCTCGAGCTTGGTGTTGGGTGCCAGGTCGGTTCCCCTGGGCACACCCTGCAGCATGTGGTCCGGCAGGTCACGCACCCGCGCCCGGTCCCACTCCTGCGCCCAGCCGAGGTAGTCGAAGAGCCGGGCCACGATGCCGGCGGTGAAGCCCCACAGGATGACGTCCTTGTCGGGGCCGATGAGGAAGCCGGGGCCCACCCAGCCGCTGGGGTGGCGGACGTTGACCCGGTGCTCGGGGTCGAGCAGCTCGGCGATGGCGACGTGGTGGATCTCGTGCACCTCGTCGGGGCTGGCGATCCGCACCTCCCCGGGGTCCTTCCAGTAGCCGAGGACCGGCGTCACCGCGAAGTTGCTCGGCGGCAGCCAGAGCTCGGGGAGCTCGCCGAACACCTCCACCTCGGCGGGCTCGAGACCGATCTCCTCGTAGGCCTCACGCAGCGCGGCCTCGCGCGGGGTCTCGCCGGCGTCGAGCGAGCCACCGGGGAAGGAGACCTGGCCGGGGTGCGAGCGCATGTGGTGGGCACGCTCGGTGAGCAGCAGCTCGCCGCGGTGGGCGAGGTCGTCGGGGCCGGGACCCTCCTGCTGGTCGAGCCCCGTCGAGGCCCGGTCGGCGAAGACCATCAGCACCGCGCCGCGGCGCGCCTCGGCGCCCTCCGGCGGCATGAAGCGGGTCAGCTCGTGGACCGTGATCGAGCGCGAGGCCTCGACGACGGGCGCAAGCCAGGCCGGCAGCGTGCTCATCCGCTGCTCCTCTGCGCTCACAGCTCGATCCCGAGCTGGTCGACGACGAGCTCCTCGACCTCGGCGACGGACTCCACCCCGCCCGAGACCTGACCGACGACGGCCCCGTCGGCGTCGACGAAGACGAACGCCGGCATCCCCCGGCGGGCGACCGCGAAGGCCTCCTCGACCATCAGGTCACCGCCCGGGTCGGCGAGGGACGGGTAGGTCGCACCGGTCTCCTCGGCCAGCGCGAGCGCGCCGCCGGGGTGGACGTCGTTGAAGTCGATGCCGAGGACCGCCACCCGGTCGCCGTGCCGCTGGTGGAACTCCTCCAGCGCCGGCATCTCCTTCTTGCAGGGGCCGCAGTTGGCCTGCCAGAGGTTGATCACCATCGGACCGCGGAGAGCCGACAGGTCGACGTCGGGCCCCCCGCCCAGGCAGGGCAGCGACACCTCGGGCAGCCCGCCCTCGACGGGCTCGCCGGCGCCGGGGGTGCAGTCGTCCATGCCGATGCGGGCCTTGACCTCGCGCAGCTCGGGGGTGTCGACCTGCACGTCCGGGGGACGTACGTCGATCGCGTCGGGGCTGCACGCGGACAGGGCGGTGGCGACGATCAGCGCGAGGAGGATCCTCCTCATGCCGGCCCTTGGGTGGTGACCAGCTTCTCGGCCTCCACCGGGTCGGTGGGGCCGGTGCCGTAGGAGGGGCACAGGCGGGCGAGCGGGCAGGCACCGCAGGCGGGCTTCTTGGCGTGGCAGCGGCGGCGGCCGTGCCAGATGACGTGGTGGGACAGCATCGTCCAGTCGCGCTTGGGGAACAGCGCGCCGACGGCGTGCTCGACCTTGACCGGGTCGGTCTCCTCGGTCCAGCCGAAGCGGCGCACGAGCCGGCCGAAGTGGGTGTCGACGGTGATGCCGGGCTTGCCGAAGGCGTTGCCCAGCACGACGTTGGCGGTCTTGCGGCCCACCCCGGGCAGGGTGACGAGGTCGTCGAGCCGGTCGGGGACCTCGCCGTCGAAGGTGTCGACCAGCGCCTGGCTGAGCTTGAGGAGGGAGTCGGTCTTCTGGCGGAAGAAGCCGAGCGGGCCGAGGAGCTGCTCCATGTGCTCGCGGGGCGCCGCGGCCATCGCCTCGGGCGTCGGGTAGGCGGCGAACAGCGCGGGGCTGGCGGCGTTGACCCGGCGGTCGGTGGTCTGCGCGGAGATCACCGTGACGACGAGGCACTCGAACGGGTTGGTGAAGTCGAGCTCGGCGGCCGCGTCGGGATAGGTCTCGGCGAGGATCCGGTCCATCTTGCGGGCCCGCCGCACGAGGGACGTGTCGGGCTCGGGGATCTGGATCTGCACGGCCACGCGGCCAGCCTACGGTCCGGCTCCGACATCATCGGCAGGGCGGCGACCCAACTCACGGGTGAGGACATTGCCGCTTGTGAGCCAGACCACGGCTAGGATCGTGCCCGATCCCGAGGGCTTGGCACGGGACGCACCTATCTGGAGGAACGACGTGGACACCGACGTGCTTCGTCAGGCACCGCTGTTCAGCTCGCTGGACGACGAGGCGGCGACCGCCCTGGGCGGTTCGATGGCCGAGACCACGCTGCGCCGCGGCGACGTCCTCTTCCACGAGGGCGACTCCGGCGACAAGCTCTACATCGTCACCGAGGGCAAGGTGAAGCTCGGCCGCTCCGCCGCCGACGGCCGCGAGAACCTGCTGGCCATCATGGGCCCCGGCCAGATGTTCGGCGAGCTCTCCCTCTTCGACCCCGGTCCGCGTTCGGCCACCGTCACCGCGGTCACCGACGCCACCTTCGCGTCGCTCTCGCACGACGACCTGCTCCGCTGGCTCGAGGGCCGCCCGCAGGTCGCCCGCGGCCTGCTCTCCCAGCTCGCGTCCCGCCTTCGCAAGTCCAACGACGTCGTGGCCGACCTGGTCTTCTCCGACGTCCCGGGCCGCGTCGCCAAGGCCCTGCTCGACCTCGCCGACCGCTTCGGCCGCACCGCCGACGACGGCGTCCACGTGCACCACGACCTCACCCAGGAGGAGCTCGCCCAGCTGGTCGGCGCCTCCCGCGAGACGGTCAACAAGGCGCTCGCCGACTTCGCCTCGCGCGGCTGGCTGCGCCTGGAGCCCCGCTCCGTGGTGATCATGGACCTCGAGCGGCTCTCCCGCCGGGCTCGCTGAGGCTTTCCTGCCCACCTGACCCCCGCCGCGGCGCCTCCGTGCGTCGTACGAGGTGAAGGGGGCCATCCATGACCGATCGATCCGGGTTCGACGAGTTCGTCCACGCGCGTGGACCCGCGCTCGCCCGCACGGCCTACCTGCTCACCGGTGACCACCACCTCGCCGAGGACCTGGTGCAGGCGTCGCTGGTGCAGGCGGCGAAGCACTGGGAGCGGATCGAGACCTCGCCCGAGGCCTACGTCCGCCGCACGATGTACCACCAGAACATCTCGTGGTGGCGGCGGCGCAAGGTCGCCGAGACCCCGCTCGAGTCGTACGACGCCGCGGTGCCGGCGGTCGACCCGACGGTCCGGCTGACCCTCGAGCAGGCGCTGCGCCGGCTCACCCCGCGCCAGCGGACCGTGCTGGTGCTGCGCTACTTCGAGGACCTCACCGAGGTCCAGACGGCCACCGCGCTGGGGATCTCCAGCGGCGCGGTGAAGTCCATGTCGCGCCAGGCCCTCCAGCGGCTGCGCGTCCTGGCCCCCGAGCTCGCCGACCTGGTGGGAGCAGACGCATGACCGCGAAGCTGCGCGAGGAGCTCGACGCCCTCGCCAGGACCCAGACCTTCTCCCCCGACCCGTCCGCGTGGGACCGCGGCCGGCGGGCGCGGCGGAACTCCCGGATCGTCCGCGGGGCAGCGGCGGTGGCGGTCATGGCTGCAGCCGTCGGGGCGGGCACCCTCTCCCTGCGGCCGGACGCGACCGGCCCTGCCGGCGGCGTCGTGCCTGAGGGGGCGCTCCCCCGCGTGGTCCCGCGGGTGGAGGGAGACGTCCTGACCGACCTCGCGATCGGCCGCGCCTCCGTGGCCTACGTCGACGAATCGGCGCAGCCCGTGCTGGTCGACGCCACCACCGGGACGGCGAACGAGGTCGAGCTGCCCGACTTCCCGACGGCCGAGGTGTTCGACTTGTCGGCGGACGTCCGGGTCGGTCCGTGGCTGGCGCTGTCGCCCGACGGCACGCGGCTCGCGTACCCCACGGCGACCATCGTGGACGACCCCGGCCGGCCGCGCTCCTTCCAGGTCGCCTGGTTCCGCGTCGTCGACCTCACCACCGGCGAGAGCGAGCTCGTCGACCTCCCCGAGTGCGGGCCCACGCCGCGGGCGATGACGTGGACGCCCGACGGTGGGATCGCGATCGACGCGATGGGCCGCCCCTCGTTCGAGGAGAGCAACCCGGGGGTCGTCAGCTGCACCGTGGACCCCGTTGCCGGCAGCTCCGGCTCGAAGCCGTTGCTCGGGGTCACCGCGCCGGGGGGCGGGGTCAGCGCGACCTTCCCCGGGTCGGACGTGCGCTACGAGGACCTCGTGGAGGGCCGGGCGCCGGACCCGGACGCTGTCGTCGACGCCGTGCCGTTCGTGACGTCCTCCCGCGAGGACCTTGACCGCCCACTCCCTTCGGACACGTATCCCAGCGGCGCCACCGTCCTGCCGATCGGGTGGGCTGACAACAGCCTCCTCGTCGCGCAGGTGGGCAGCGACGTCGTCCTGCTCACCTCGCCCGACCGACCCGACTCTGAGTGGCTCTGGCGGACCGTGATCAGCGACGTCCCGGTCTCCGAGGGCGGGCTGAGCATCGCCGTCGACCTGGTCCCCGACCTCACCGGCGACCCCGACCAGGAGCTCACGCACGACTTCGGTAGCTGACCCGGATTTCCTAGGATCCGTGCCACCCGGCACGACGCCGGCCCGCGTCGTACGTCGTGAAGGGGGGTCCGGGTGATCACTGACGACGAGGCGGGCTTCGCCGAGTTCGTGGCGGCACGCCAGGCGGCGCTGTCCCGGACGGCGTACCTGCTGACGGGCGACCACCACCTCGCCCAGGACCTCGTGCAGGCGGCGCTGCTCCAGGCGGCGCGGCACTGGAGCCGGATCCACACCTCGCCCGAGGCCTACGTCCGGCGCGCGATGTACCACCAGAACATCTCGTGGTGGCGCCGCCGCCGGGTCGCCGAGACCGCGCTCGGGCACCACGACAGCGCCCTCGCCGCCGCCGACACCGACCTGCGCCTCACCCTCGACCAGGCACTGGCCCGCCTCACCCACAAGCAGCGCACCGTGCTGGTGCTGCGCTTCTACGAGGACCTCACCGAGGTGGAGACGGCGCGCGCGCTCGGGCTCTCGACGAGCACGGTGAAGTCCACGACCCGACAGGCGCTCGCCCGGCTGCGGGTGCTCGCGCCCGAGCTCGCCGAGCTGATCGGAGCAGACGCATGAACGACCTCCGCACCTCCCTGCACCGCGTGGCCGACGCGGTCGAGCCCCTGCCCGTGGCCGACGACCTCTGGCAGCGCGGGCAGCGCGCCCGCCGGCGGGCACCGGTCCTCGCCGTCGCGGCCGTGGTGGCCGTCCTCGCCTCCCTCGGCGGCGTGGTCACGCTCGTCTCCACCGACCG
>JAYSEC010000062.1:0-2682 GCA_041914085.1 Nocardioides sp.
AGGGTCAGCTCAGACATTCCAGCCCCCGGCCTCGTCGCGACCGCCGTCGATGCGCACGGTCATCTCGGTGTGGCCGATCCGGATCATCGAGCCGTCGTGGAGCCGGGCGCGGGAGACCTTGGCGCCGTCGACCATGATCCCGTTGGTCGAGCCCAGGTCGACGGCCTCGACGCCGTCGATGGAGACCTCGAGCTCGAGGTGGCGACGGCTCACGCCCGGGTCGTTGATGCGCAGGTCGGCCTCGGTGCCGCGGCCGATGACCAGGCCCGGGGGGCGCAACGGGTGGCGGGTGCCGTTGACCTCGAGCGTGGCGTGGGAGGAGCGGGTGCGGGTGCGCTGGTCGTTGTCGGTGACGCTGGCCTGCGCCTTGCTGCGGATGCGGAAGCGGCCGGTGGTCAGGTCGTCGGCGGACTCGAAGGCCACCGAGATCGGGCCGGTGAAGACGTAGCCCTGGGCGTCGGCGTGGTCCTGCAGCTGGTCGACGAGGTCCTGCTCGAGGGCGCGCCCCAGGCCGACGATCCGGTCGAGGTCGGTCGGGGACAGCTCGACGTGGAAGTCGTTGGGCACCAGCCGGCGCTGGCGGCTGAGGACCTGGGCGTTGTTGTCGCACTCGCGCTGCAGCGCCGCGGCGATCTCGACCGGCTGCACGGCACTGCGGAAGGCGCGGGCGAAGGCGCCGGAGATGAGCTGCTCGAGCCGCTGCTCGAAGCGCTGCAGGGCGTTCACACGGGCCTCCTCTCCTCGCGTTGGTCGACGCATCGTTGTGGTGGTCGTCGTGGTGGGCAGGCGCGAGCGACCGCCCGGCCGGTGCCAGCGAGCGTACCGGCCGGTCGCCCGTGTGCCACGGTGGCGCCCCGGTCACGGCGGGACATCGCGCCCCTGAGGGTGGCGGCAGACGACATCTTGCGGGTCCAGGGTGGCGGCAGACGACATCCGAAGCGGGCGATCCGATGTCGTGTGCCGCCACCGTCGCGCGCGGGATGTCGTGTGCCGCCACCTTCAGGCCGATTGGGAGCGCGCCCGAGCCGTGGGGTAGCCTGAGCCCGCTTCTCGCGCGAGTGGCGGAATAGGCAGACGCGCACGGTTCAGGTCCGTGTGTCCGAAAGGACGTGGGGGTTCAACTCCCCCCTCGCGCACCACACCACGAAGGCCCCGGACGATGTCCGGGGCCTTCGTCGTTCCCCGGGCGCGGTCGGCACCGCACGCACCTCGGGTGCACAGCGACCCGTCAGACTCGGGGCATGGCAGGGCGCACTGACTCCTCCTCGGAGGACGAGAGGTGGCTGGTCGTCGACGGCCGGCGGTGGCGGCGTACGGACCCGGCCATCCCTGCGGACGCGCTCGCCCGCCTGAAGTCCCACCTCGGACGCGGTCGCTCGGGCGTGCGGACGGCGGGGTCCGAGGCGGAGCTGGCGGCCACCCGGCACCGAACCCGGCTGGCGAAGGTCGGCCTCGGCGAACGGGGCACGCCGTGGTGGGAGCAGACCGACTCGCAGCGGCGGGAGCGCTGGGAGTCGGCGTTGGCCGAGCTCGACGCGCTCGACGACTGATCCCGCCCGGTCGGGCCCGCGCGAAGAAATTCTCTGGGGCGTGTAACGCACGGTGCACCTCACGACAGGTACGTGGTGAGAGGCGCCGCGCTCCCCGGCGCGCGCCCGCCCCACCTCCGACCACCTCCGAGGAGCATCCGTGAAGCACCTGCGACTCCTGTCCACCGCAGCGCTCGTCTCCGCCGTCGCCCTGACGACGGCGGGCGCACCCGCCCAGGCCCAGGGCGACGGCGACCGTGGCCACCACGGCGGCAAGCAGGGCGGCAAGCACGGCCACGGCGAGCACGGTCAGGGGGGCCACGGGCCCTGGCAGGTGCGGGCCGGCTGGATCACCCTCACCGCGGAGGCGACCGCGATCCTCGACACCGCTTCCGTCGAGGTCGAGGGCAGCGACGGCGCACGGGTGGACCGCAACCGCGACGAGCTGATCGTCATCAAGCTCGGCGGGGGACGTCGCCACCACGACGACCACGACTCCGACGACAAGCTGCGCGGCACGAGCGGCTCCGCTGCGACCATCGACTTCACCTCCCTCGCCGGTACGACGAGCTGGACGGGCTTCGCGTTCGACAAGGCCGAGCGAGTCATCACCGCCGATGTCGACGGCGCCGAGGACGTGCCGGTCCTCGCCCTCGTGAAGATCCGTCCCGACGCCGACACGTCTGGACACGGCGACGAGCGTCGGGGAGGCTCGCGCGGGTGGGGCTCGAGCGAGCTCCAGCTGACCGAGGAGTCCTCCGATGCCCTGGACACCGTGGTCGGGACCGACGCCTTCGCCGCCGGTGACGCCTTCGCCACGATCGGTGGCGGCGGCCGCCGCTGACCGGACGGACACAGGAGCTTCCGCATGAGCAGCAAGGAGCACGGAGAGTCGGGGCTGCGCCTCGACCCGCCGGTGCTGGTCCCTGACCGGGCCTTCCTCATGCGGTTGAGCGAGGAGTCGGCCCGGCCCACCCCCCGGGGTTGGGCCGACTCCTCTGTGCTGGGGTGGTTCGGGCCCTGGCGTCCGACGCTCGCCGCGGCCGCCGCCGCCCTCGTGGTGGCCGGCAGCGCCGTCGTCGCGGCATCCATGACCGGCAGCGCGCCCGAGCCCACCCGGCCCGCGCCCGCGACGTCGCCGAGCACCCCGCTC
>JAYSEC010000062.1:2782-15712 GCA_041914085.1 Nocardioides sp.
AGGGCGGCGATCGCGCCGGCGAACGGCCCGGCAAGCGTGCGGGCGAGCGTGGCCCCGACCGCGGCGGCGGGCGACATCGCGGCTCGTCCGCAGGGAGTGGGGGACACAGCCCTCCGTGACCGACGACCCGACCGTCACGTCCGCCAAGGCGGGCGACCCCGACGCCTGGCATGCGCTCTACGTGGCGCATGCCGGTCGTCTGCTGCTCTGGCTGCGCGCCAGGCAGCCGGTCGACGGTGCGGTCACGGCCGACGACGTCGCGTCCGAGACCTGGCTGGTCGCGGCCCGCAAGGTGCACCAGTTCCACGGGACGAGCGAGGAGTTCGCCGGCTGGCTGTTCGGCATCGGGCGCAAGGTGGCCGCGAACCAGCTACGGCGCGGAGCCCTGCGGGCGACCGCCTCGCTGGAGGGGCGCGAGGACGCCGGACCCGGTGACGTCCCGGTGGACCCGCAGGACGCCGTCAGCGGCCTGGACTGGGTCCGGGGGGAGCTCGGCAGGCTGCCGCGCCGCGAGCGCGACGTCCTGGCGTGCACGGAGGTCATCGGGCTCGACGTGGCCGCCACCGCCCAGGCGCTCGGCATGACCAGCGTCGCGGTGCGGGTGAGCCGGCACCGTGCGCTCAAGCGCCTCCGGTCGCGGCTCGACCCGCCGACGGAGCCCGAACCACACCCGTCAGCGGTCCCCGCAGTCCGCTACATCCCCGGGCGGTCCTGACCGATTCGAGGGAGGCGGCACGGCGCGTCCTCCGAGTAGCCTGACGAGGTGGACCAGGAGGTGCGCTTCTGCCGCACGGACGACGGCGTACGCCTCGCCTGGGCGCGCCACGGCTCCGGGCCGCCGCTCCTCATCGTCTCCTGCTGGCTCAGCCACCTCCAGCACGACTGGCACAGCCCGGTCTGGCGGCACTTCCTCGACGACCTCGGTGACCTGGCCACCGTCGTGCGCTACGACGAGCGCGGCTTCGGCCTCTCCGACCGCGAGATGGCCGACTTCAGCCTCGAGCGGCGCCTGGCCGACCTCGAGACGCTCGTCGACGCGACGGGCCTGGACCGCTTCTCGGTGATGGGCATGTCGGGAGGCGCGCCCGTGGCGCTGGCCTACACCCACGCCCATCCCGACCGGGTGGAGCGCCTCGTGCTCTACGGCGCCATGGCCGCGGGCGGCGCGGACGACGACCCGGAGGCCGAGACCGCCTTCCTGGCGATGATCCGGGCGGGCTGGCAGCGCCCGGACAGCACCTTCCGGCGGGTCTTCACCACGGCGTTCATCCCCGGCGCGACCGAGCAGCAGATGGAGTGGATGGACGAGCTGCAGCGCACGTCCACCGACACCGACAACGCGGTGCGGAGCCGGATCGCGCGGCACCAGACCGACGTCCGCGCGCTGCTGCCCGGCATCTCGGTCCCGACGCTCGTGATGCACGCCGCGGGCGACCGCGTCGCGCCGGCGTGGGGGCAACGGCTCGCCGCCGACATCCCCGACGCCCGGCTGGTGATGCTGGACTCGCGCAACCACGTGCTGCTGGCCGACGAGCCGGCGTGGCAGGTGTTCCGCGAGGAGGTCGCGGCCTTCCTCGCCGACGGCCGGCCCACGCCCTCCCTCGCGGGGCTGTCCGAGCGCGAGCGGGAGATCCTGCAGCTCGCCGCCGAGGGCCTCGACAACGCCGGCATCGCGGACCGGCTGACCCTCAGCGTGCGCACGGTCGAGCGGCACCTGCAGAACGTCTACCTCAAGCTCGGCCTGTCGGGTCGCAACGCCCGCACCGCGGCCGTCGCCCGCGTGCTGGGCTGAGCACCGCGACCCCGCGTACGCGTCGGCCGCCACCGTCGGCCCGCGGTTGCGCGTCGGCGCGGAAGCCCCGACCCGAGCGTCGGTGCGACCTTCGGAGCACACCCACCACCGAAGGAGCACCACCATGTCGAACAAGGCAGTCATCAGCCTCACCACCGGCCTCGAGGACCCCGAGAAGGTCACCGTCGCGTTCCTCGTCGCCGTCGGCGCCGCGGAGCAGGGCCGGCCCACCTTGATGTTCCTCACCAAGGAGGCGGTCCGCCTGGTCCAGCCGGGCACCGCGGTCGGCACCGCCTGCGAGGGCTGCCCCTCGCTGCCCGACCTGCTCGCCCGCTACGAGGCGGCCGGCGGCACGTACCTCGTCTGCCCCATCTGCTTCAACGCCAAGGCGCTGGACCCGGAGAACCTGCTGCCCAACGCCCAGATGGGCGGGACCGTGCCGATGTGGCAGTGGATCGGCGACGAGGGCGCGACGACCTTCTCCTACTGACCGGGCTCCTCCTGGGCGCTGGCAGACTCGGAGGCATGACCTCTCTCTCCGACTTCTCGGCGACCGCGATCGACGGCACCGACACCGACCTGTCCCAGTACGACGGCAAGGTCGTGCTCGTCGTGAACACCGCCTCGCAGTGCGGCTTCACCGGCCAGTACAAGGGCCTCCAACAGCTCCACGACACCTACGCGGACCGGGGCCTCGTCGTGCTCGGGTTCCCCTGCGACCAGTTCGGCAACCAGGAGCCCGGCGACGAGGCGGAGATCGCGGAGTTCTGCGAGCGGAACTTCGGCGTGACGTTCCCGCTGTTCTCCAAGGTCGACGTCAACGGCAAGGACGCGCACCCGCTGTTCGAGTGGCTCAAGGACTCCAAGGGCGGCCTGCTCGGCGACAAGATCAAGTGGAACTTCACCAAGTTCCTCGTCGGCCGCGACGGCCAGGTCATCGACCGCTACGCGCCGACCACCGAGCCGGAGAAGCTGGCCGGCGACATCGAGAAGGCGCTCTGATGAGGGCCGGCGTCCTCGTCGCGGCGGCCCTCGCCGCGGTGGCGGCGTCGGCCACACCGGTCGGTGCGAGTGGTCTCGAGGCCCGGGCCGCTCGCACCTCGACCGACGACAGGGCGGCCGCCACGGTCGTGGGCAGCGGCACCCCCGCGTCCTGCACGTCGCGGGCCGTCGTGCGGGCGGTCGCCCGGGGCGGCCTGATCACCTTCGACTGCGGTCCCGGCCCGGTGACCATCGCGATGGAGCAGACCGCCAAGGTCGTCAACACGTCCGCATCGGTCGTCCTCGACGGCGGCGGCACCGTCACCCTCAGCGGCCAGGGGCAGCGGCGCATCCTCTACATGAACACCTGCGACCGGGCCCAGGTCTGGACGACGTCGCACTGCAACGACCAGGCCGAGCCCAGGCTGGTCGTGAGGCGGATGCGCTTCGTCGGCGGCAGCTCGGTCGGCGAGAGGACCGACGGAGGTGGCGGTGGCGCGATCTTCGTCCGCGGCGGCCGGCTGAAGGTCCTCGACTCCGAGTTCGCCGGCAACCGGTGCGAGCGCACCGGGCCCGACCTCGGGGGTGCGGCCGTGCGGGTCCTCGACCAGCACCGCGACCGACCGGTCGTGGTGAAGCGCTCGACCTTCACCGGCGGGCGCTGCAGCAACGGATCGGCGCTGAGCAGCATCGGCGTCTCGTGGCGGGTCGTCGACTCGACCTTCACCGGCAACCGGGCCGTCGGCCGCGGTGCCAACCCGTCGCGGCCCGGGACCCCCGGCGGCGGCTCGGGCGGCGCGATCTACATGGACGGCGACGACATCCACCTCGTCGTGGAGGACTCCACGATCACCGGCAACCGGGCCCGCGAGGGCGGCGGCGCGATCTTCTTCGTGTCCAACGACCGCAGCGGCACCCTGACCATCCGGGGCTCGCGGCTGGAGGACAACCCGAGCGACGGCTTCGAGACGATCCCGGGGATCTTCTTCCTCGGCGCCCGCCGGACGATCACCGACAGCGTGGTGCGGTGAGGGATCAGTGCCGGACGAGGTCGGCGTACTCCGGGTGCTTCTCGATGTACGACGCGACGTAGGGGCACGACGGCACCACGGACAGCCCTCGCGAGCGGGCGTCGTCGAGCGCCGAGCGGGCGAGCGTGCCCGCGTGGCCCTGGCCGGAGTACGCCTCGTCGACCTCGGTGTGGACCATCGTGATCACGTCGCCGTGCAGGCGGTAGTCGATGAATCCGATGACCTCCTCACCTGACGTCAGCTCGTAGCGGCTGCGCTCGGGAGCGTCGGCGAACTTTATGTCCATATCGCAAACCTAGCCGGAGATGACTTGCTGGTAACCCCGGCGGCGGGGGAGGGTCGTGGACATGGCAGCAACCGCGTCGTCGTACTCGATCACCATGCGGTTGTACACCGCTCCCGACCACGGCGTCGTCGGTGCCGTCGCGACTGCGATCGCCTCGCAGGGCGGCGTGGTCACCGCCATCGACGTGACCGAGTCGCGCCACGACCGCCTCGTCGTCGACGTCACCTGCTCGGCGGCGGACGCCGAGCACTCGCAGGACCTGGTCTCCGCGGTCGACACCGTCGACGGCGTCACGGTGCACAAGGTCAGCGACCGCACGTTCCTGCTCCACCTCGGCGGCAAGATCTCGGTGGAGTCCAAGGTGCCGCTGCGCACCCGTGACGACCTCTCGATGGCCTACACGCCGGGTGTGGGCCGGGTCTCGATGGCGATCCACGACAACCCCGACGACGTCCGCAAGCTCACCATCAAGGGCAACTCGGTCGCCGTGGTCACCGACGGGTCGGCCGTCCTCGGCCTCGGGAACATCGGACCGGGCGCCGCGATGCCGGTGATGGAGGGCAAGGCGGCGCTCTTCAAGCGGTTCGCCGACATCGACGCGTGGCCGATCTGCCTGGCCAGCCAGGACACCGACGAGATCGTCCGGGCGGTCGAGATGATCGCGCCGGGCTTCGGCGGCATCAACCTCGAGGACATCGCGGCGCCGCGCTGCTTCGAGATCGAGCGACGGCTGCGCGAGTCCCTGGACATCCCGGTCTTCCACGACGACCAGCACGGCACCGCGATCGTGGTGCTCGCCGCCCTCACCAACGCGATGCGCTGCGTCGACAAGCAGCTCACCGACGTCCGCATCGTGGTGTCCGGCGCCGGTGCGGCCGGTACGGCGATCGTGACGCTGCTGCTCGCCGCCGGTGCCCAGGACGTCGTGGTCGTCGACCGCGAGGGGGCCCTGTCGGCCGACGACGGCAGCCTGTCCAGCGCCCACGCCGAGCTCGCCGCCGCGACGAACCCGCGCCGCGCGACGGGCTCGCTCCAGGAGGTGCTGGTCGGCGCCGACGTGTTCATCGGCGTCTCCGCGCCCGGCATCCTCGACCCGCAGTGGATCCCGACGATGGCCGAGAAGCCCGTCGTCTTCGCGCTCGCCAACCCCGACCCCGAGGTGGACCCCGCCGAGGCCGGCAAGCACGCCGCGGTCGTGGCGTCCGGGCGATCGGACTACCCCAACCAGATCAACAACGTGCTCGCCTTCCCCGGCGTCTTCCGCGGCCTCCTCGACGCCGGCGCCGCGCACGTGACGACCGACATGCTGCTGCGCGCCGCCCAGGCCATCGCCGACACCGTCAGCGAGGAGGAGCTGCACGCCGCCTTCATCATCCCCAGCGTGTTCCACCCCGACGTGACCAAGCGGGTCGCCTCCGCCATCAGCGGCCGCGAGGGGTAGCGCTCCCCGCGGGGCTCAGCCGGTCACCTTCCGCGGCCACCAGAACTTCTCGCCGAGGGTGATCGCGAGCGCCGGGACCAGGACGGTGCGCACGACGAGGGTGTCGAGCAGCACGCCGACGAAGATGATCGCCCCGAGCTGGGCGAGCACCACCAGCGGCAGCACGCCGAGGACCGCGAAGACCGCGGCGAGCAGGATGCCCGCACTCGTGATCACGCCGCCGGTCGCGGTGAGCGCGCGCAGCATGCCGGTCCGGGTGCCGTGCTCGCGGGCCTCCTCGCGGGCCCGGGTGACGAGGAAGATGTTGTAGTCGACGCCGAGCGCCACCAGGAAGAGGAACGCCAGCAGCGGGACGCCGGTGTCCATGGCGGCGAAGTCGAAGACGCTGCGGAACAGCCACCACGACGCGCCCATGCTGGCGGCGTACGTCGCGACGACGGTGGCGACCAGCAGCAGCGGGGCGACGACCGAGCGCAGCAGCACGACGAGGGCGCCGAGGACGAGCAGCAGGATGATCGGCAGGATCAGCATCCGGTCCTTGGCGGCGTACTCCTGGGCGTCGACCGCCTCGGCGTCACCACCGCCGACGTGGGTGTCGTCGAAGCCGGCGACGGCGTCACGCACGTCGCCGACCAGGGCGCGGGCCTCGTCGCTGCCCGGGCTGGCGTCGGGGACGGCGTCGATCTGGGAGATGCCGTCGGCGCTGGTCGTGATGCGTGCCGAGGTGACGCCGTCGACGTCCTCGACCGCGGCGAGCACCTGCTCGGCGTCGGCGCGGGTGACGACCTGCACCGGGTCGCTGGTGCCGGCGGGGAAGGACTCGCCGAGGCGCTCCGCGGCCGCGATCGCCTCCGGGCGCTCGAGGAACTGGTCGGCCGGCCGGAGGCCGGTGCTGATCGACAGCGTGCCCGTGGCCAGGACGGCGAGCGCGACGACGGTGCCGACGACGAAGGTGCGCGGTCGGCGCGCGACGGCCGCGCCGACGCGGTGCCAGAGCGAGTTGGACTCGACCAGCACGGTGTCGCCGACGTGGGGGACGCGCGGCCAGAAGACCCACCGCCCGAAGACCACCAGCGCGGCGGGCAGCACGACCAGGGCGAAGGTCGCCGCGATGACGACACCGACGGCGCACGCGACGCCGAGGCCGCGGGTGGTCGGGATGGTGGACAGCACGAGCGTCAGCAGGCCCAGCACCACGGTGGTCGCGCTCGAGACGACGGCCTCGAAGGTGCGGGAGAGCGCGTGGGCCATGGCCTCGAAGCGGGACTCGGTGGTCTTGAGCTCGTCGCGGTAGCGCGAGATCAGCAGCAGCGCGTAGTCGGTGCCCGCGCCGAAGACGAGCACGCTGAGGATGCCGACGGTCGACTCGTCCCAGGCGATGCCGGCCACCTCGAGGACGTTCGTCGCGACGATCGCGGAGAGCCGGTCGGCGATGCCGACGACCGTCAGCGGGACCAGCCAGAGCACGGGGCTGCGGTAGGTGATGATGAGCAGCAGCGCGACGACGGCCGCGGTCGCACCGAGCAGGCGGATGTCGGCTCCGTCGAAAACCTGGCCGATGTCGGCCTGGATGCCGGCCGGACCGGTGACCGCGACGCTCACGCCGTCGGGGGCGTCGGCGCGCAGGGTGTCGCGCAGCTCCTCGACCTTGTCGATGTTGTCGGTCGCCGAGGACGAGGTGACCGGTACGGCGACGAACGCGGCCGTGCCGTCCTCGGCCACCACGACCGGGGACTGCTGCTCGCCGCCGGGGTCGCCCGAACCCGCGCCGCCGCTGCCTCCCGAGCCTCCGGCGCCGGGAGGCGCCTCACCGGAACCGGCCTCGGAGAGCAGGCCGACCGCCTGCTGGGTCAGGTCGCGCTGCACGCTCGCGGAGAGCTCGCCGCTGTCGGCGGTCCACAGCACGATGGCGACCTGCCCCTCGTCCTCGGGGAGCTCGTCGAGCAGCTCGGCAGCCGCCGTGCTGTCCGCGCCCACGGGCGAGGTGTCGGTGCTGCTGGCCTCGCGGTCACCCTCCGGGACCAGGGCGAGGACCGCCAGGGCGAGGAGGATCGGGACGAGCGCGACCAGCCAGGCCGTACGACGTCCCGCGATGAACCGGGCGGGGGCGGGGGTGCGGTGGGGGGACACGGAGGCTCCTCGGCTAATTGCTAGTCCCGATGGTTGCTAAGCAGATTACTTATCAAGTTAGCGGTATGATGGTGACGAGGCAAGACGGGCGTCGCAGCGGGCGGGTCCGGGAGAGGGGCATCACGTGCGAGGTGGGTCATGACCGACCAGCCGCAGGCACCCGCGGCTCCGGCGTGGGTCGAGCGCGGCGCGGAACGGCGGCAGCCGCCCACGCTGCTGGCGCTGCGCGACCTCGTCGCCGCCGGGAGCCGGGTCAACCACGTCGTGTCCCGGCGCTCGGGCCTCACGGAGACCGAGCTCGTCACGCTCGAGCACCTCAGCCGTGAGCAGATCGGACCTGCGGAGGTCGCCCGACGGCTGGAGGTCTCGACCGCCGCCGCGACGGGCATCGTGGACCGCCTGGTCTCTCGCGGCCACGTCGAGCGTCGCCCGCACGAGCTGGACCGCCGGCGCACCGAGCTGCACATCACCGACTCCGGGCGGGGCGAGATCATCGGCCACCTGATGCCGATGTTCGCCGCCCTCGACCGGCACGACGCCTCCTTCACCGAGGAGGAGAAGGCGGTCGTCGAGCGCTACCTCCGCGGCGCGACGGCCGCGTTCGAGCAGGTCAGCGGTCCCGTGCCGCGCTCCACGGACTGACCCGCGGGGCGGCCCGGCTCAGTCCTCCTGGCCGGCCTTGCGGTGTGCGACGAGCGCGGCTCCGACGATGCCGGCGCGGTTCTGCAGGGTCGCCGGGACCATCTCGGTCTCGACCTGGATCAGGTGGCCGAACTTGTCCCACGACTTGCTGACCCCGCCCCCGATGACGAACAGGTCCGGGGTGAACAGGCGCTCGAGGTGGCGGAAGTACGTCGTCAGCCGCTCGGACCACGCCTCCCAGCTGAGCCCCTCGCGCTCGCGGGCGCTCGTGGCGGCCCGCACCTCGGCCACCTCGCCGTCGATCTCGAGGTGACCCATCTCGGAGTTGGGCACGAGCTGGCCGTCGAAGATCATCGCCGACCCGATGCCGGTGCCCAGGGTGATGACCATGACGAGGCCCTTGCGGCCCTTCGCGGCGCCGTACTCCGCCTCGGCGAGGCCGGCCGCGTCGGCGTCGTTGACGACGTGCACCTCGCGACCGAGCGCCTCGGTGAAGATCGCGTCGGCGTCCTCGCCGATCCAGGACTTGTCGATGTTGGCGGCCGACAGCACGACGCCGCGGCGGACGATGCCGGGCACGGTGACGCCGACCGGTCGCGAGGAGGCCGCGAAGCTGTCGACGATCTGCTGGAAGACCCCCGCCACCGCCTGCGGGGTGGCGGGTCGGGGCGTGTCGATCCGGACGCGGTCGTGCGCGAAGTCGCCCCGCTCGAGGTCGACCGGCGCGCCCTTGATGCCGGTGCCGCCGAAGTCGATGCCGAAGGGATGCTCCATGGCGCACAACCTATCGCCCGCCCGGGCCGGGTGTGACGCGGGCAACAGCAGGCATGAGACGTCCGGCCGGCAGCACGCACCGCCTACCATCCGGACCATGGCCGTCCACACCACGCGCATGCTCCTGCTGGGCGCCGTGGCGATGTTCGAGCCGGTCAACGGCTACCAGATCAGGCGCGAGCTGGTGTCGTGGCGCGTCGACGAGTGGGCCAACCTCGGACCGGGGTCGATCTACAGCGGGCTGACCACGTTGGAGAAGCTCGGCCAGGTCGTGCGCCACGACCTCGCCGACGACGGCCGCACGGTCGCCGTCTACGAGATCACCCAGGTCGGTCGCGGCGAGCTCGCCCGGCTGCTGGGCGAGGGGCTCGAGACGGTCACCCTGTTCAACGCGGTCGCGTTCCACGCCGCCTTCGGGATGCTGCCGCTGCTGCCGCGTGAGGTCGCGATCCGCCACCTCGAGGTGCGCCTGCACGAGCTGGACCGCTCCGTCGCGGAGTGGGACCCCGGGTCCGGCGAGCTCGCGCCGCCGCACGCGGTGCACGGCGTACGCCACTGGCTCGACCAGCTGCGTGAGGAGCGCGCGTGGCTGGTCGCGACGGTGCAGCGGCTGCGCGCCGGCGACTTCGACCTGGCCGGCGAGCCGTGGCGCTGGGTGCCACCGGCGGACGACCCCGGCCGGCAGATGCAGGCCGACCGCGAGCGCTACCGCCGCCTGCTCGCCGAGGGGCCGGCGACCTCTCCGGCCTGACCGGCCCGCCCCTTCCCCCGGGCCCTTCCCGTCCTGCGCTGTCGGTGGTGACGCGCAGAATCCGGTTGCGCCCGTCGCGGCCACGTCGCAGACTGGGTATTCAAGTTTGAACACCGAAGGACGGGGAGACATGATCACAGCACGAGGACTCGTGCAGACCTTCCAGACCCGGGTCGGGAAGGAGAAGAAGGAGGTCCGCGCCGTCGACGGGGTGGACCTCGACGTGGCCGAGGGCGAGGTCGTCGGCTTCCTCGGCCCCAACGGGGCCGGCAAGACCACCACGCTGCGGATGCTCACCACCTTGCTGCGGCCCGATGCGGGCACCGCGACCGTCGCGGGCTACGACGTGGTGCGCGAGTCGGTGCAGGTGCGCCGCTCGATCGGCTACGTCTCCCAGGCCGGCGGCGTCTCGTCGTCGGCGCGGGCGGGCGAGGAGGTGATGGACCACGGGATGCTCTACGGCCTCTCCCGGTCGCAGGCCGAGACGCGGGGCCGGGAGCTGTTCTCCCAGCTCCAGCTCGACGGGCTGTGGGAGCGGATGCCCAAGAACATGTCCGGCGGGCAGAAGCGCCGCCTCGACATCGTGATGGGGCTGGTCCACGACCCGACGCTCGTGTTCCTCGACGAGCCCACGACGGGCCTCGACCCGCAGGCGCGTGCCAACCTCTGGGAGCACATCGCGCGGCTGCGCACCGACCGCGGGGCGACGGTCTTCCTCACCACCCACTACCTCGACGAGGCCGACGCGTTGTCCGACCGGATCGTCATCATCGACCAGGGGCGGATCGTCGCCTCGGACACCAGTGACAACCTCAAGGCGCAGGTGTCCGGCGACCTGGTGACCCTGGAGGTCGCCGCCGACCAGGTCTCGGTCGCGGCCGAGAAGCTCGCGACCGTCGCCCAGTCGGTGCAGATCTCGAGCAGCCAGGTCTCCGGCCGGGTGGCCCGCGCCGGCCGCGTCGTACCCGGCCTGCTCCGCGACGTCGAGGCCGCCGGTGTGGCGCTCGAGTCGATCGAGGTGCACCGGCCCACGCTCGACGACGTCTTCCTCACCCTCACCGGCCGCTCGCTGCGCGACGCGGAGTCCGAGGCGGAGGCCGAGGCCGGCTCCGACGGCACGTCCGCGGGGGAGCCCGCTGGCTCCACCGCCACCGACCAGACCCGAGAAGGAGCGAACGCCTGATGGCCACCTTCCTCCGTGAGACCTTCATCGTCTTCCGGCGCCAGATCCGGATGAACCTCCGCAACCCGGCGTGGGTGATCATCGGCGCGCTGCAGCCGATCCTCTACCTGCTGCTCTTCGGTCCGCTGCTCAAGCCCCTGGTGTCGCAGTTCGGGGCGACCAACGCCTACACCTTCCTGGTTCCCGGTCTGCTCGTGCAGCTCGGGATGTTCGGCGCCTTCTTCGCCGGCTTCGGGCTGATCGCCGAGTGGCGCGAGGGCGTGGTCGAGGCCGAGCGGGTGACGCCGGCCTCGCGCACCGCCCTGCTGATGGGCCGGCTGCTGCGCGACCTGCTCCAGCTGCTGGTGCAGGCGCTGATCCTGATCGGGCTCGGTACGGCGATGGGCATGCGTCCGTCGTGGGGCGGGGTGGTCGCCGGCGTCGGGATCACCGTCCTGGTCGGCGGTGCCTGCGCGGCGGCGTCCAACGCCCTCGCGCTCACCACGAAGTCCGAGGACGTGATGGCGCCGGTGATCAACATGGTCATGATGCCCGTGCTGCTGCTCAGCGGGATCATGCTGCCGATGACCCTCGGCCCCGCGTGGCTCGAGCGGATGAGCGACTTCATGCCGTTCCGCTGGATCGTCGACGGCGTGCGCAGCAGCTTCGTCGGCGACTTCGCCGCCAGCGGCGTCATGTGGGGCACGGCGTGGGCGTTCGCCCTCTTCGCCCTCGCCGTCTGGTGGGGCACGGCCACCTTCCGCAAGGAGAACGCCTGACGCCTCGTTCAGTGATCCCCGGTTGACCGGGGATCACTGAACTTGTCAGGCCTTGCACGGGCCGACAAGTTCAGCGTTCCCCGGCTGACCGGGGATTCCAAGGTTGACAAACGGGGACCTCTTGTCAAACAGGTTTACAGATCATATGGTCCTGTAAACCCGATGGCAGGAGGTCCCCGATGGCCGGCTACCCGACCCGACTCGCTCCCAGTGGCACGGTGCCCGAGGGCACGACCGCGCTCTGGCGCGACAGCAAGCGCTATCTCTGGCTGATCGGGCTGGTGGTGCCGAGCCTGGCGTTCGTCGCCTTCGGCGGGTACGTCGCCACCGGATGGTCGGTCTGGTTCTGGGTCGGGCCGATCGTGATCCTCGGCATCGTGCCGGCGATCGACCTGGTCGCCGGCCTCGACCGCTCGAACCCCCCGGACGACGTCATCGAGGCGCTGGAGGCCGACCGGTACTACCGGTGGATCACCTACCTCTTCCTGCCGATCCAGTACGCCGGCTTCCTGGCTGCGATGGCGGTCGTCGGCGGGTGGGACGCCTTCGGCGTGCTGGCCGACCAGCCCCTCTCCACGCTCGACAAGCTCGGCCTGGCGATCTCCATCGGCTGCATCGGCGGCATCGGGATCAACACCGCCCACGAGCTCGGGCACAAGAAGGAGGCCAACGAGCGCTGGCTGTCCAAGATCGCGCTGGCGCAGGTGTTCTACGGCCACTTCTACATCGAGCACAACCGCGGCCACCACGTCCGCGTCGCGACCCCCGAGGACCCCGCCAGCGCCCGACTCGGCGAGAACTTCTACCAGTTCTGGCCGCGCACAGTCGGTGGGTCCCTGAGGTCGGCCTGGCGCCTGGAGAAGCGCCGCCTCGCCCGCCGCAAGCAGGGCCCGTGGCGCCTGGACAACGACGTGCTCAACGCCTGGCTGATGTCGGTGGTCCTCTGGGTGGCGGTCGTCGCCGCGTTCGGCCTCGAGGTGGCGCCGTACCTCGTGGTCCAGGCGGTCGTGGGCTTCTCGCTGCTCGAGGTCGTCAACTACATGGAGCACTACGGGATGCTGCGCCAAAGGGTCGGAGAGGGCGAGCGCCAGCGCTACGAGCGGGTGCTGCCCAGCCACAGCTGGAACTCCAACAACATCGCGACCAACGTGCTGCTCTACC
>JAYSEC010000063.1:0-15676 GCA_041914085.1 Nocardioides sp.
GCGGCCTCGAGACCAACCTCGACGGCCAGTGCCTCGCCGCCGACGGCTCGCCGGTTCCGGGCCTGTACGCCGCCGGCGAGGTCGCCGGCTTCGGTGGCGGCGGGGTGCACGGCTACAACGCGCTGGAGGGCACCTTCCTCGGCGGCTGCATCTTCTCCGGACGCGCCGTGGGCCGGGCGCTCGCCCGCTAGCCCAGCCCGACGGCTGCGACCAGCGCGGCCAGGTGGTGCTCGAAGATGTCCTTGGGGTCGGTGAAGGTGTCGGCGCCGTACTGCCCGAAGACCTCGAAGCTGACGCACCCGAACAGCGCGGCCCAGGCCAGCATGCCGCGGGCGATCAGCGCGTCGGGGGCGGTGATGCCGAGGTCGCGGCGGATCCTGGCGAGGTCGCGGGCCAGCCGCCGCGGCGCGACGGCCTCCTCCGGCAGCGAGACCTCGCCCGCGACCCACGCGTCCTCCCACACCTCGACCAGCCGACGGATCACCCGGGTCCCGGGCTCGGTCGTGCGCTCGGCGGGCGCCTCGTAGCCGGGCACCGGGCTGCCGAACAGCAGGGCGTACGTCGCCGGCTCGGCGAGGGCCCAGTCCCGGACCGCACGGCCGATCGTCGTCATCCGACGCGCGTGGTCGGCTCGATCGACCGACGCGAGCGCGGCGTCGACCGCGTCGCCGAGCTCGTCGTAGCCGTCCACGACGAGGAGGGTGAGCAGGTCGTCGCGGTTCTCGACGTAGCGGTAGACCGCTGACGACACCACCCCGAGGTCGCGCGCGACCGCGCGCAGGGACAACGCGGCCGCGCCGTCGGTGGCCAGGTGCGTGCGCCCGATGCGCACGATGTCGCGCATCGTCTGCTCGCGGGCGCGGCTGCGTGGGGTGGATGCGTCTCCCATGCGACCAGTGTAGCACATCGGGAAGCACGAGTAACAGAAGTGAGCACTGCTCTTGTTTTTCGGGTGACCACGGTGCATGCTGGATTGAAAGAGAGCACTGCTCTCACTTCATCCAGACCCAGGAGACCCCATGTCCGTCCACGTCGTCACCGGAGCCGGCCCCGTCGGCTCGACCGTCGCCCTCCAGCTCGCCGAGGCGGGCGAGCAGGTCCGGCTGCTGACCCGCTCGGGCAGCGGTCCCGAGCACGCCCTGGTCGAGCGTCGCCGGGTCGACGTCTCGCGGCCCGACCACCTCGACGAGGCGTTCGCCGGAGCCCGCGCCGTCCACCACTGCATCCACGGCTCGGCGTACGACGCCCGCGTCTGGCGCGCCGAGCTGCCCGTCGCCGAGCGCCTGGTCCTCGACGCCGCCGGGCGGGCCGGCGCCGTGGTGACGTTCCCCGAGAGCCTCTACTCCTACGGCCCGGTGGACGGACCCATCACCGAGGACCTGCCCCGCGCGGCCACCACCGGCAAGCTCGGCGTCCGCACGGACCTGCTCGCCCAGCGCGAGGCCTCGGCGACCCCGACCGTCAGCGTGGCGGCGTCCGACTTCTACGGCCCGCTCGTCCGCAACGCCCACGCCGGGGAGCGGATGGTGCCGACGGTCCTGGCCGGGCGCACCATGCGCGTGCTCGGCAGCCCCGACCAGCCCCACTCCTTCACCTACGTCCCCGACCTGGCTGCGGCGATGATCGCGGCGGCCGCGCGCGAGGACCTGTGGAACTCCTTCCTCCACGCCCCCACCGCACCCGCCCTCACCCAGCGCCAGCTCGTGGAGCGCACGGCGCGGGCGGCCGGGGTGCCGGCGCCGAAGGTGTCCTCGATCCCGTTGTGGGTCCTCCGCGCGTCGGGCGTGGTCTCGCGGGACATGCGCGAGCTCGCGGAGACGTCGTACATGTTCACCGCTCCGTTCGTGCTCGACTCGACGGCCAGCGAGCAGCGCCTCGACCTGGCGCCCACGCCGATGGACGACGGCCTGGCCGCGACGGTCGCGTGGTGGCGCGCGCAGCAGCGCGCCGCGGCGTGAGGCCTGCCCGGGGTACGGACGAGTAACCCAGGTCACACCCGTCACTCGATAGGTTGCGGCCCATGTTCTCCAAGGTGCTCGTCGCCAACCGCGGCGAGATCGCAGTCAGGGCCTTCCGTGCCGCACGCGAGATCGGCGTGCGCACGGTGGCCGTGTTCCCCCACGAGGACCGGTGGTCCGAGCACCGGATGAAGGCCGAGGAGGCCTACCAGATCGGCGCGGAGGGACACCCGGTGCGGGCCTACCTCGACCCCGACGCCATCGTCGAGGTGGCGGTGCGGTGCGGGGCCGACGCGATCTACCCCGGCTACGGCTTCCTCTCGGAGAACCCCGCCCTCGCCGAGGCGTGCGCCGCAGCCGGCATCACCTTCATCGGCCCGAGCGCCGACGTGCTCACCCTGACCGGCAACAAGGCGCGCGCGATCGCCGCCGCCAAGGCCGCCGGCGTACCCGTCCTGGAGTCGGTGCCGCCGTCCACCGACGTCGACGAGCTCGTCGCCGCCGCCGAGCAGATCGAGGCACCGCTCTTCGTCAAGGCCGTCGCCGGCGGCGGTGGCCGCGGCATGCGCCGCGTCGACGACCGCGCCGACCTGCGCGAGGCGATCGAGACCTGCATGCGCGAGGCGGAGGGCGCCTTCGGCGACCCCACGGTCTTCATCGAGCAGGCCGTCGTGGACCCGCGCCACATCGAGGTGCAGATCCTCGCCGACGGGACCGGCTCGGACGAGGGCGTGATCCACCTCTACGAGCGTGACTGCTCGGTGCAGCGCCGCCACCAGAAGGTCGTCGAGATCGCCCCCGCGCCGGGGCTCGACCCCGAGCTGAGGGACCGCATCTGCGCCGACGCGGTCCGCTTCGCCCGCGAGATCGGCTACAAGAACGCCGGCACCGTCGAGTTCCTCCTCGACCCGACGGGCAAGTACGTCTTCATCGAGATGAACCCGCGCATCCAGGTCGAGCACACCGTGACCGAGGAGGTCACCGGGGTCGACCTCGTCCAGTCGCAGATGCGCATCGCCGCCGGGGCGACGCTCGCCGACCTCGAGCTCACCCAGGAGTCGGTGCAGCCGCGCGGCTTCGCCCTCCAGTGCCGGATCACCACCGAGGACCCCGCCAACGGGTTCCGCCCCGACACCGGCAAGATCACGATGTACCGCTCCCCCGGCGGCCCCGGCGTACGCCTCGACGGCGGCACCACCTACACCGGCGCCGAGATCAGCCCGCACTTCGACTCGATGCTGGCCAAGCTGACCTGTCGCGGCCGGACCTTCGAGTCGGCGGTGCAGAAGGCCCGCCGGGCGCTGCTGGAGTTCCGCATCCGCGGGGTCTCCACGAACGTCAGCTTCCTGCAGGCGGTGCTCGCCGACCCCGACTTCGCGGCCGGCGGCGTCACGACCTCCTTCATCGAGGACCACCCGCAGCTGCTGAAGGCGCAGGTCGGCGCCGACCGCGCCTCCCGACTGCTGACCTACCTCGCCGACGTCACGGTCAACCAGCCGCACGGACCGGCTCCCGTCACCGTCTCGGCGTCGAGCAAGCTGCCGCCGCTCGACCTCTCCACACCGGTCCCCGACGGGTCGCGCCAGCTGCTCGCCGAGGTCGGGCCCGAGGAGTTCGCCCGCCGGCTGCGGGCGCAGGACCGGGTCGCGGTCACCGACACGACCTTCCGCGACGCCCACCAGTCCCTCCTCGCCACGCGGGTGCGCACGCGCGACCTGCTGGCCGTTGCCGGGCACGTCGCCCGCACGACGCCCGAGCTCTGGTCGCTGGAGTGCTGGGGCGGGGCGACGTACGACGTGGCGCTCCGCTTCCTCTCCGAGGACCCCTGGGACCGGCTCGCCGCCCTGCGCGAAGCGGTGCCCAACGTCTGCCTCCAGATGCTGCTGCGCGGGCGCAACACCGTCGGCTACACGCCGTACCCGACCCGGGTCACGGAGGCGTTCGTCGAGGAGGCCGCGGCCACCGGCATCGACGTGTTCCGCATCTTCGACGCACTCAACGATGTCTCCCAGATGCGCCCGGCGATCGAGGCGGTCCGCGCCACCGGGACCACCGTCGCCGAGGTGGCGCTCTGCTACACCGGCGACCTGTCTTCCCCCGACGAGAAGCTCTACACGCTCGACTACTACCTCCGCCTCGCCGACCAGATCGTGTCGGCGGGCGCGCACGTCCTCGCGATCAAGGACATGGCCGGCCTGCTGCGCGCACCGGCGGCCCGGACCCTCGTCACCGCCCTGCGCGAGCGGTTCGACCTGCCCGTGCACCTCCACACCCACGACACCCCCGGCGGCCAGCTCGCCACCCTCGTCGCGGCGATCGAGTCGGGCGTCGACGCCGTCGACGCCGCGAGCGCGGCCATGGCCGGCACCACCTCGCAACCGGCGCTCTCGGCGCTCGTGTCGGCCACCGACCACTCCGCCCGCGAGACCGGCCTGTCCCTGGCCGCGGTGAACGCGATGGAGCCCTACTGGGAGGCGACCCGCCGCGTCTACGCGCCGTTCGAGTCCGGCCTGCCGGCGCCGACCGGGCGCGTCTACCGCCACGAGATCCCCGGTGGGCAGCTCTCCAACCTCCGCCAGCAGGCCATCGCCCTCGGCCTGGGCGAGAAGTTCGAGCAGGTCGAGGACATGTACGCCGCCGCCAACGACATCCTCGGCAACGTCGTCAAGGTGACCCCCTCGTCCAAGGTGGTCGGCGACCTGGCGCTCGCCCTGGTCGCAGCCGGCGCCGACCCTGCGGAGTTCGAGGCCGACCCCGCGGCGTACGACGTCCCGGACTCCGTGATCGGCTTCCTCAACGGCGAGCTCGGTGACCCGCCCGGCGGGTGGCCCGAGCCGTTCCGCACCAAGGCCCTCGCCGGCCGCACGTGGAAGCAGCCGACCGAGACCCTCACCGCCGAGCAGGAGGCCGGGCTCGAGGCGGACCGCCGCGGCACCCTCAACGAGCTGCTCTTCCCGGGCCCGACGGCGGCGTTCCGCGAGAGCCGCGAGACCTTCGGCGACCTGTCGGTGCTCTCGACCGTCGACTACCTCTACGGCCTGCGCCGCGGCGAGGAGCACAGCGTCCGGGTGCGCGAGGGCCGCGAGATGATCTTCGGCCTCGAGGCGATCAGCGAGCCCGACGAGCGCGGCTTCCGCAACGTGCTGGCGACCATCGACGGGCAGCTGCGCCCGGTCCAGGTGCGCGACCGCACGGTGTCGGCCGACGTCACCTCCGCCGAGCGGGCCGACCCGAAGGCCCCCGGCCACGTCGCGGCACCCTACGACGGCGCCGTGACCGTGACGGTGGCCGAGGGCGACTCCGTCGAGGCGGGCCAGACCGTCGCGACGATCGAGGCGATGAAGATGGAGGCCTCGATCACCGCACCCGTCTCCGGCACGGTCACCCGCCTGGCGATCCCCTCCACCAAGGCGGCCGAGGGTGGCGACCTGGTCCTGGTGATCGGCTAGCCGCCGGGCCGCTCAGGGCTGGTTGAGGACGATCGCGTCGGGGTCGGGCTCGGCGTACTCGGTGACCTCGGGCTCGTCGCCGGTGACCTGCTCGAACACCTCGGCCGCCACGGCCCGCATGCCGTTGATCTTGGGGTGGAAGGGCGCGGCGATGCCGGCCCGGAACCGCGGCCCGTTGACCCAGGCGCGGCCCTTGGCGCACACGTCGTGCCCCTCGGAGACCGCCTCCATGTCGACGTACGTCGCCCCTGCCGCCGTGGCGCCCCGCTCGAGCGAGCGGTTGAGCAGCCCCGCGACCCGGGTCACCGGGCCGAGGACCTCCTCGGAGGCACCGACCGCGGCGCAGGTGCCCTCGGTCGGGAGGATGTCGGGGTAGCCCACGACGTAGACGTCGGCGTCGGGGGCGCGCTGGCCGATGCGGCGCACGGCCTGCTCCACGCGGCCGGCGACCTTGCGCGCGTCGGCCTCCAGCCCGGCCACCGGGCAGGTCGCCAGGCGGCCGTCCTGGCAGCGGATGAGCGAGTCGTAGATGCCGAAGTCGTTGCCGCCGATCCCGAGGGTGACCAGGTCGGTGTCGGCCGAGAGCGCGTCGAGCTGCGGGCGGGTGGTCTTCCCGTCGAACATCAGCATCCGGTCGTAGAGGTCTGCCGTCGTCGCGGCCGAGCAGGACACGTCGGTGTAGGTGGCGACGTCGAGCCAGTCGGCCAGGAAGGCCGGGTAGTTGTCGCGCGAGCGGGCGCACCCGGTCGGGTCGGTCCGCATCGTGCCGATGAACGGACCGGCGGAGAACGAGTCGCCGAGCGCGACGTAGTCGATGTCGGTGCTCACCTCGGTCTCCACGACCGGGTCCGGGAGGTCGAGGTCGCCGTCAGCCGCCTGGCCGCCCTCGCACCCCGTCGCGGCGAGGGCGAGCCCCGCCAGCAGCACTGCCCACCTCACTGCCGCGCCGGTCCCGTCTGCCGCTCGATGACGTCGAAGGTGAACCAGCTCGAGGGCAGGCCGAGGGCCGAGCGGACGGTGTCGCCGTCGACGTCCACCCTGGTGCCGGTGGTGCCGACGAAGGCCATGTCGACGACCCGGCCGCCCCAGTCGCCGTTGCCGTCGCGGGTGGTGACCTCGATGGCGGCGAGGTCACCGATGGCGGGCCACTGCTTCTCGATGACGGTGTCGTCGACGGTCTCGGTCCAGGTGGAGTACGTCGGGTTGGCGACGCCGTCGTAGGGGTCGGCCTGGGCGACGAGGTAGGGCATCGAGCCGGCGGCGGAGAAGCCGCCGTTGCTCGCGGAGAACTGCGTGAACGCGGGACGTCCGTCGTGGAAGAGACCCTGCTTCTCCGTCGCCCGGATCGCCGCGTCCGCGGCCGGGTGCTCGACGTCGGCGCCGCCGTAGACCTGGCACTGCGTCGTGTCGCAGAGGTCGTAGTGGGGCGCGGCGGGGTGGGAGCGCTCGAACGCGGCGTAGGTGCGGGCGGCGACCGACTGCGCGCTCACCGCGGCCGGCTCCCACAGGGGCGGCACCTCCTGGGGGACCACGCCGCGGAGGTAGGCCTCCATGCCGACGCGGTTGACGGTCTCGCGCTTCGCGCCGGGCCGGGGGGCGACCGACTGGAGCGCGCCGCGGTAGTCGCGACGACCGCCCGGGAGGACCAGCGTCAGCCGGCCCGTGGTGGAGGAGAGCTCGGCCTCGCCGGGGACCTTCTTCCACGTCCGCCAGCGGCCGCCCTTCGTGGACTGCACCAGCGTGTCCTGGCCCTGGGCCACGAGGCGCCACTTGCGCGCCGCGATGGACGGCAGGCGCCACGTGCGCTTCCGCGCCAGGCTGGTGACCTTGGTGCCGCGCTGGGCGAGGACCTGGACGTCACGGCCGGTGTCCGCGGTGATCAGCACGCGGATCCGGCCGGTGACGGGTCCCCACGTCGTGCCGGGGTAGTAGAACTCGTCGATCTGCTGCCAGGTCATCCCCTGGAGCGCCGCGCCCTGGGCGCCGTACTGGGACAGCCCGTGGCCGTGGCCGAAGCCGTGGCCGGTGATCGTGATCGCGGCCGACCCCGGGACCGGGTCGGACTCCACCTCCGCGCGCGGCGCCGCAGCGGCCGCGGGCAGGACCGGCAGCAGCAGCGCGCCCAGCAGGAGCACGAGCAGGGTGCGGGAACGAGTCATGGCGGTGGTTCTCCGAGAGGACGGACGAGCAGAACCACCGAGCGTACAGGGGCGTCGTGACACCCGGAGCCGGACCGGGGATCCCGGGCTCGGCCGCACGGGAGGCTGTCGGAGGCGCCTGTGACACTGGAGGCGTGCCCGAGGGAGACAGCGTCTGGAAGCTCGCGCGGCGACTCGACCGCCAGCTCGCGGGCCACCTCGTCGCACGCTCCGACTTCCGCACGCCGCGGCTCGCCACGCGCGACCTCTCCGGCCGCACCGTCCTGGGGCACGACACGCACGGCAAGCACCTCCTCACCCGGTTCTCCGGAGTCCCGGGCTCTCCCCCGGCGACCCTCCACAGCCACCTCCGCATGGACGGCTCGTGGTCGACGCTGGCGCCCGGCAAGCGGCTGCCGGGCAAGCTGCAGCCCCACGTGCGGCTGGTGCTGGCGCTCGACGACGGCCGCACCGTCCACGGCATCCGCCTCCACGACCTCGACCTCGTGCCGACCGACCGGGAGCGCGACCTCGTCGGGCACCTCGGGCCCGACCCGCTGCGCGACGACTGGGACCCCGCCGAGGCCGTGGCTCGTCTCCGCGCTGCCCCCGCGACACCGCTGGTGACCGCCCTCCTCGACCAGCGTGCCGTGGCCGGGCTCGGCAACCTCTGGGCCAACGAGCTGGCCTTCCTCACCGGCGTCAGCCCCTGGACCCCGGTCGGCGAGGTCGACGTCGAGCGGCTCGTCGAGCGCGCGGCGACCATGCTGCGCCACTCCGCCACCGTCGACGGTGCCTACCAGGTCACCACCGGATCGCCGGTCAAGGGTGACGACCACTGGGTCACCGGGCGCCAGCGGCAGGGCTGCCGACGGTGCGGGGGCCCGGTCAGCGTGCAGGCCGAGGTGCCCGGCGACGCCGCCAACCGGCGCACGTGGTGGTGTCCGTCGTGCCAGCCGGGCCCCGGCCCGGAGGCGCGGACCGGGACGGCGAGCGGCCTCAGACCCGGTGCAGCCGGCGGGCGGCCTCGGCGACCGACCCGCTCATCGACGGGTAGACGGTGAACGCGTGCGCGAGCTGGTCGGCGGTCAGCGACTCCGCCACGGCGAGCGACACCGGGTGGATCAGCTCGGAGGCGCGCGGCCCGACCACCACTCCCCCGACCACGATGCCCGTGCCGGGGCGGCAGAACAGCTTCACGAAGCCGTCGCGCACCCCCTGCATCTTGGCGCGGGCGTTGCCGGCGAGCGGGAGCATGACCACCTCCGCGGCGATCTCGCCGGCGTCGACGGCCTGCTGCGACCAGCCGACGGTGGCGATCTCCGGTGAGGTGAAGACGTTCGACGAGACCTTCTTGAGGTCGAGCGGGGCGACCGCGTCGCCGAGGAAGTGCCACATCGCGATGCGGCCCTGCATCGCCGCGACGGAGGCGAGCATCAGCACGCCCGTGCAGTCGCCGGCGGCGTAGATGCCGCGCGCGGTGGTGCGCGAGACCCGGTCGACGCTGATGAAGCCACCGTCGTCGGTCGCCACGCCGGCGTCCTCGAGGCCGAGGTCCGCGGTGTTGGGGATCGAGCCGAGGGCGAGGATGCAGTGGCTGCCGGTGACCGTGCGGCCGTCGGTGAGGGTGACCGTCACCTCGTCGCCGTCGCGGGTGACCGACTGCATGCGGGACTTCCCGAGCACGTTCATGCCGCGCCGGGTCAGGACCTCCTCCAGCACCGCCGAGGCGTCGGCGTCCTCGCCGGGCAGGACCCGGTCGCGGCTGCTGACCAGCGTGACGTGGATGCCGAGGGAGAGGTACGCGCTGGCGAACTCCGCGCCCGTGACACCCGAGCCGACGACGATCAGCTTCTCCGGCACCTCGGTGAGGTCGTAGACCTGCTCCCAGGTGAGGATCCGCTCCCCGTCGGGCTGGGCGTCCGGCAGGGTGCGCGGGGCTGCGCCGGTCGCCACGATGATGGCGTCGGCCTGCAGCGTCTCCTCCCCTGACTCGGTCGTCGCCACCACAGTGAGGTCGGGCCCGAGGCGGCCGCGCCCCTTCACCACTCGTACGCCGTCGCGGTCCAGGCGGGCCGCGATGTCGGACGACTGGTCGGCCGCGAGCTGCTTGACGCGGGCGTTGACCCGGGCCAGGTCGACGGCGATCGAGGTGGCGGCGTCGCCCTCGTGGTCGCGGAAGTTGACCCCGAGCTCCTGCGCGGCCGCCATGTCGGTCATCAGCTCGGAGGTGGCGATGAGCGTCTTGCTCGGCACGCAGTCGGTGAGGACCGCGGAGCCGCCCACACCGTCGGTGTCGACGACGCTCACCTCCGCGCCGAGCTGGGCGGCGACGTGGGCGGCCTCGTAGCCGCCCGGGCCGCCGCCGACGATGACGATGTGGTCGGCCATCAGAAGTTGATCATGTGGCCGGCGATGCCGTGGACGGCCTCCTTGACGGCCTCGCTCAGCGTCGGGTGCGCGAAGACGTTGCGGGCGACCTCGTCGGCGGTGAGGTCCCACTTCTGCGCCAGGGTCAGCACCGGCAGCAGCTCGGTGACGCCCGGGCCGATCATGTGGGCGCCGATGATCTCGTTGTGCTCGCCGTCGGCGACGACCTTGACGAAGCCGACCGCCTCGCCGAGGCCCATCGCCTTGCCGTTGGCGGTGAACGGGAACGACGCGGTCTTCACGTCGTAGCCCTTCTCCTTGGCCTGCGCCTCGCTGTAGCCGAAGGAGGCGATCTGCGGGTTGCAGTAGGTCGCGCGGGGGACGAAGTCGTAGTCGACCGGCATGGTCTCCGCGCCGTTGATGGTCTCCGCCGCGACGACACCCATCGCCTCGGCGACGTGGGCGAGCATCATCTTGCCGGTGCAGTCGCCGATGGCGTACACGCCCGGGACGTTGGTGCGCATGTAGTCGTCGATCTCGATCGCGCCGCGCTCGGAGACGGCGACGCCGACGTTCTCGAGGCCGTAGCCCTCGGTGCGCGGGGCGAAGCCGAAGGCCGCGAGGAACTTGTCGGCCTCGAGCACCTGCTCGTCACCGCCGGCGGCCGGGGCGATGGTGACCTTCACGCCGGAGCCGGTGTCCTCGACACCCTTCACGGCGGTGGAGGTCATCACCTTTACGCCGAGCTTCTTGTAGTGCTTGGCGAGCTCCTTGGAGATGTCGGCGTCCTCGGTCGGCACCATCCGGTCGAGGAACTCCACGATCGTGACGTCGACGCCGAAGTTGGCCATCACGTAGGCGAACTCGACGCCGATCGCGCCCGAGCCGCCGATGATGATCGAGCTCGGCAGCTGGTCGGTGAGGATCTGCTCCTCGTAGGTGACGACGTTCTCGCTCAGCTCGACGCCGGGGACCAGGCGGACCGTGGCGCCCGCGGCGATGATCAGGTTGTCGAAGGTGTAGCGGGTGGTCTGCCCGTCCTTGTCCTTGACGTCGACGTCGTTGCGGCCCGCGAGGGTGCCCCAGCCGTCGATCTCGGTGATCTTGTTCTTCTTCATCAGGAAGTGGACGCCCTTGACGATGCCGGCGCTCACGTCGCGGCTGCGCTTGTGGGTCGGGCCGAACGCCATCGTCGCGTCGCCCTCGATGCCGAACTTCGCCTTCTCGTGCTGGAGCGTGTGCGCCAGCTCGGCGTTCTTCAGCAGCGCCTTGGAGGGGATGCAGCCGACGTTGAGGCAGACACCTCCCCAGTACTTCTCCTCCACCACGGCCACCTTCTGGCCGAGCTGTGCTGCGCGGATGGCGGCGACGTAGCCACCGGGGCCGGCGCCGAGGACGAGGGTGTCGAAGTGCGTGTCGGTCACGTGCCCACCCTAGTTGTCCGTCCCACGCGAGGAACACCGAGGTCGCGGCTCGATATCCTGTCGCCCGTGACGCTCTACGCCGCCTACGGGACCAACCTCGATCCCGCCCGGATGGGCGAGCGCTGCCCCCACTCGATCCTCCACTCCACGGGGTGGCTCACCGGCTGGCGCCTCACCTTCGGCGGCGAGGAGCACGGCTGGGACGGCGCGCTGTCCACGATCGTCCAGGACCCCTTCGAGCAGGTCTTCGTCGCGGTCTACGACGTGACCCCCGAGGACGAGCGCTCCCTCGACGGCTGGGAGGCCGCCGACAGCGGGCTCTACCGCAAGACCAAGGTCCGGGTGCAGACGATGACCGGCGAGATGGTCGTGTGGGCCTACGTCCTCGACGCCTACGAGGGCGGCCTGCCGTCGGCGTCGTACCTCGGTGTCCTGGCCGATGCGGCGGAGGCGGCCGGTGCCCCGGAGGACTACGTCGCCGCGCTGCGCCGTCGCTCCTGCCGCTCGACCGGCCTCTGAGCCCAACCCCGGCCCGGGGTGTGACCTCCGGCGCGTTCGCGCGTTGGACCTGTGCACGGCGTCCGCTGTTGGGCAGGGGTCAACGGCGGGCGTCGTGGCGGACGACCGAGGGCCCGGGAGGAAGTCGTCGCCGGGTGGTGATCCGTCTAGAGTTCCGCGGGTGACCCACGCTGCCGCCGCCCCCACCCCGTACGAGCTCGCCGGATCCGCCGCGGAGCGCCTCGCCGAGCTGACCGGCGTCGAGCGCCACGACGTCGCCCTCGTGCTCGGCTCCGGCTGGCTGCCGGCCGTCGACGCCCTCGGTGAGGCCACCGCCGAGATCGACACCACCGACCTCCCCGGCTTCAGCGCCGCCGCGGTCGCCGGGCACAGCGGCAAGATCCGCTCGATCCGCAGCGGTGGGAAGAACCTGCTGGTCTTCCTGTCCCGCACCCACTTCTACGAGGGCAAGGGCGTCGCCGCGGTGGTCCACCCGGTCCGTACGGCGGCGGCCGCGGGCTGCTCGACCATCGTCCTGACCAACGGCTGCGGCGGGCTCAAGCAGGGCTGGCAGCCCGGCCAGCCCGTGCTGATCTCCGACCACATCAACCTCACCGGCACCAGCCCGATCGTCGGCGCCACCTTCGTCGACCTGACCGACCTCTACAGCCCGCGGCTGCGCGCGCTGTGCAAGGAAGTCGACGCGACGCTCGACGAGGGCGTCTACGTCCAGTTCCCCGGCCCCCACTACGAGACCCCGGCCGAGGTGCGGATGGCCGGCATCCTCGGGGGCCACCTGGTCGGGATGAGCACGACGCTCGAGGCCATCGCGGCCCGGGAGGCCGGCATGGAGGTCCTCGGCATCAGCCTGGTCACCAACCTCGCCGCCGGGCTGAGCGGCGAGCCGCTCAACCACGAGGAGGTCCTCGAGGCGGGCCGGGCCGCGGCGAGCCGGATGGGCGGCCTGCTCAGCCAGGTCGTCGAGCGGATCTGAGGGGCCGGCGCTGATGCGGGTCCTCGTCACGGGAGCGGCCGGCAGCCTCGGCCGGGTCGTCACGGTCGGCCTCGCCGACCGCGGCCACGACGTCGTCGGACTCGACCTGGTGCCGGCGCCGGAGGGCACACCCTTCGCGTGGCACGAGGCCGACTGCGCCGACGCCGACGCCGTCGCCGCGGTGTTCGCCGAGGAGCGTCTCGACGCGGTGGTGCACCTCGCCGGCGTGCCCGAGGAGGCCTCGCTGCCCGCCGAGCTCACCTCCCACGTGATCACCACGGCGGCCCTGCTCGACGCGATGGTCGCGCACCGCGTGCCCCGCCTGGTCTACGCCTCGTCGAACCACGCGGTCGGCCGCACCCCTCGCGCCGACGGCGTGCTGGGCGAGCACGCCCTCCCGCGCCCCGACACCTACTACGGCGTCGGCAAGGTCGCTGCCGAGGCGCTCATGAGGCTCTTCGTCGACCGGCACGGCATCGACGCGGTCGCCTGCCGGATCGGGTCCTTCCTCGAGGAGCCGACGACCGTGCGTGCCCTGTCCACGTGGCTCTCGCACGACGACGGCGTCCGCATGGTCGAGGCGGCGCTGACCGCGCCCGCCCCCGGGTTCGCGGTGCTCTACGGCATCAGCGCGAACACCCGCGGGTGGTGGGACCTCGAGCCCGGCCGCCGGCTCGGCTACGAGCCGCTCGACGACGCCGAGGAGCACGCCGACCAGGTCGAGCCGCGCCCCGAGGACGAGGCGGAGGCCGCGTACGTGGGTGGCCCCTACGCCACCGCGGACTTCGTCCGGCCCGCGCTCGGCGACTGATCCCATCCTTGACCCCCATCCTTGACTTGGAGCGCACTCCAAGTCGGAGACTGGTGCGGTGACCAGCCTGAGCATCGCCGAGGCCGCCGAGCAGACCGGCCTCACCGCCCACACGCTGCGCTACTACGAGCGCGACGGACTGCTCCTGCACTCCGTGGAGCGCGCGTCCTCCGGCCACCGTCGCTATACCGACGACGACCTCCGCTGGATCCAGATGGTGACCCGGCTGCGCTCGACCGGCATGCCCATCCGCGACGTCCGCCGCTACGCCGCCCTGGTCCGCGACGGCGACGGCAACGAGGCCGAGCGGCTCGAGCTGCTGCTCGCGCACCGCGAGGTCGTCGAGCGCCAGCTCGCCGAGGTGACGTCCCACCTGCGCGCGATCGACTACAAGATCGCGCTCTACGAGGGGAAGCTGGCCGATCCCGAATGACGGCTTGACTTCGAGCGCACTCCAAGGAGTTCGCTGGACGACATGACCACCACCTCATCCATCGGACAGCGCACCCTCGGCACCACCTCCTCGCTCACCGTCAGCACCCTCGGCCTCGGCTGCATGGGGATGTCGGAGTTCTACGGCACCCCGGACGAGCAGGCCGGGATCGACACGATCCACCGCGCGCTCGACCTGGGCGTCACGTTCCTCGACACCGCCGACATGTACGGACCGTTCACCAACGAGCGCCTCGTCGGCCGCGCGATCGCAGGGAGCCGTGACGAGGTCCAGCTCGCCACCAAGTTCGGCAACGAGCGCAACCCCGACGGCTCGTGGGTCCGCATCAACGGGACCCCCGACTACGTCCGCTCGGCCTGTGACGCCTCGCTCGAGCGCCTCGGCGTCGACCACATCGACCTCTACTACCAGCACCGCGTCGACAAGACCGTCCCCATCGAGGAGACCGTCGGCGCCATGGCCGAGCTCGTCGAGGCCGGCAAGGTCCGCCACCTCGGCCTCTCCGAGGCCTCCGCCGAGACGATCCGGCGCGCGCACGCCGTGCACCCGATCACCGCGCTGCAGTCGGAGTACTCCCTGTTCACCCGCGACCTCGACGACGAGGTCCTGCCCGTCCTGCGCGAGCTCGGCATCGGGCTGGTGCCCTACTCCCCGCTCGGGCGCGGCATCCTGACCGGCGCGGTCACGCGGGAGTCGCTCGAGTCCGGGGACTCGCGGTCGGTCGGCTACTTCCCCCGGTTCGCCGGCGACGCCCTCGACGCCAACCTCGCCCTGGTGGAGAAGGTCAAGCAGGTCGCCGGGCAGAAGGGCTGCACTCCCGGCCAGCTCGCGCTCGCGTGGGTGCTCGCCCAGGGCGGGAACGACCTCGGCGTCGCGCCGATCCCCGGCACCAAGCGCGTGAAGTACCTCGAGGAGAACGTCGGTGCGGCCGCGGTCGAGCTGACCGCCGACGACCTCGCCGCCCTCGAGCAGGCGGTGCCGCGCGACGCGGTGGCCGGCGACCGCTACGGCGACATGTCGAGCATCGACGCCTGACACCCTCCGCGAGGGTCAGGTGGCGGCGATCCCCACCCGGCCCTCGCGGAAGGCGTCGACGAACAAGGCATGGTCCTGGCGGACCCGGACGGCGTACTCGATGCCCCAGTCGCACAGCCAGGCGACGAACTCGTTGCGCCGCCCGTCGAGGGAGCGGGCGACCGCCTCCTCGACCTGGAAGTCGACGAGGTCCTGCTGGCTGTCCTCGTCGGACGCGCAGTGGATCTTGGCCGTGGCGCGCCCGAGCAGGTCGACGACGGCGCGCATGTCCTCCGGCTCGTTGACGTCGTCCCAGTCGAGGTCGACCTCGTAGGGGGAGACCTCGGAGACGACGTAGCCCACCCCGCCGACCCGGGTGTGCCCGAGCAGCGGGTCGGTGTGCACCTGCAGGGCGCGCTGGCTCACCACGGTGCGGTGGCCCTCGTGCTCGAAGTAGGCGTCCACCTCCTGCGACTCGACGAAGCGGCTCAGCGCCGGCACGTTGGCCTGCTTCATGCTCAGCACCACGTCGTTGTCGAGCGCCTGGCTGTAGCCCTCGACGAGCA
>JAYSEC010000064.1:0-15547 GCA_041914085.1 Nocardioides sp.
GTCGCTGTGGTCGTCGACGCGCAGGTCGACGGCGACGTCGTCGTGCCCGCCGTAGCCCGCCCCGTCGCGTACGACGAGCAGCGCGGCGGACTGTCGGCCGCGGCTGTCGCCTCCCGCCCCGTCCCCCGCGGCCAGCGCGGCGAGCAACCGGCGTTCGAGCGAGTCGCCCTCGCCGGCGATCCACGCCTGCTCCATCGCCTCCACCACCTCGGGGCCGGTGAGGATGTTGCCCTGGATGGCGTAGCCGCCGCGCTCGCCGCTGCGGCCGGTCGTACCGCTCGCCCAGGCGAAGCACTCGCTGCCGGTGAAGGTGGCCGCGTTGCCGTCGGAGTCGACGACGCCGACCTGTCGGTGCTCGCGTCCGTCGTCCTCCTCGATGAGCCGGTCGAGGGCGACCTGGGCGGTGGCGCCGTCGTCGAGGTGGGCCAGCCCGAGGTACTTGAAGGCGAGGTTGGCGTCGGCCTGGGTGGCGATGGCGCCGACACCGGCCGCGGCGGCGGGGACGGCCGACCCCACGGCCAGGAACTTGGAGGCGACGGCCACGCCCCAGGACTCGCCGTCGTCGGACCGGGCCACGATGGAGAACGTCATGTGCCGAAACATAGCGGGGTCCGCGGCGGTCCTAGGGTGAGCACGTGCTGAGCCGTCTCGGATTCCCCCACGTGGGCGAGCACCGTCGCTTCGTGACCGCGATCGTGGCCGACACCGTCGGCAGCGGACTCTTCATGCCCATCACGCTCCTCTACTTCCTGGCGATGACCGACCTGTCGCTCGTCCAGATCGGCTCGGCGCTGTCGTTGTCGGCGCTGCTGACGATGCCCGGCGCGTTCGTCATCGGCAGCCTGGTCGACCACTTCGGCCCGCGCCGGATGATGCTCGCCGGCAACCTGGTGCAGGCCGTCGGCATGCTGGCCTACCTGTGGGCCGACTCGCTGGTCGCGGTCGCGCTGTGGACGACGCTGCTCAACATCGGGCGCCAGTCGTTCTGGGGCTCCTTCGGCAACGTCGTCACCGCGATCTCCGCACCCGGGGAGCGCGAGCTGTGGTTCGGCTTCCTCCAGGCGGTGCGCAACCTCGGCTACTCGGTCGGCGGCGTGCTCGCCGGCATCGCCCTCCAGGTCGGCACGGACGTCGCCTACCAGGCCGTGGTCGTGCTCAACGCGGTCACCTTCGTGCTCGCGTTCTTCCTGCTCATCGACGTGCCCGACCACCGGGTCGCACGGCCCGACGACGCACCGCTGGAGGGCTGGGGTGCCGTGCTCCGCGACGGGCCCTACCTCCGGCTGGTCCTCGGGCAGCTCGGCTTCGTGGCCGGGATGATGGTCCTCAACTTCGCGCTGCCGGTCTACGTCGCGGAGACCATCGACCTCCCGGGCTGGGTGGTGGGCGCGATCTTCACCCTCAACACCGCCCTCGTCGGCCTCGGCCAGGGGCTCGTCGTACGACGCATGACCGGACAGGTCCGCGCCCGGATGATGGGGCTGGCGCAGCTCGTCTTCGTCACCAGCTACCTGATGTTCGTGGTCGCCGGGTGGCTGCCGCTGTGGATCGCGGTCGCGGTGATGCTCGTCGGCGCGGCCGTCTACACCGGCGGTGAGCTCGTGGGCGGACCGGTCTTCAGCGCCACCGCCGCCGAGGCGGCGCCCGACCACCTGCGGGGCCGCTACCTCGGGCTGTTCCAGCTGAGCTGGGGCGTCGGGGGCGCGGTCACCCCGGTGGCCTTCACGTGGCTGCTCGCCCACGGCGCGACCACCGTGTGGTGGGTGCTCGCCGCGATCGCCCTCGCCAGCGCGGCGTACCTCCAGACGCTGCCGCGCCTGCTCCCCGCCGCCGGCCTGCGGGTGACCCACCGCGCGGAGCCGCAGGAGGCCGCCTGACCCGGTCAGGCCTGCCCGATGGTCCCCAGGAGCTCGGTGAACCAGTCCTGCGTCGGGTCGAACGGCTTGTGGCCGGCGATCCGCTCGAACTCGATCGCGCGCAGCTCGTCGCCGCGGTCCTCGTCGTGGCCGATGACGCCGGGCGTGCCCTCGAGCGCGCACGCGACGGCGAGCTCCGCCATCTCCCGGATCAGGGCCCGGTCGGTCTCGTTGGCGGGCGCCGAGCGGGAGAAGTAGCCGGACTTCTGGACCATCTTCTTCTCCGCGCCGATCGCCTCGGCGAAGCGGTTCGCGAAGTAGCGGCCCGGGTTGATGGTGTCGATCTTGACGTGGCCGAACGGGTCGCGACCCACGGTCTCGCCCGCGGCCTCGAGGTCGGCGACGATGTCGTCGATGCCGGCCCCCTCCGCCAGGAAGATGTTGACGCAGCCGATCTCGTCCATCACCGCGCGCAGCCGCTCCGCCTCGGCGGCGAGGTCCACGCCCAGCTCGGGGACGTACACCGCGTGGATCGCCCACCGACGCGGGTCGAGCCCGATGCCGGGCAGCCACTCCTGCTCGGCGTGCCAGGCCATGTAGTCGCGGGCGGACGCCGCGGTCAGCCAGCCGCTCGCCCGGCCCATCACCTCGTGCACGATCAGCATCCGGGGGTTGGAGCCGTGCTCGGCGAGCACGTTCTGGGCGAAGCGGGAGGCCTGCTCGGCGGCGGTCTGCGCACCGAGGCTCTGCCGGATCGGCACGATGTCGTTGTCGATGGTCTTGGGCAGGCCCACCACGGTGAGCTCGGAGCCCTGCGTGCGGAGGTACGCCGCCAGGTCGGCCGCCGCGGTGTTCGTGTCATCGCCGCCGATGGTGTGCAGGACGTCGACGCCGTCGGCCTGCAGGCGCGCGGCCGCGACCTCCAGGGCGGTCTGGCCCTCGCCGATCAGACCCCGGCGCCGGCAGTCGTCGTCATTGGTGAGCTTGACGCGGCTGTTGCCGATCGGGCTGCCGCCGTAGCGGTGCAGGAGGCTGGCGCCCGCCCGCTCCTCGGGCCCGATGACGAGGCTGTTGCCGGTGAGCAGGCCGTGGTAGCCGTGCTTGTAGGCGATCAGCTCGATCGAGGGGTCGGTGGCGTCGTAGGACTCGATGAGGGCACCCACGGCGGAGGACAGGCAGGGGGCGTACCCACCGGCCGTCAGGAGCGCGACACGCTTCGGCATGGGCAGCAGGGTAGTTAGAACGATCAAAGTCGGGAAGGCCGACGTGCCGTCGCGCGGCACCTGTCGTCGACGACACGGCGCGCCGCCCCCCGTACGGTGGTTGCCTCGCGCGGCACGCACGCGTCATGGTGAGGGAACCACCGTGCTCGGGCACGGACCGACGAAGGGATCCCGATGAGCGCGACCGAAGCCACGCAGCCCGACGTCAACGGTCCCGAGGACTCCGACCTCAAGCGGGTGCTGGGGCCGAGGCTGCTCCTGCTCTTCATCGTCGGCGACATCCTCGGCGCGGGCGTGTACGCCGTCACCGGCAAGCTCGCCGGCCAGGTCGGCGGCATCGCGTGGCTCCCGTTCCTCGTCGCCTTCGCCATCGCCACGATCACCGCGTTCTCCTATCTCGAGCTCGTCACCAAGTACCCCCAGGCCGCGGGCGCCGCGCTCTACACGCACAAGGCGTTCGGCATCCACTTCGTGACGTTCCTGGTGGCCTTCACGGTGGTCTGCTCGGGCATCACGAGCGCCTCCACGTCGTCCAACCTGCTGGCCGCCAACCTGCTCATCGGCTTCGGCAACGACGACCCGAGCACGACGGCGACGCTCGTCACGGCCCTGGTGTTCATGCTGGTCCTCGCTGCGATCAACCTGCGCGGCGTCGGCGAGAGCGTGAAGTTCAACGTCCTCCTCACGCTGGTGGAGATGACCGCGCTCGCCATCGTGATCGCCATCGGCATCTGGGTGATCGGCCGCGGCGACGGCGACCTCGGCCGCATCACCGTCTTCGAGAGCCCTGATGACAAGGGCCTGTTCATGGCGGTGACGATCGCCACGGCCATCGCGTTCTTCTCGATGGTGGGCTTCGAGGACTCGGTCAACATGGTCGAGGAGACCCAGGACCCGATGCGGATCTTCCCGCGCACCATGCTCACCGGCCTCGGCATCGCGGTCGTGATCTACATGCTCGTGGCGATCTCGGTCGTCGCGGTGATCCCCGCGGGGCAGATCGCCGAGCCCACCAACGCCGAGGCGGGCATCCTGCTCGACGTCGTCAAGATCGGCGCGCCCGACCTGCCGATCGACACGATCTTCCCGTTCCTCACCGTCTTCGCCGTCGCCAACACCGCGCTCATCAACATGCTGATGGCCAGCCGGCTGGTCTACGGCATGGCCCAGCAGGACGTGCTGCCGCGCTCGCTCGGCAAGGTGCTCCCGAGCCGGCGCTCGCCGTGGACCGCGATCGTCTTCACCACGCTCCTCGCCCTCGGCCTGATCAGCGTCGTGACCCTGGACTCGGAGTCCTCGGTGGTGGCGGCGCTGTCCGGCACCACCGCGCTGCTGCTGCTGGCGGTGTTCACCATCGTCAACATCGCCTGCCTGGTGCTGCGTCGCGACCCGACACCGGAGCGCGCCTTCCGCGCGCCGACTGCGCTGCCCGTGATCGGCGCGATCTGCTGTGCCTACCTGCTCGGCCCGTGGGCGCGACTCGAGGCCGACATGATCCAGTACAAGATCGCAGCCGGGCTGCTCGGCGTCGGCGTCGTCCTGTGGGCGCTGACCTGGCTGACCAACCGTGGCGTGCGCGCCAAGAAGACCGGGTTCCGCGACATCGAGCACCTCGAGCACGACTGACGCGGGCGGCCCAGCAGGCCGCGGCGGCGACACGGCGGGTTCCGCCGCGGACGGCTGGGGTGCCCGTCTACGGTGTCCCGGTGACACGACGACCTCTCGGGCCGCTGACGGCTGTGCTGATCGCCTCCGCCCTGGGCTGCTCGTCGGTCACCCCCGCCTCGCCGTCGGCGAGCGCCACGCCGGACGACTACCCGCCGGCGTCGGTCGCGACCGACGGCCCGCTCGAGCGCGGCGGCCCGCGCGAGCGGCCGCCGGTGCCGCGGGCACCCGAGCTGCCGGACGCCTACCGGTTCATCTCGACCCCCGACTTCCTCAACCAGGACGTCGCGGACCTGACGGCCGACGGCCGGCGCGAGTACGTCGACCGCCGCACCGGTGAGGTCGCCAACTCCACCAACGCCGAGTACGACGCCGCGCTCGCCCACGTGATCGACGAGATGGCCTCCCACGGCACCGACGACGTGCTGGTCGCCGGCGACCTCGTCGAGGGCCGGTGGGGCCGCGACGACGCCCGCACGGGGGTCTTCGGTCCGGTGCGGACCCAGGCGCAGCGGCTGCGCGCCTACCGCCGCGCGGCCGGGGTCTACTACCCGGCGTGGCGCGAGCGCTTCGCGGACCGGGGGCTGCGGACCTACACGGCGCTGGGCGACCACGAGATCGGCGACGACCCGTGGCGCGCGCGCCGTGACGAGTGGATCGACTTCAAGCGCCGCCACGTGCCTGAGTTCAAGCGGATCTACGCCGCGCAGATGCTCTCCGGCGCCGACGGCAGGCCGCGCTTCAGCGACCGTCCGAGGGGGCAGGCGCGCGACACCGCCTACGCCGTCCGCCTCGACGACGACGTCCTGCTCGTCACCATCGACGTCTTCGAGCGCCGCGGGGGAGACGTGCACATGTCCGTCGACCCGGCGCAGCTGCGATGGTTGGAGCAGGTGCTGCGGCAGGCGCGCCGCGACGACGTCCCGTGGGTGATGGTCCAGGGCCACGTCCCGATGACCGGGAAGGTCCGCACCCGCAACTCCAGCCACCTCGTCTACGAGCGCGGCTACCGCTCCGACCTGTGGCGCGCGATGGTGCGCGGCGGCGTCGACGTCTACCTCAGCGGCGAGGTGCACGACCAGACCGTGCGGGAGCGCGACGGCGTCCTCCAGGTCTCGCACGGCTCGCTGCTCTACCGCGGCGAGGCGTCGTACGTCGTCGGGCAGGCCACGGCCGACCAGCTCGTCCTCGAGAACCGGCAGTTCCGCGGCACGATCGGGTTCGAGGACCGGCTGTGGACGACCTCGCGCCAGGGGGCGCCCGGCCACATCAGCTATCCCGGTGCCTCCATCGTGACCGGCACGCTCGAGGCGCACCGCACGTCCTCGGGCGGCATCGAGGTCGACGACGCCGACGGCGTCCTCGAGCCGCGCGGCTGAGCCCGGCTCCCGGCTGCGTCCGGGACCGGCGTTCAGGGGACGGTCACGGTTCGGGCGGACCGCGCCCCGCGCCGTACCCTTGTCCGGTGAGCTCCATCCCCTCCCTCGAGCAGTTGCACGCACTCGGGCCGAAGCAGCAGCCGACCTATCCCGACGCCGGGGCGGTCGACGCGGCGGTGGCCCGCCTGCGCACGGCGCCGCCGCTCGTCTTCGCCGGTGAGTGCGACGACCTCACCGAGAAGATCGCCGCGGTCACCCGGGGCGAGGCGTTCCTGCTCCAGGGCGGCGACTGCGCCGAGACCTTCGCCGGCGTGACCGCCGACAACGTCCGCAACAAGCTGCGGGTGCTGCTGCAGATGGCCGTCGTGCTGACCTACGCCGCGTCGGTGCCGGTCGTGAAGCTCGGCCGGCTCGCCGGCCAGTACGCCAAGCCGCGCAGCTCCGACGAGGAGACCCGCGACGGCGTGACGCTGCCCGCCTACCGGGGCGACGCGGTCAACGGCTACGACTTCACCCCCGAGGCCCGCATCCCCGACCCGCAGCGGCTCGTCGAGGTCTACAACTCGTCCGCAGCCACGCTGAACCTGGTGCGCGCGTTCGTCACCGGCGGGTACGCCGACCTCCGCCAGGTGCACACCTGGAACACCGACTTCGTGCAGACCTCCCCGTTCGGCCAGCGCTACGAGGCGATGGCCGACGAGATCGAGCGCGCGCTCACGTTCATGAAGGCCATCGGCGCCGACCCCGACGAGTTCCACCGCGTCGACTTCCACTCCAGCCACGAGGCGCTGCTGCTGGAGTACGAGCAGGCGCTCACCCGCATCGACTCGCGCACCGACCTGCCCTACAACGTCTCGGCGCACTTCGTGTGGATCGGCGAGCGCACCCGTCAGCTCGACGGCGCGCACGTCGAGCTGCTCTCGCGGATCAAGAACCCGATCGGCATCAAGCTCGGCCCGACGACGAGCCCCGACGACGCGCTCGCCTACGCCGCGCGCCTCAACCCGGAGAACACCCCGGGCCGGCTCACGTTCATCACCCGCTTCGGTGCCGGCAAGATCCGCGACGGCCTTCCGGCGCTGGTCGAGAAGGTCACCGCCGAGGGGCTCAACGTGGCGTGGGTCTGCGACCCGATGCACGGCAACACCTTCGAGGCGTCCTCGGGCTACAAGACCCGCCGCTTCGACGACGTGATCGACGAGGTCCAGGGCTTCTTCGACGTCCACCGCGCCCTCGGCACCTGGCCCGGCGGCGTCCACGTCGAGCTCACCGGTGACGACGTCACCGAGTGCGTCGGCGGTGGCGAGGAGATCGACGAGGTCGGCCTGGCCCACCGCTACGAGTCGGTCTGCGACCCCCGCCTCAACCGGGTCCAGTCCCTCGAGCTGGCCTTCCTCGTCGCGGAGATGCTGCGCAAGGCCTGACGCGCACTGGCGGGAGCGGCATGCCCCCGGGGTCAGCCGACCGTCGCGCGCACGTGCGGCGGTCCTGGCCCCTCCGGAGGTCGGAGGGGGGCGACATCCGCCGCACGTGCGCAACGGACCGCCACCCCGTCAGGGTTGGTGCGACGTCGAGGCCGATGGTCCGCTGCGGTACGCCGACGGGCGGCTGGTTGGATGACCGGTGTGATCGACCTGCGCTCCGACACCCTGACCCGGCCGACCGAGGCGATGCGTGCGGCGATGGCCCGCGCCGAGGTGGGCGACGACGTCTACGGCGAGGACCCGACGGTCACGGCCCTCGAGGAGCGGGTGGCCGCGATGTTCGGCCACGAGGCTGCGCTGTTCACGCCGACCGGGTCGATGGCCAACGTGCTGGCCGTCGCGTCGCTGGTGGCGCCGGGACAGGAGGTGCTGTGCGAGTCCTCGGCGCACATCGCCCGCGCCGAGCTCGGCGCCCACGGCGCGATCTCCGGCATCACCATGCGCACCTGGACCGCGCCGCGCGGGCAGGTCGACCTCGCCGCCATCGAGGCGATGTTCGCCCCGGACATGGGGCCGTTCTTCGTGCCCACCGCGGCGGTGTCGGTCGAGAACACCCACAACTTCGCCGGCGGGACCGTGCTCCCGCTCGAGGACCTGCGCGCGCTGCGGGCGTGGGCCGACACGAGCGGCGCCCGGATCCACCTCGACGGCGCCCGCCTCTGGAACGCCCACGTGGCGACCGGCACCCCGCTCGCCGACTACGGCCGGATCGCCGACGTGCTGGCCGTCTGCCTGTCCAAGGGGCTCGGCGCGCCGATCGGCTCGCTGATGGTCGGCCCGGCCGACGCCGTCGCCGAGGCGCGGGTGCGTCGCAAGCGGATGGGTGGCGGCATGCGCCAGGTGGGCGTGCTGGCGGCGGCCGGGGCGTACGCCCTCGACCACCACGTCGAGCGGCTGGCCGACGACCACGCGCACGCGCGGCTGCTGGGAGAGGCGCTCGGCCTCGACCCGGAGGACGTGCAGACCAACATCGTGGTCGTCGAGCGTCCCGACGCGCCTGGCTTCGTGGCGGCCGCGGCCGAGGAAGGCGTCCGGATCGCCGCGGTCGGCCCGCGCGCCGTACGCCTGGTCACGCACCTCGACGTCACGCGCGCCGACGCCGAGCGCGCTGCCGCGGTGCTGGCCCGGCTCGGCTGAGCCTCACCCGCCTGCGCGCCACTCCCAGCGGCCGATGACCTCGCCCTCGTGGAGGGTCGCCCGCTCACCGGTGTCGGTGAAGCCGCGGGCCCGGTAGAGCCGCTGCGCCCGCCGGTTCGTCGTCCGTGTCCAGACCGAGAGCCGGGTCCAGCCCGGGCCGTGGTCGCCGCGCTGGAGCGAGCGCACGAGGGCGCTCGCGACGCCGCAGCCCCACAGGGCGGGGTCGACGAAGACCATGGACAGGTGGCCGCAGGCGTCGTCGTGGCCGTCCTCGTCCTGGAAGGGCTCGGCGACCAGCATGCCAGCCGGCCGCTCGCCGTAGTGGGCGAGCAGGGCGACCTCGCCCGCCTCGACACCACGGGCGACCTTCGCCGTCACCCGCTCGCTGCGGGCCTCGGACGGGAGGTTGCCGGCGGCCCGGCGCGCCGCCTGCCACACCCCGACCGCCAGACGTCTGGACTCGTCGTCCGCGATGGGCGTGATGAGCGTGCGCGGCATGCGATCAGGCCGCGGAGCGACCGATGAGGGTGACCTCGCTGATGGCGGTGTAGTCGCGCCCGAGCGGGCCTGCGCCGGGCGGGGTCACCGACGTGATGGTCAAGGTGACCGTGCTCGTCTGCACCGGCGGCACCTTCAGCCGCTGCATCGCCGGCCGCTCGGCGAAGGTCTGGTCGACCGTGCTCCCGTCGTCGAAGGCCCACGTCGCGCTGAGGATCCGGCGGTTGTTGGGGTACCAGTCGACGCCGGCGACCTTCTTCGCGTAGCCGTTGACCAGGCCGACGCGCTCGATCACCCCCGGCTCGGCGAGCGTGATGGTGATGGACTGTCCGGACGCGTCGCCTGCGGTGCGCCACGTGGTGGCGGGGTTGCCGTCGCCCATCTGGCTCGCCTCGTAGGCGACCAGGTTCCCGTCGAAGTCCTGGGTCGGAGGGGCGGTGTCGGGCGCGGTGAACGTGGCGGACTCGGCCAGGTCGACCCGGGGGCCGACGCCTTGCGGGGACTCGTCTCCCGAGCCCTCGCTCCCAGCCTCCGGGTCGTCGGGTGCCGCCGACCCGTCACCGGGCGACGACCCGGCCTGGCCGGCCGGCTGCTCCGTCGCGGTGTCGTCGACGGGCTCGCTGTCGAAGACCCGGAGCAGGACGAGGACGAGTGCGACCAGCGCGACGGCGCCGACGACCCAGAAGAGCCACGCCCGGCCGGGCAGCGGGTCCTCGGTCTCGAGCTCGTCGACCTCCTCGTAGGGCAGCAGGTCGAGCTCGGGGTCCCAGTCGGCGGCCGCCGGGGGCGGCGCTGGTGGGAGCGAGGTGGGGTCCGCCGCCTGGACGGGAAGGGCGGCGCGAGGGGCCGCAGGCGCGGCAGGGGCGACGGGCCGGTCGGCGGGCGGCTCGACAGGCGGGTCGGCGGGCGGGTCTGCGGGAGGGTCGGCGGGCGGGCGCACCATGGTCGGCGTGGTGGCCGTGCGGGGCACGGCCGGGGCGGGCGCCCCGATGGGGTGCCCGCAGTTGAGGCAGAACCGTCCCACACCGAGCTCGGCCCCGCACCGCACACAGGTGTCCACGGGGCCACGATAAGGGGCCCCACCCACCCGCGGGCGTCGTTCGCCGCTCAGACCGCGATGTGCGGGACCTCGCCCTCGACCACGCGGCGGGGCGCGAGCTCGACGGTCAGCATGGCGACGAGCACCATCGACCCGCCGACCAGCAGGCGGGTGGTGAGGTCCTCCCCGCCCAGCCAGACGGCGAAGAAGGAGGCGAAGACCGGCTCCATGCTCATGATGATCGCGCTGCGCGTGGGGGGCAGGTGCGCCTGCGCCCACGTCTGGCCGAGCAGGCCGAGCGCGCCGACGATGACGGCCATGTAGGCCACCGACACCCAGTCGGAGGTGCGCTCGGGCAGCACGATCCCGTCGTGCACCGTCGCCAGGGTGCACACCACCGCGATCACCATGATCTGGAGGATCGTCATGCCGATCGCGTCCTGTGCCGAGGACCAGGCCCCGAGGGCCACGATGTGGAGGGCGTAGAGCACGGCCGAGGACAGCGTGATGAGCTCGCCGTAGCCGATGCTGAAGCCGTTGAGCGCCAGCACGCCCAGGCCGACGGTGGCGAGCGCGACGGCGACCCACGTGACGGGCGGGATGCGGGTCCGCAGGATCGCGGCGGCGAGCAGCGGCGTGCACACGACGTACAGGCCGGTCACGAAGCCGCTGATGCTCGCCGGCGTGTGGGCGAGACCGGCCGTCTGCAGGATCTGCGCGACGCCGTAGAGCAGGCCGAGGACGACCGCGTGGCGGCGGACGAGCGGGGAGAGCCGGCCCACGGCCCGCGGCGCCACCACCAGCAGGGCCAGCGAGGCGATGGCGAAGCGGACCGCCAGGAAGTCCAGGGTGGGCACCCGGTCGAGCAGGTCCTTGATCAGGAAGAACGTCGAGCCCCAGCAGGCGGCGAGGGCCAGCAGCGCCGCCGCCGCGAGCAGGGTCGTACGACGGTCGTGCGCGGATTCCACCGCAGAAGGCTAGGGGGTCAGATCAGGAACAGCGTGATCGTGGAGCCCTTGGGCACCTGGTCGCCCTGCTCGGGGTCGGAGCTGAAGACGAAGCCCAGGCCGAGGTAGCCGTCGGCTTCCTCGGTGCGCACGTCGAAGCCGAGGCCCTGGAGCAGCTCGGTGGCCGCCTCCACTCCCATCGCCCGCACGCGCGGCACCTCGACGAGCTCGGGGCCCTTCGACACCACGAAGGAGACGGTGTCGCCGCGGAAGAGGGTGCCGGTCGTGGGGTCTTGGGAGATCACGTCGCCCTCGGCGACGGTGTCGCTGAACTCCTCGCCGGTCACGCTGACCTCGAGCCCGCGCTTCTCCAGCGCTGCCCGGGCTGCGTCGAGGGACCTGCCGGTCCAGTCCTTGACCGTGATCGGCTTGCGCCCCTTGCTGAGCACCAGGTCGACGGTCGCGCCCGGCTTCACCGTGGTGCCGGCCTTGGGCGAGGTGCGGATCACCTGTCCCTCCGGGACGGTCTCGCTCCACCGCCCGACGCTCGTGCCGAACACGAGGTTGGTCGCCGCCAGGGCGTCCTGGGCCTGGTCCTCGGTCTGGCCCTCCAGCTGGGGGACGTCATAGCGCTCCGGCCCGAGCGACAGGGTCAGCGTCACGGTGCCGCCGTCGAGCACCTTGCCTCCGGGCCCCGGGTCGGTCGCGATGACCAGTCCGGCAGCGACGTTCTCGGAGTACGCCGGCTCGCCGGCCTCCGGGTCGAGCCCGGCCCGCTCCAGCCGGGCACCCGCGGCTGCCTCGTCGAGGCCGAGCACGGCGGGCGTCGTGGTGTAGCGCGCCCAGCCGAACCAGTAGGCGCCGACGCCGATGCCGGCGACCAGCAGCAGGGAGAGGAGCAGCACGAGCGGCCCCTTGACGGACCGTCGGCGGGGCGTCGTGGTGACCGGGGCGATCGGGCTCGGGGCGCGCGACGGCCGTCGGGCGGGCGGCGGCTGCCGGTCGGCCACGTCCCGCGACGGCTCCGGTGCGCGGACGGGCATCGCGGTGGTGACCGGCTCCCCGGCCGCCGATGTGGCGGCTGTGGCCGCCGGCGCCGGGTGGCGCTCCAGCGCCGTGGTCCGGTCCGGGCTGCCGTCGTCGACGAGCCCGGAGTCGCGCGGGTCGACCTCGGTCAGCAGCGCCAGGGCCGCCGCGTCGAAGGGCTGGGGCATGGTGGCGTCGCCGTGCACGTCGGCGAGGTCGGCCGCCGGGGTGCGGCGCGGCATCAGGTCCGCGGCCAGCTCGGGGTCGGAGTCGAGGCCCTCGCGCAACGCCTGCGCGACGCGGTGCACGTGGTGGAGCAGCACCGAGGCGTCCGCGGGCCGCTGGCTGCGGTCGCGCGAGGTGGCGCGGGCGACGAGGGCGTCGACGTAGTCGGGGATGCCCGGCTCCGCGACGGAGGGGAGGGGGACGTCGTGGTGCACGTGGCGGTAGGCCACCTGGATGGGCGACTCGCCCTCGTGCGGCTTGCTGCCGGTGAGCAGCTCGTAGAGCACCACGCCGGCTGCGTAGACGTCGGCGCGGGCGTCCGCGCGACCGTCGACGACGAGCTCGGGTGCGAGGTAGGAGACGGTGCCGATCAGCACCCCGCCAGTGGCGGTGTGCTGGGTGTCGGCGCTGACCGCCTTGGCGAGGCCGAAGTCGGCCACCTTGACCTGCCCGCCGTGCGCCTCGTCGGCGATCAGCACGTTCTCCGGCTTCACGTCGCGGTGGATCAGCCCGGCACGGTGGGCGGCGGCGAGCGCGGACACGACCGGCTCCAGGAGCGCGAGCGCCCGGGCCGGGGGCATCGGCGCCTCCTTGCGGATCACGTCGCGCAGCGTGTGGCCGGGGACGTACTCCATGACGAGGAAGACGGTGTCCGAGCCGTCGGAGGTGTCGTCACCCTGGTCGTAGACGCCCACCACGTGCGGGTGGTTGAGCCGGGCGGCGGCCCGGGCCTCGCGCACGAACCGCGCGGCGAAGTCCTCGTCGTCCCCCAGGCCGGGGTGCATCACCTTGACGGCGACGGTGCGGTCGAGCCGGGTGTCGGTGGCCTCGTAGACACTCGCCATGCCGCCGCGCGCCACCCGGGCGCCGATGCGGTAGCGACGCTCCAGCAGCCGTCCGGTCAGGGGGTCGCCACTGGCGCCGGGCGCTGCTGCGCGGGCGTGCTCGGGTGGCTCCACAGTCGACCTCCAACACCGGACGGGGAAGGATCCGGCGCGCCCATCGTACGGAAACCGCCCCGGGCGCCGCTCTCAGCGGCGGCTCCGGCGTGGCGCCGGGTCCCCGCGGAGCGCTCAGCAGGCGTCGTTGAACGTGCTCAGCTCGAACTGCGGGGCCTTGATCGAGCGCTCGTTGGGGGCGCGCATCGTCCAGTAGCGCATCCAGTCCATCTGCATCCGCGCCGGGTGCATCTTCTCGTTGCCCTGCGCCCGGAGCTCGAACTTGAGCTGGCGGCGCACCGGGTCGAGCGCGGCGTCGCGGCGCTCGGTGTGCACGACGTGGGCGTCGACGAACCACGAGATGTGGTCCTCGGCGACCTCGACGGCGTAGGTGTGCCACCGGTCGTTGCGCAGGTGGCGGTCCTTGAAGCCGCGGAAGGAGTTGTTCGGCAGCGTGTGGACGTAGGACTTCACCGTGTTCTTGCCGAGCGTGAAGTTCTGCAGGCCGATGTCGCGCCCGCCGCAGTGCTGCTCGCGGTCGCCGGCCGGCACGAGCTCGGTGACGACCTTGTAGTTGCTGCCGCCGGGGGTGGTGCCCATCCGGCGCGCGCGGGCGCGGATCTCCCACCGCCCGTAGGTGTGGCCCGGGAGGTCGAGCGTGGCCGAGACGCTGCCCCTGCGGGTGGTCATCAGGGTCAGCATGCCGTTCTGGGTGCGCACCACGCCCCGGCCGGCCTTCTTCCAGTACGCCGGCTTGGCGCCGACGAACTCCTGGCGGAACACGCCGTGCTGGTACCAGCCGTAGGTGTTGCCGGCGTGGACCGGGCCGGGCGCACCGTGGACGTGGTCGGCGGACGCGGGGGAGACCGCCGGCGAGATCGTCAGGGCCAGGAGGCCGACGAGCGCGGCGGCGAGGACGGGGCGGAGGGAGCGCATCGGGACACCGTACGAAGGGCGCCGCGGCACCGACAAGTCCGCGGGCCGGCGATCAGGCGGGCGGACGGCCCTCCTCGAGGCGCCGCTTGATCGCCTCCACGTTGCGGACGTAGGCCCGCGTCTCGTCGTAGAGGCCGTGCCGTCGCACCGCGCCGAGGCCTTGGTAGTAGGCGCCGATCTTGTGCGTACGACGCTGGGTGTGCCGCGCGAGCACCCGCAGCAGCAGGACCCCGGCCTTCGCGTTGTCCCCGAGCCTGCGCAGGTCGAGGTCGCGCCCGGCGTACTGCTCCATCCACCGACCGGTCGCGGGCAGCACCTGCATGGCACCGATGGCGCGGGCGTCGGAGACGACACCCATCTGCCAGCCCGACTCCTGCCAGGCGATCGCCAGGGCGAGCTGGGGGTCGACGCCGTGGTTGCGGGCGGCCCCGGCGATGACCCGGCGCACCTTCTCGCGGTCGCCGTCGGGGTGCTGCCACGCGGGCCGCGCACCTCCGTCGGCGTGGGCGGGGGACACGACGAGCGTCGCGGCCGCCAGGCCGAGGACGAGCGCGGCGACGGCGCGGGTCAGGGAAGGGGGTCGTCGGGGCACGGTCGCTCCTGGTCCCGTCCGCTGCGCCCACGGGTCCGAGGCCGGTGGGAGGGAAGCGCGCGGACGAGCAGTCGACGTTACCGAGCGCGTCGCCGGGCCGCGAGGCGCCGGGTGGGTCGGGCGTGTCGCTCGTGACAGACTCCGGCCCATGAACGACGTCCCCCTCGCCGACCGTGACCTGGCCGCCCTCGTCCCCGAGTGGCTGGAGTGGAGCGAGGTCGCCGAGCTGCTCGGCGTGACGCCCGCGAAGGTCCGGTCGATGGTCAAGGACCACGAGCTCGCGCAGGCGGTGCCGGTGCCGGGCGCCGGACCCCGCGTGCCGGCCGACTTCATCCAGGACGGCCAGGTGGTCAAGGGCCTGCCGGGGCTGCTCACGCTGCTGCACGACCACCGGTTCGACGACCGCGAGTGCATCGCGTGGCTCTTCACCGACGACGACCTCCCCGGCCGGCCGATCGACGCGCTGCGGGAGAACCGCGGCAGCGAGGTCAAGCGGCGCGCGCAGGTGCTGGAGTACTGATGGCCGCGCCGACGACGGGGCGTCAGCGCTACCAGTGGGGCCTGCTCCTCCTGGCCGCGGTGCTCCTCGTCGCCTGGCTGCT
>JAYSEC010000065.1:0-6339 GCA_041914085.1 Nocardioides sp.
ACCCCGCAGGCAGACCTCGTGATCGTGGCCAACCGGCTCCCGGTGGACCGCGTCCGCCTGTCCGACGGCGAGGTCACGTGGCGCCGCTCCCCCGGCGGGCTGGTCTCCGCCCTCGAGCCGGTGATGCGCGCCAACGACGGCGCCTGGATCGGCTGGCCGGGCTCGGCCGACGACGACTTCGAGCCGTTCGTCGAGGACGGCCTGTCGCTGGTGCCGGTCGCGATGAGCGCCCAGGAGGTGGAGGAGTTCTACGAGGGCTTCTCCAACGGCACCCTGTGGCCGCTCTACCACGACGTCGTCGCCAAGCCCGAGTTCCACCGCGAGTGGTGGGACGCCTACGTCGCGATCAACCAGCGCTTCGCCGACCGCGCGGCCGAGGTCGCCGCGCCGGGTGCGACGGTCTGGGTCCAGGACTACCAGCTCCAGCTGGTCCCCCAGATGCTGCGCGCACAGCGCCCCGACCTGCGCATCGGCTTCTACCTCCACATCCCGTTCCCGCCCGCGGAGCTGTTCTCCCAGCTGCCGTGGCGCCGCCAGATCCTCGAGGGGCTGCTCGGCGCGGACCTCATCGGCTTCCAGCTGCCGGGCGCGGCCGCGAACTTCGTACGCCTCGTCCGCAGCCGCGTGGGGCACAAGACCCACCGCGACACCATCTACCTCCCCGACGGGCGCCCGGTGAAGGCGACCGCCTTCCCGATCTCCATCGACACGGCCGGCTTCGAGGAGCTCGCCCGCTCGGAGAGCGTGGAGAAGCGGGCCGCGGAGATCCGCGAGGCGCTCGGCCACCCGAAGAAGATCTTCCTCGGCGTCGACCGGCTCGACTACACCAAGGGCATCTACTCCCGGCTGCGCGCGTTCGGCGAGCTGGTCCGCGACGGCCACCTCGACGTGGAGGACGCCGTCTTCGTGCAGGTCGCCACGCCCTCGCGCGAGCGGGTCGAGCAGTACCGCATCCTCCGCGACGACATCGAGCGGCTGGTGGGCCGGATCAACGGCGACCACGGCCTGATCGGGCGTCCGGCGATCTCCTACCTCCACAACTCCTACCCGCGCGAGGAGATGGCCGCCTTCTACCGCGCCGCCGACATCATGGTCGTCACCCCGTTCCGCGACGGCATGAACCTGGTGGCCAAGGAGTACGTCGCCTGCCGCTTCGACAACGACGGCGCCCTCGTCCTCTCGGAGTTCGCCGGCGCCGCGTCCGAGCTGCGCCAGGCATGGCTGGTCAACCCCTACGACATCGACGGGATGAAGGCCTCCCTGCTCGAGGCCTACGCCGCGGACTCCAAGGAGACCGGCCGACGGATGCGCGCGCTGCGCAAGACCGTCGTCGCCAACGACGTGGCCAAGTGGGCCCGCGACTTCCTCGCCGAGCTGGCGTCGCTGCCGGACCACCACGACAAGACGGTGCGCCCGACCCCCGCGCGCTGACCGTCGCGGCGAGCGGCCCGCTCAGGCCGGCGTCTCGGCGGGCCTGGTCGCGTCCTGGGCGACCATGATGGCCTCGATCTCCTTCACCAGCCGCGGGGCCAGGCGGGGCCTGCCGGGGTCGTACCCGTAGGTCTCGGCGAGGCTGCGCGCGGTCCGGGTGCCGTGCAGGATGTCGATGTCGCGGGGGGCGATCAGCCCCGGGTGCACGACCCCGATGGCCTCCGAGACCTTGAGCAGGTCGCGGCGCATCGACCGGATGTAGTTGGCCGCGCGCACGCTCTTCAGGCTGACGTCGAGACCGCGGGTGTAGCGCGGGTTCTGGGTGGCCACCCCCACCGGGCAGTGGTCGGTGTGGCACTTCTGCGCCTGGATGCAGCCGATCGCCATCATCGCCTCACGACCGACGTTGACCATGTCCACCCCGAGCGCGAAGGCGACGATCGCGTTCTCCGGGATGCCGAGCTTGCCGGCTCCGACGAAGACCACGTCGTCGGTCAGCCCGGCCTCGGCGAAGCGCCGGTAGACCTCCGAGAAGCCGATCCGGAACGGGTAGGCCACCGAGTCGGCGAAGATCATCGGCGCGGCGCCCGTGCCGCCCTCGCCGCCGTCGATGTTGACGAAGTCGACCCCTCGCCCACCCCGCGACATCTCGGCGGTGAGCTCGTCCCACATGGTCAGGTTGCCCACCGCGGACTTGATCCCGACCGGGAGGCCGGTCGCCTGCGCCACGCTCTCGACGAAGTCGAGCATCGAGTCGACGTCGTGGAAGACCGTGTGCCGGCTCGGCGAGGCGCAGTCCACGCCCTCGGGGATGCCGCGGATCTCGGCGATCTCGCGGCTCACCTTCTCGCCGGGCAGCATGCCGCCCAGGCCGGGCTTGGCGCCCTGGCTGAGCTTGACCTCGATCGCGCGGACCGGCGCCGACTGGACCAGGTCGACGAGCCGGCGCATGTCGAAGCGGCCGTGCTCGTCGCGGCACCCGAAGTACGACGTACCGATCTGGAAGACGATCTCGCCCCCGTGGCGGTGGTGCGGGGACAGCGCACCCTCCCCGGTGTTCTGCAGGCAGCCGGCCATCGCGGCGCCCTTGTTGAGCGCCTCGATCGCCTTGCCGGACAGCGAGCCGAAGCTCATCCCGGAGATGTTCACCACCGAGCCCGGGCGGAAGGCGTGCGTCCGTCCGCGGGCCGCGCCGAGCACCTTCGCGCAGGGAAGGCTGATCTCCTCCTGGGCGTGCGGCATCGTGGCCGCGCCCGGACCGGTGAAGGTGCGGTGCTTGATGATCGGGTAGCCCTCGACCTGCTCGACGTCGTTGTCGGTGCCGAAGCCGAAGTAGTTGTTCTCCAGCTTGGAGCTGGCGTAGACCCAGCGCCGCTGGTCGCGGCTGAACGGCCGCTCCTCGTCGTTGCTGGTGACGATGTACTGCCGCAGCTCGGGGCCGAACTTCTCCACGAGGAAGCGGCCGTGGCCCACGACGGGGAAGTTGCGCAGGATGGCGTGCTTGCGCTGCACCAGGTCGTGGATCGCCGTCGCGGTGCCGGCGACCGCCGTACCGCCGAGAATCGCGTACCTCCACCTCATGCACCGTTCCTAGCCCTCCCGGGCCGCGATGTCGAGGCTCGAGGCGCCTAGGTCAGCTCGCCACGCGCGAGGCTCACACCCGAGTGGGTGGGATCGCCGTCCTCGGGCTCGACCGAGATGTCGACGATCCGGTAGCCCTCGTCGATGAGTCCCTGCGGCACGTCGAACTCGCCGGTGTCGCCCCGGGCGAGCACGCCGAGCGCGACCATGCGGGTCCCGTCGACGTTGATCAGCCACACCTCGTGGAAGCCGTCCTCGTCACCGAGCTCGCTCGCACGCACCTTCAGCGTCACCGTGTCGTCGGAGCGTACGGCGCTCGCCTCCCCGCGCGGGGCGTCGCTGTCGAGCGCCGTCAGGTCGGCGGCGGCCACCACCGTGCCGGTCGGGGTGGGCGGGTCGGTGGCCTCGGGCCGGGCGGGGTCGTCCGCCGTGAGGCGGCCGAGGCCCAGACCCGCGACGAGGGCGATCCCGGCGGCGAGGCCGGCGGCCCAGGCCGGCACGCCGCGTCGCGCCCGTCCGGCGGTCGTGCGCTCGCCGACGGGAAGCGGGATCGGCTGGGCGAGCGCCGTCGCGTCGCCGTCGTCCTCCTGGACGTGGGCGAGCACCTGGTCGCGCAGGTGGGCCGGAGGGGCCACGAGTGGACCCTCGCCGACGAGGGCGCGCGCCTCGGTGAACGCCGCCAGCAGCGCGCTGCACTCGTCGCACGACTCGACGTGGCGGCGCACCTCCGCGTCGGTGTCGTCGAGGTCGAGGGCGAGCCCGGCGATCTCGTCGAGGTCAACGTGTGGCACGGCGCACCCCCTCGAGCTGCTGGTGGATCTGGACCAGTCCGCGACGGACGTGGCTCTTGACGGTGCCGAGCGGCAGGCCGGTGGTCTCGGCGATCTCGGCGTGGCTGCGCTCCTCCCAGAACGCGAGGAACACGATGGTGCGGCGCGGGTCGGGCAGGTCCTGCACGGCCTGGCGCACGACCAGCCGGTCGGCGATCGCGCGGTCGGCCGGCTCGGACTCGACCTGCTGGGCCTCCGGCAGCGCAGCCGCGGCGGCGACCTTGGCGGCGTCGCGGGCCCGCGCGGCGCGGACGTCGGCGACCTTGTGCCGGGCGATGCCGAGGAGCCACGCGGGGAGCGCCACGGGGCTCGGGGTCAGCGTGTGGCGGCTGCGCCAGGCGCTGATGAAGACCTGCTGGGTGGCCTCCTCCGCGTCGTGCTGGTCGCCCAGCGCCCGCAGGGCGTAGGTGTGGACCAGGGCCGACCACCGGTCGTAGATCTCCTCGAGGGCGCTCTCCTCACCCGCGACGAGGCGCGCGGCGACCGAGTGGACGTACTCGTCCTGCTCTCCCTCGGACGCCATGACTCCCGTGACCACGCGGCCACGGTACCGGCGCGCCGTGCGGGTGGGGAACGGGATGACCGTCATCGCCGCTCCCCACCCGTCAGGATCGCTGTCGTCGGACGCGGATCAGAGGTCGATCGGGCGCAGCACGCGGTCGATGCCGTGCGCGACCTGCTTGTTGCCCTTGTTGAGGTCGATCGCCTTCAGCACGACCTTCGGGTCCTGGTCGTTCTTGTCCCGGTCCTTCAGCGTGATGCTCAGGCTGGGCTTCTTCTTGATGTCGACCTTGACCTTGCCGCCCTGGGCGGTGGTCAGCCTCGCGCCGTCCGCCTTGAGCACCTTGTTGCTGGTCAGGGTCTTGCCCGGGACCACGTGGTAGAGCAGGACCGTCTCGATGGTGTCCACGCCGGCGAGGTCGACGAGCGCCTCGAAGATCTTCTTCTCGCTCTTGATCCTCTGGCCGGTGAGGTCCTCGGCGAGGAGGCGGAAGGCCTCGTCGGTGGGCGCGAAGACGGTCAGGCGCTTCGTGCCGTCGGCGAGCAGGGCGACCGGCGACTCCGGCTTCGCGGCGACCACGGCGAGAGCCGCCTCGGTGACGATGTCGAAGTCGCGCTTGTTCTTGTCGAACTGGTTGCCGTCGGACGTCAGCAGGCCGGCGAGGCTGTCCTCGCCGGCTGCCTTGGCGCTGGCGGCGGGAGCCGTGGCCTGTACCGCGCCGAGGGCGAGGGCCGAGGCGGCCAGGAGGGCGGGAACGCGACGCTTCATGGGGCAGTCCTTCCGTCGGGGGCGCCCGGTGGCGCCCTGTCGACCCCTTCTCCGGCCGAGACCCCGGACCGGATGCACCTGCCCGTAGATTTCTTCCATGGATCTGATCCCGAAGCCCGATCAGGTGGTGGCCGCGGCCGGGAACGTCGCGCACACCCTGCTCTACGGCGGTCTGGCCGACCTGCGGCCGATGCCTCGCACGCTGATCGACGACGGGGAGCTGCGGGAGGTCTACCACTACCGACCGGCCAAGGGGGTGGAGCCGACCGGCGACCCCGTGCTGCTGGTGACGCCCCTCGCCGCGCCCGCCCTGTGCTTCGACCTGCGTCGCGGCTGCTCGCTGGTGGAGCACCTGGTGTCGCAGGGTCGCCCCACCTACCTCGTGGAGTACGGCCAGGTCTCCTTCCGCAACCGCGCGCTCGGTGTGGAGCACTGGGTCGACGAGGTGCTGCCCGAGGCGATCCGGACGGTGCACGAGCACTCCGGCGGTCGTGGGGTGCACCTGGTCGGCTGGAGCCTGGGCGGCATCTTCGCGATGCTGGTCGCGGCCGACCGCACCGACCTGCCCATCGCCTCGCTGACCGTGGTGGGCTCCCCGGTCGACGTCACCAAGGTGCCGCTCGTCGCCCCCGTGCGGCCGCTGCTCAACCTCACCCAGGGCCGCGGCGCGATCACCCGCGCCTACCGTGCGCTCGGTGGCGTGCCGACCCCGCTGGTGAACTGGGCGTTCACCGCGGCCTCGGCGCAGAAGGTCGTGACCAAGCCGCTGGCGGTGCTGACGCACCTCGACGACACCGACTACCTAGCGCAGCTGGAAGCCGTCAGCCGGTTCATGTCCAGCATGACCGCCTACCCGGGTCGCACCTTCGGCCAGCTCTACCACCGCTTCGTGAAGGGCAACGCGCTCGCGGGCGGGCGGATGGAGGTCGGCGACCGCACCGTCGACCTCGCCAGCATCGAGGTCCCGGTGCTGGTCTTCGCCGGCAACACCGACGGCATCGCGCCGCTCCCCGCGGTGCGCGCGGTGGTGCCGCTGCTGTCCGGATCCGAGCAGGTGCGCTTCGAGGTGGTCCCGGGCGGGCACCTCGGCATGCTCACCGGACGCGCCGCACGCGGCACCACCTGGCAGGTGATCGACGAGTGGGTGGACGCCTGGTCGGGCCGCGAGCCGGCGGCGCCCGCGAAGAAGGCGCCGGCCAAGAAGGCGCCCGCCAAGAAGGCGCCCGC
>JAYSEC010000065.1:6439-14313 GCA_041914085.1 Nocardioides sp.
CGGCGCCCGCGAAGAAGGCGCCGGCCAAGAAGGCGCCCGCCAAGAAGGCGCCCGCGAAGAAGGCCCCGGCGCGGAAGGCGGCCTCGCCCGGCACCATCGGGTCGAACCCGACGCGGCGCTACGGCTCCGCCGGCTCGCGCGCGCTGGGCCCGCGATGACGGCCACCGCCTCACGCGACGAGGCGTCGCGGCTGCCGACCAGCGTGCGGATCGGCTACGGCAGCGGGTCGGTGGCCACCGGGGCCTTCGGCACGGTCCCCGGCCTGATGCTGCTCCCCTACCTCACCGACGAGCTCGGCATCGCCGCGCTGTGGGCCGGCGTGATCGTCTTCGTGCCGAAGGCGTGGGACGTCGTGCTCAACCCGGTGGCCGGGCGGGTCAGCGACCGGACCGTCGACCCGGCGGGCCCGCGCCGGCCGTGGCTGGTCCGCGCCGGGCTGATGCTCGCGGGCGCGTTCGCGCTGATCTTCGCGGCGCCCGACCTCGACAGCTCGGCGCTCGAGGCGACCTGGGTGCTGGTCTTCTTCGTGCTCGCGGCGTCGGCGTACGCCTTCTTCCAGGTGCCCTACGTCGCCATGCCGGCCGAGATCACCACGTCGTACGACGAGCGCACCCGGCTGATGACGTGGCGCGTCGCGATCCTGGCGTTCACGATCATGCTGGCGGGCGCGACCGCGCCGGTCATCCGCGACGCGGTCGGCGGCCGCGACGGCTACCGGGTGATGGGCGTCGTCATGGCCACCCTGATCGTCGTCGGCGTCCTGAGCGCCTGGTGGGGCACCCGGCGGGCCCCGATCGGCGCCGTGGCCGCGGGGGCGGGCTCGCTGCGCGAGCAGCTGCGCATCGTGGGCCGCGCGCGTGACTTCCGCGTCCTGCTGACGACCTTCGTGCTGCAGGCGCTGGCCACGGGCTGCATGCTCGCCGGCGTCGACTACCTCGCCGGCGACGTGCTCGGGAGCACCGGCGCCGCGACCGTGCTGTTCGTCTGCTTCGTGGGCCCCGCTCTGCTGCTGACGCCGGTGTGGACCGCCGTCGGCACCCGCATCGGCAAGCGACGCGGCTACGCGATCGCGTCCGTGGTGCTGGCGACCGGCGCGGTGCTGGCCGCCACGGCGCGGGTCGCACCCTCCGGGGTCGTGTTCGCGGCCACCGCGCTCGTGGGCGTGGGCTACGCGGGCTGCCAGGTCTTCCCGATGGCGATGCTGCCGGACGCGGCCGCCGTGGACTCGGCGCGCACCGGCGAGAACCGCGCCGGCGTCTACACCGGCGTCTGGACGGCCGGGGAGACCCTCGGGCTCGCGCTCGGCCCGGCGGTGTTCGCCGTGGTGCTCGCCCTCGGTGGCTACCTCTCCAGCGAGGGCCGCGAGCTCACCCAGCCCGACTCCGCGCTGACCGCGATCACCCTCGGGTTCTCGGTCGTGCCGGCCGCGCTGACCGTGCTCAGCCTGTGGTGGCTGCGCCAGTACACCCTCGACGCCGCCGAGGTGGCGGCCGCGGAAGGAGCCCCTTCGTGACCGACTCCCCCGAGCGCCCGCTCGACCGGCTGCGCGCCCTGCAGCGAGCGGACCTCCCGGTGCACGGCGGACGGACCCTGGCCTACGTCTACGACTCGGGCGACGCCGAGGTGGACCGGGTCGCGAGCGAGGCCGTCGCGGCCTACGCGGCGTCCAACGCGCTCGACCCCACGGCGTTCCCGTCCCTGCTGCAGATGGAGAACGAGCTCGTCGGCTTCGCGTGCGACCTGGTCGACGCCCCGCCGAGCGCCGTCGGCACGGTCACCTCCGGCGGCACCGAGTCGATCCTGCTGGCCGTGCAGGGGGCCCGCGACAGCCGACCCGAGGTCGCCCGGCCGCGGATGGTGCTGCCGTCGACGGCCCACGCGGCCTTCCACAAGGCCGCCCACTACTTCGGCGTGGAGGCCGTCCTGGTTCCCGTCGGCCCGGACTTCCGGGCGGACGCCGACGCGATGGCCGCGGCGATCGACGAGGACACCGTGCTGGTCGTCGCCAGCGCACCGTCGTACGCGCACGGGGTGGTGGACCCGGTCACGGAGGTCGCCGCCGCCGCGGCGTCGCGGGGCGTGCGCTGCCACGTCGACGCGTGCATCGGCGGCTGGGTGCTGCCCTACGCCGCTCGCCTGGGTCGCGACGTCGCGCCGTGGACCTTCGCGGTCGAGGGCGTCACCTCGGTCAGCGTCGACACCCACAAGTACGCCTACGCACCGAAGGGCACCTCGCTGCTCCTGCACCGCGACCCCGACCTGCGCCGCCCGCAGCTCTTCGCCTCCGCCGCGTGGCCGGGCTACACCATGCTCAACGCGACGACGCAGTCGACGCGGTCGGGCGGCCCGGTCGCCGGGACGTGGGCGGTCGTGCAGCAGATCGGTGACGCGGGATACCTCGATCTGGCCGGGAAGGCGTTCAACGCGGTCGACGCCATCGTGTCGTACGTCGACGGGGAGCCCGCGCTGCGCCTGGTCGCCCAGCCGGACTCCACCCTCGTCACGCTGGCCACCGACGACTCGTGCGACCCGTTCACCCTGACCGACGAGCTGGTGGCACGCGGGTGGTACGTCCAGCCGCAGCTGTCCTTCGGCGACGACGGACCGAGCATCCACCTCTCGGTGAGTGCAGGCACGCTCGCGCACGTCTCCGACTTCGGCGACGCTCTCCGCGCGTCGGTCAAGGCGGCCCAGGAGGCCGGACCGGTCGCGGTGGACCCGGGCGTGGTCGCCTTCATCGAGGCGCTCGACCCCGAGGCGCTGGGCGACGACGACTTCGACGGGCTGCTCGCGGCCTCCGGCCTGGTCGGCACCTCGGCCGCGGGCGACCTCGAGCTGCCGAGGCGGATGGCGGAGGTCAACGCGATGCTCGACGTGGCGTCGCCGGCGATGCGCGAGGCCCTGCTGAAGGCGTTCCTCGACCGGCTCCAGCGGCCCGTGCGGGGAGGTGGACGGTGACCGCAGCGGGCTCGCTGGCCCGGCTCGTCGAGAAGGGACGCGTCGCCGCCGACTGGGCCGAGGCGCTCGCCCCGGTCGACGACCGGATCGCCGCGATGGGTCGCTTCCTGCGCGACGAGGACGCGGCCGGACGCGGCTACCAGCCCGGCGCCGACCGGGTCTTCCGTGCCTTCGAGCGGCCGCTGGCCGACGTCCGCGTCCTGGTCGTCGGGCAGGACCCCTACCCCAATCCGCAGCACCCGATCGGGCTGAGCTTCGCGGTCGAGCGGCACGTGTGGCCGTTGCCGCCGAGCCTGGTCAACATCTACGTCGAGCTGCGCGACGACCTCGGCATCGTGCCGCCGAAGCACGGCGACCTGTCGGCGTGGGCCGACCAGGGCGTGATGCTGCTCAACAGGTCGCTCACCGTGCGGCCCGGCGACTCCAACAGCCACCAGGGCAAGGGGTGGGAGGCCATCACCGAGCGCGCGATCGTCGCGCTGGCCGAGCGCGGGGGGCCGTGCGCGGCGATCCTCTGGGGCCGGCACGCCCAGTCCCTCAAGCCCCTGCTCGGGCCGGTCCCGTGCGTCGAGTCGGTCCATCCCTCGCCCCTGAGCGCGCGGCGCGGGTTCTTCGGCTCGAAGCCCTTCAGCCGCGTCAACCGGCTGCTGGAGGAGCAGGGTGGCGAGCCGGTCGACTGGACGCTGCCGTCGTACGACGACGTACCACCGCGGTAGTCCAGTGGCGAACCGTCGTCCGGGACGCCCGCGGACGACAGCTTGCCACTGGACTACCCCGGGAATATAGTTGAATCCCGAACTATTGAGGACGTCATGAACGCACGCATGCCTGCCCTGTACATCGGCCACGGCGCCCCGCCGCTCCTCGACGACCCCGTCTGGTCCGGGCAGCTGTCCGCGTGGGCCCGCGACCTCCCGCGTCCGAAGGCGATCCTCATCGTGAGCGCCCACTGGGAGTCCGCGCCGGTGAGCCTGAGCGCGAGCTCGGCCCCGCTCGTCTACGACTTCGGCGGGTTCGCGCCGAAGTACTACCAGATGACCTACGAGACGCCGGACGCCTCGGCGCTGGCCCAGCGGGTGGCGGCGATGATGCCGAGCACCGAGCCGGTGCACCAGCACACCTCGCGCGGACTCGACCACGGCGCCTGGGTGCCGCTGAAGATCATGTACCCCGAGGCCGACATCCCGGTGCTGCAGATGTCGCTGCCCACCGACGACCCGCAGCGCCTGATGCAGCTCGGCGAGCGGCTGCGCCCGCTGCGCGACGAGGGCGTGCTGATCATCGGCTCGGGCTTCCTGACCCACGGCCTGCCGTTCCTGACGGACTGGAGCATCGACGCGGCCGTCCCGGGCTGGAGCACGGACTTCGACCTCTGGGCGGCCGACGCCCTCACCCGGGGCGACGTCGACCTGCTCTCCGACTACCGGGCGAAGGCCCCCGGCATGCCGTACGCCCACCCCACCGTGGAGCACTACACGCCGCTCTTCGTCACGCTCGGTGCGGCCACGACGGCAGACGACCCGGGCGTCCAGGTGATCGACGGCTACTGGATGGGCCTCTCGAAGCGCTCGCTGCAGGTGGCCTAGTCTCTCGGGGTGCGCGTCCTCTCGATCCAGTCCCACGTCGCCTACGGCCACGTCGGCAACTCCGCCGCCGTCTTCCCCCTCCAGCGCCTCGGCCACGAGGTGTGGCCGGTGCTGACGGTGAACTTCTCCAACCACACCGGGTACGGCGCGTGGCGCGGGCCGCTGATCGCCGCCGACGACGTGCGCGACGTGGTCACCGGCATCGGTGAGCGAGGTGCCTTCGCGACGTGCGACGCGGTCCTGTCCGGCTACCAGGGGTCGCCCGAGATCGCGGACGTGATCGTCGACGCGGTGGCGCAGGTGAAGGCGGCCAACCCGGCTGCGACCTACACCTGCGACCCGGTGATGGGCAACGCGACGTCGGGCTGCTTCGTGAACCCGGCGATCCCGCCGAAGTACCGCTCCACCGTCATCCCGGTGGCCGACGTGCTGACCCCCAACCAGTTCGAGCTCGGCTTCATCACCGACAACGACGCGCTGAGCGGTGCCTCCCCGCTCGAGGACGTCCTGGCGGCCGCCGACGAGGTGCGCGCCCTGGGCCCGGCGACCGTGCTGGTGACCTCGGTCATCCGCGAGGGTGCACCCGACGACGTGATCGAGATGCTGGCCGTCACGGGCGAGGGGGCCTGGCTGGTCACCACCCCGCGCCTGCCGATGAAGGCCAACGGGTCGGGCGACATCACCGCCGCCCTCTTCACCGCGCACCTCCACGAGACGGGCTCCGCGGCCGAGGCGCTGGCCCGCACCGCCTCCTCGGTCTTCGCGGTGCTGAAGGAGACCCTCGACTCCGGCGAGCGCGAGCTCCGGCTCATCGCCGCCCAGGACGCGATCGCCTCACCGGCATGCGAGTTCGAGGTCACCCAGGTCCGCTAGTAGGACTTGCCGTCGGCATAGCGCTGGCGGCGCCACGCCCGGCCCCTACCGCGGTTGCGCGCCTTGAACGTGGGCAGCTGTGAGTCGCAGTTCGGACACACCAGCCGGAGGTTCTCGCGACGGTTGTTGGCCGAGTCCCCGTCGACGTGGTCGAGGATGAGCCGGAGCTCGCCACCCTGCCAGGTCGTCGGGCACCCGCACAGCGCACAGGCGGATCCCTGCTCCTCCAACAGGTGGAGCCTGATGTAGTGACCGGCTCCCCTGCCGGGTTGGGCGATGCCCGTCTCGAGCCACCGGGCGACGTTGCGACGTCGCTCCATGGCCCGCTGGCAGCGGTTGCTGCAGAAGACCTTCTGGTGTCTCTTCGTGAGGGCGGCACCGCACCCGAGGCAGTTCATGCCGGGACCCTACGAAGGGCCACCGACACCGAGCCGCGTGAGAGATTCGAACTCTCGCAACCCAATTTACAAGATTGGTGCTCTACCCCTGAGCTAACGCGGCGTGCTGCGGACAGCCCGGCAATCCTAGTCAGCGGCCGGGTGGCTGGAAGGATGGGCCCCGTGAGCCTCCTCCACCTGCCCCACCACGACGGCTCCCCCCTCTACGTCGCGGACGAGGCCCCCGTGCTCGGCACCACGGTGCCGGTCCGGGTGCGCACCAGCGCCGAGGACCCGGTGCGCGCCGTGTGGCTGCGCACGACGTACGACGCCGAGCCGGTGTACGTCGAGATGCACCCGTCCACGGTCGGAGCCACCACGTGGTGGGAGGGCGGGCTGCTGGTCCACAACCCGGTGGCCCACTACCGCTTCCTGCTCGAGCGGCCGGACGGGTCGCAGGAGTGGCTCACCGGAGCCGGCCTCGTGGACCACGACGGGCCGGACGCCGCCGACTTCCGGCTCGCGGCCCACCCCGCCGCCCCCGACTGGGGTCGCGACGGCGTCGTCTACCAGGTGTTCCCGGACCGCTTCGCCCGGTCGGCGGCCGCCGACGACCGGCCCAGCCCGGACTGGGCGCTGCCGGCTGCGTGGGACGAGGAGGTCGCCTTCGAGCCCGACGACCCGCGCACCCCCATGCAGCTCTTCGGCGGGGACCTCGACGGCATCACCGAGCACCTCGACCACGTCGCCGAGGTCGGCGCCGACATCCTCTACACGACGCCGGTCTTCCCCGGCGAGAGCAACCACCGCTACAACGCCACGACCTTCACCGAGGTGGACCCGCTCCTGGGCGGCGACGAGGCGTACGCCCGGCTCAGCGGGGCCGTCCACGCCCGCGGCTGGCGGATCCTGGGCGACCTCACCACCAACCACACCGGCGACACGCACGAGTGGTTCCTGGCGGCCGTCGACGATCCGGAGGACCCCCACCGCTCCTTCTACTACTTCGATGACGACGGCACCTACGCCTGCTGGATGGGCCACGGCACCCTTCCCAAGATCAACCACGCCAACCACGACGTCCGGCACGCGATGGTCGAGGGCCCGAACTCGGTCGTCGGGCGCTGGCTCCGGCCGCCCTACGACGTCGACGGCTGGCGCATCGACGTCGCCAACATGACCGGCCGGCTCGGGCCCATCGACGTCGCCCACGAGGTCGCCCGCGCCGTGCGCTCGACCGCAGCCGAGCTGCGCGACGACCCGTGGGTCATCGGCGAGCACAACCACGACGCCACCGGCGACGTCGACGGGGACGGCTGGCACGGCACGATGAACTACTCCGGCTTCTCGTGGCCGGTGTGGTCCTGGCTGCGCGACCCGGGCTCACCGGCGCGACCGTTCGGTCGTCCGCTCCCCGTGCCGCGGCGCGACGGCGCGACCGTCGTGGACACCTTCCGCGCGTGGCAGGGCACGCTCGGCTGGCGCGCGACCGCCAACAGCTGGAACATCCTCGGCTCCCACGACTCGGCGCGGATCCGCACGGTCGTCGGCGGCGACGGCGCGCTGCACCGCGTCGCGGCCGGGCTGCAGTTCACCCTGCCCGGTGTCCCGATGGTCTTCGCCGGCGACGAGATCGGCCTCGAAGGGGTGACCGGCGAGGACGCGCGTCGCCCCATGCCGTGGGACCGCCCGGAGTCCTGGGACCGCACCACGCTCGCGACGTACGGCGACCTGGCGCGGCTGCGGCGTGCCCGGCCCGCCCTGCGCCGCGGCGGCCTGCGCTGGGCGCACGCCGACGCCGACACGATCGCCTACGTCCGCGAGCACGGGTCCGGTTCGGCGCTCGTCGTCGCCCGCCGCGCCGCCGGGCCGGCCGTCGACCTGCCGCTGCCCACGGGGGAGCACCTGTTCGGCTCGGAGCCCGGGGGCGCCGACCTCGTCGCGGGTGCCGGGGGCGTGCAGGTGCCGGCGGCCGACGGGCCCCGCCTCGACGTCTGGGCGCTCGCCGCGGAGTAGCCGCGCACGGGTGCTCCCGCCGCCCAGCGGGGACGGCTAGGGTCAACGCATGGCCATGCGGATC
>JAYSEC010000065.1:14413-15547 GCA_041914085.1 Nocardioides sp.
GGTGCTCCCGCCGCCCAGCGGGGACGGCTAGGGTCAACGCATGGCCATGCGGATCGTCGCCAGCCGGCCGGACCCGGCGATCCTCGGCCTGCCGTGGGACACCCCGCTCGAGGAGTGGCCCGACGACGTGGTCGTCCCCCTCCCCCGCGGCCTGTCACGGCACGTCGTGCGGATCGTGCGGCTGCGCGACCGGGTGTACGCCGTGAAGGAGACGCAGGACGAGATCGCCTTCCGCGAGTACCGGATGCTGCGCGACCTGCAGCGGATGGGCATGCCGGCGGTCGTCCCGCAAGGCGTCGTCACCGGCCGCGAGGACGCCGACGGCGAGGAGCTGCCGGCAGCGCTGATCACCCAGCACCTGCAGTTCTCGCTCCCCTACCGCAGCCTGTTCAGCCGCGGCATGGACGCCGAGCACGTCCCGATCCTCATCGACGCCATCGTCGTGCTCCTGGTGCGGCTGCACCTCGCGGGGTTCTTCTGGGGCGACGTCTCGCTCTCCAACGTGCTGTTCCGCCGCAACGCGGGCGAGTTCGCCGCCTACCTCGTCGACGCCGAGACCGGCGAGCTGCACGAGAACGTGAGCGACCGGATGCGTGAGTACGACATCACCGTCGGGTGCGAGAACATCTTCGCCGAGCTCATGGACCTCAGCGCGAGCGGCGCGGTCAAGCGACCGATCGACGGCTTCGCGATCGTCGAGCACCTGCGCGACCGCTACGAGGCGCTGTGGCGCGAGCTCACCGACCTCGAGGAGTTCGGGGCCGACGAGATGTGGCGGATCGAGCGGCGCGTGGAACGGCTCAACGACCTGGGCTTCGACGTCGACGAGCTCGACATCGTCACCGACCTCGGCGGCGACACGATCCGCATCCAGCCGAAGGTCGTCGACCTGGGCCACCACACCCGCGAGATCCAGTCGCTGACCGGGATGACGGTCGAGGACAACCAGGCCCGGCGGCTGCTCAACGACCTGGCGTCCTACACCGCGCACTTCGACCTCGGCCGCGAGGACAAGCACCTGGTCGCCAGCCGCTGGATGCACGAGATCTTCGAGCCGATCATGGCGATGATCCCGCCCGACGCGACCGGCAAGCTCGAGCCGGCCGAGATCTTCCACGAGATCCTCGAGCACCG
>JAYSEC010000066.1:0-15521 GCA_041914085.1 Nocardioides sp.
GCAGGAGCTGCCGGGCGCGGCGCACGATCGCGGCCAGGATGGTGTCGACGTCGCGGATCGCGGTGAGGTCGGAGGCGGTCTCGTAGAGCGCGGACAGCTCCGCCTCGCGCGAGCGCATGCGGGCGATCAGGTCGCGCAGCCGCAGCGCGACGTCGTACTCCGAGCGGACGACCGCGGCCGCCTCCTCGCCGAGCTCCTCGGCCTGCGCCAGGCGCTCGTCGAAGGCGCTCAGCGGCGCCTCGTCGTAGAGCAGGTCGAGGAAGGACGGCACGCGCACATCATGGCCGTTGGCCCCGGGCGGGCGCACCCTGCGCCCGGTCAGGCCTCGCGCGTGATGGTCATCTCGCGGTCGCCGTAGACGACCTTGTCGCCGTGGACCAGCGCCGCCGGCTTGCCCGCGGCGAGCTGCCGCGAGACGCCCTGGCGCACCACGATCGTGCCGTTGGTGGAGCCGCGGTCCATCACCACGATCGTGCCGTCGGGGGCCGGCCCGAACTGGGCGTGGGTCTTGGACACCGACATGTCGGCCGAGGCGAGCGGGATGAGGTGGGCGACCTGCTCGCCGCTGCGCGGCTCGGGGCGTCGGCCGACCAGCGCCATCCCGGCGATCACGAAGCTCTCGCCGTTGTCGAAGTGCACCCGCCAGCGCGCCGGCTGGGCTCCCGGGGCCGCGGCCGGCGGCGGGGCCAGGGGCTGCGCGGGCGGCGGCTGGGGAGGGAGGTGCTGCAGCGGGGCCTGCGCCGGCTGCTGCTGCGGCTGCTGCTGCGGAGCTGGCTGCGCGGCGGGCGGGCTGACCACCTCGGGGGGCAGCTGCTGGCGGCGCATCGAGTGCTCGGAGCGCTCGGGGGTCCGCACCGCCTCGACGGGCGGCGCCGGGATCAGGCGCATCGCGGTGAGGTTGACGATGTGGCGCGGCCCCTCGTCGACCGCCGTGCTCTCCACCTCCACGACGGGTCGTACGTCGACCACGACGGTGTGGGCCAGGTGGTCGTGCCAGCCGCGACGCTGCCGGCCGCGGTCCTCGACGGCGGTCCAGGCCAAGGTGGCGACCCCGATGCCGAAGGTGGGCAGGCCGGCGGCGCCGAGGACGAGCGAGCGCAGGAGCGCCGGCCCCACGCCGATCGGGGTGCCCGTGCCGTGGTGGACCACCCGGAGGCCAGTCGCGGCCTTGCCGGGCGACGTCCCCTTGACGCCGAGCAGGACGGCCAGGAGCAGCCACAGCAGCACCATCGCCGCGGCGACCACGCCCACCACGGTCCACACGTCGTCGGAGACGAAGGCGACCGTGAGGACACCGACGAGCGCGAGCAGGCCCCACGCCAGGAGGCGGTCGATCGCGAAGGCGGTGAACCGTCGCTCGAGCTGGGCGATCGGGTAGGTCACGGGGTGCGGCTGCTGGGTCACGGTGGCGTCAGGGTCAGGGGTTGGTCACCTGGATGGTGACGCCGTCGCCGAGGTCGAGGACCGCCCCGGGCACCAGGCTCACCGCGATGCCCGGCTTGAGCTCCTCGGGGTCGAGGCCGGGCAGCGCGAGCACGGTGCCGTTGGTCGAGCCGAGGTCGGTGGCGATCGCCGAGCCGTGGTCGGCGCCCGCGCCGGGACGGATCTCGAGGTGCGTGGAGGAGATCTCCTGGTGGGGGCTGGCCACCGTCACGACGTGGGGCTGGTCGTGGGAGGCGAAGCGGCGGGCCTCGGGCGCGCGGCCGACCAGGACCGTGCGGTCGACGGCCACCACGTCACCGGTCGAGAAGACCAGCGACGCGACCGGACGCGACACCACCTCGGGGGCGACCTCCTGCCCGGGGATCGGAGGGCGGTCGAAGTCGGGCACCTGGTGGCCGGCCATCGTCTGGCCGTCGCGGTCCGCCCAGTCGTCCGCCACCGCGGGCGTCTCGCCGGTCGGGGTCGGGTCGTCGCCGGGGTCGCCGAAGGTCAGCGGCTGCGCCTGCGGCACCGGGTCGAGCTCGGGCGCGGCCGGCGGCACCGGCGGCGCGGGCGGGGCGGGCGCCGGCTCCGGCTCCGGCTCGCTGACCGGCTGCGGCTCGGCGACCGGATCCACGACCGGCTCGGGCTCGTGCTCCGGCACGGGCTCGGCGGCCATCACCGGCTCCGGGGTCTCCGCCCGGTGGGAGGGCGCCGGCGGCGTGCCGAACTCGACCACGGAGACGCGGGCCAGGCCGGGGGTGAGGGCGTGCTGGGTCTCCTCCTCGCCGGAGAGGGTCACCCGGACCGAGGTGGCGCCGGGGACCAGGCGCTCGGCCCAGGCGGTGCCGACCGCGGCGGTGACGACCTCGTCGCCGGCGGCCGCGGAGACGGTCGCGGTGGCCGATCCACGAACGATCACCCGCGTGGTGTCGTCGCCTCGCGCGACGAGCGCGAAGTGGTCGAGGGAGGAGAGGCCGCCCGCGAGCAGGGCGTCGAGCACCTCGTCGGCCGCGGCGCCCGAGTCGGCGAGGTCCCACAGCCCGGCGACGCGGTCGCGGTGACCCGGGGGGAGCAGCACGGTCACCTGCTCGCCGACGACGGCGTACCAGTCACCGGCCGCGAACCTGGCGTCTGCGCTCACTGTCGTCCCCCAAGCTTCGATTCGAGACTCTCCAGCTGGCGCTGGGAGTCGTAACTGGCGTCCTTCACCAATCCCACCACATCGACGACGACCGCCGTCGCGTTGTCGCGGCCCCCGGCTGCCACCGCCGCCCGGACCAGCCGGTCGGCCGCGTCGCGCGGGTCGGCCACCGACTCGAGGATCTCCTCGATCTCCTTGTCCTCGATCATCCCGGTGACGCCGTCGCTGCACAGCAGCAGGCGCTCGACCGAGCCGAGGGGCAACAGGAAGAAGTCGGGGTGGATGCCCTCGGGGCTGCCGAGCGCACGGGTGATGACGTGGCGCTCGGGGTGGACCGCGGCCTCCTCGGCGGTGATCGCGCCGGAGTCGATGAGCTCCTGGACCACCGAGTGGTCGACGCTCACCTGCTCGAGGCGGCCGTCGGTGATGCGGTAGATGCGCGAGTCGCCGAGGTTGGCCAGCAGCCACTTCGTCACACCGTTGTCGTCGACGAGCACCGCGACGACGGCGGTCGTGCCGGCGTGCCAGCCCGGGCTGATCGCGCGGTGCGCGTCGCCGTAGTCGATGATCCGCGCCTGCGCGCGACCGAACGCGTCGGCGACCTGCTCGGCGCCGCGCGCGGGGTCGTAGGACTCGGCGAGGCGCTGGAACTCCTCGACCACCATCTGGCTGGCGACGTCGCCGCCGGAGTGGCCGCCCATGCCGTCGGCGACGACGAAGACCGGAGGTGCCACGAGGTAGGAGTCCTCGTTGACCTTGCGCACCAGGCCGACGTCGCTCGCCGCGCCGTGGTGCAGGTCGACGTTCTTCATGCGCTGCCCTCTTCGATGCCCGCTGTCCAGAGGCCCGGCGGCGGTGCCGGTCCGGCGAGTAGCGTAAGAGGGATGTCCAGTTCAGGGCGGGCGACACCCGCGCGCACCCTCGCCGAACAGCTCCGGGCCTGGCCCGACGAGCGCCTGGTGGCGTTGCTGAGGGCCCGTCCCGATCTCGCCACGCCCGCCCCTCAGGATTCGTCGCAGCTGGCCTCCCGGGCCGCCACGCGTTCGTCTCTGCACCGAGCCCTCGACGGCCTGGACCGCCTCGAGCTTTCCGTCCTTGATGCCCTGCTGGTTGCAGGTCAAACCACCCCCGACGGGGTGATCTCGATCGTCCACGCCGACCCCGCGCGCACCGCGGCCGCCCTCCAGCGGCTCCTCGACCTGGCCCTGGCCTGGGAGGCACCCGGCGGCATCCGCGCGCTCAGCGGGGTCGCCGACGCGATGCGCGGCATGACGGGCGTGGTCAGCGGCCTGCGACCCAGCAGCCCCGACCCCGCGCCCCCCGCGGAGATCGCGGCGCGCCTCGCCGAGCTGAGCCCCGCGGCGGCCGCCCTGCTCCGCCACGTCGACGCCCACGGCGGCGAGGGCACGACCGGCTCGGCACGACGCACGGTCTCCCCCGCCGACGCCAGGTCACCGGCCGAGGAGCTGATCAGCCGGCGGCTGCTGGTGCCCCGGGAGGGCGGCTCGGTGGTCCTGCCGGGCGAGGTCGGTCTCGCGCTGCGCGGCGGTCGCACGACCACCGAGCCGGTCGACGACGTGCCGACCCTGGCCACGTCGGCGCGCGAGGCCGGCCTGGTGGCCCGCACGGCGGCGGGTGCGGCCTTCGACGTCGTACGGCGCGTGGAGCTGCTGCTGGACCACTGGGGCGTCGAGCCGCCGAGCGTGCTGCGCAGCGGCGGGCTCGCGGTGCGCGACCTCAAGGCGGTGGCCCGCGAGCTGCACGTCGACGAGCCGGGCGCCGCGCTGATCGTCGAGGTGGCGATGGCGGCCGGCCTCGTCGCCGAGGGCACCGAGCCCGACGGCTCCCCCGCCTGGCTGCCGACCGACGAGTTCGACGTCTGGTCGGGCCGCCCGATCGCGGAGCGGTGGGCGCGGCTGGTCGGCGGCTGGCTGGCCAGCAGCCGCGTGCCGTCGCTGGTCGGCCGGCGCGACCCGGCCGGCAGGACGTGGAACGCCCTGGCCCCCGAGCTCTCGAGCGGGCTCGCCGAGGAGGCGCGGCGGCTCGCCCTGGCGGTGCTCGCCGAGGTGCCCGAGGGCGAGGTGCTCGCGGCCGGGACCGGCATCGCGTCGCTGGTGCAGCGGGTGGGCTGGCTGCGCCCGCGGCGCCCCACGATCTTCACCGACCTCGTCGCGGCCGCGCTCGCGGAGGCTGCCCTGCTGGGCGTCAGCGGGGCCGGCGGGCTGCCGCCCAGCGGGCGCCTGGTGGCCGCGGGCGACCTGCCCGGCGCCGCCACCGCGATCGACCCCCACCTCCCGCGCCCGGTCGAGAAGGTGCTGCTCCAGGCCGACCTGACCGCCGTCGCACCCGGGCCGCTCGAGACCGAGGTGGCACGCCGCCTGCACCTGCTCGCCGACGTCGAGTCGCGCGGCGGCGCCACCGTCTACCGCTTCACCTCGGGCTCGCTGCGCCGCGGCTTCGACGCCGGCTGGTCCGCGCTCGAGGTGCGTGACTTCCTCACCTCGGTGTCGCAGACCCCGGTCCCGCAGCCGCTCGAGTTCCTCGTCGACGACGTCGCCCGGACGTTCGGCTCGGTGCGCGTCGGCCACGCCGAGGCGTTCCTGCGCGCCGACGACGAGGCGGCCCTGGCCGCGCTGGTCCACGACCCGCGCGCCCGCACCCTCGGCCTGCGGCTGCTCGCCCCCACCGTCGCGATCGCCACCTCGCCGCTCGACGTCCTCCTGCCGCGGCTGCGCGAGCTCGGCGCCGCGCCGGTCGTCGAGGCGGCCGACGGCACGGTCCGGGTGAGCCGACCCGACCTCCAGCGCGCCCGCGGCCGCCGCGGGCGCCGCCCTGCGGGTGCGGTCGAGGCCCGCCTCGCGGCACAGGTGCAGGCGGTGGCGACGGCGATCCGCGCGGGCGACCGGGCCGAGTCCTCGCGTCCACCCACGACGGCCACCACCACGCCGTCCGGCGCGCTGGCGGCGCTCCGCGAGGCCATCGAGGGCGGCACCACCGTGGTCATCGGCTACGTCGACAACCACGGCGCCACCGGCGAGCGCGTCGTCGACCCCCGCCGGCTCGACGGCGGGCGGCTGTCGGCGTACGACCACCGCGCGGACGACGTCCGCGAGTTCGCCGTGCACCGGATCACCGGGGTGCGCCAGGCCTGAGCGCCGCGGAGGGTCCCGTCGGTAAGGGGCATCTCCGTAGGATGGGTCTGTGGACTTCATCCGTTACGCCGAGCGGGCCGCCGCGCTCGTGAACGCCGAGCTGCCCGACGAGGAGGCCGTGCGCGAGCACCTCGCGGACCGCTCGTGGCTGCACCGCTCGCTCGTGGCCGACGACGTGACGTCGCTGCAGGCCTTCCGGGCCGAGCTCCGACCGGTCTTCGAGGCCTCCGACGTCGACGACGTACGGCTCGTGGTGAGCTCGCTCAACGACCTGCTCGCCCGGCACCCGGTGACGCCGATGATCTCCGACCACGACCCCGACAACCTCCACATGCACGTCACCAACAGGGCCTCCTCGGTGGCCGAGCTGCTCGTCGCGGAGGCGCTGATGGGCCTCGCGAACCTCGTGTGCGACCTCGGCGCGACGCGGCTGGGGATCTGCTCCGAGCCGCGGTGCGAGAACGTCTTCGTGGACACCTCGCCGAACCAGTCGCGGCGCTACTGCTCCGACCGCTGCTCCTCGCGCGCCAACGTGGCGGCCTTCCGGGCGCGGCAGAAGGCTGCGGCCCAGTGAACGACGGGCCGCTGATCGTCCAGTCCGACAAGACCCTCCTGCTCGAGGTCGACCACCCCTCCGCCGCCGAGGCCCGCAAGGCCATCGCGCCGTTCGCGGAGCTGGAGCGCTCCCCCGAGCACATCCACACCTACCGCCTCACGCCCCTCGGCCTCTGGAACGCCCGCGCTGCGGGGCACGACGCCGAGCAGGTCGTCGACGCGCTGCTCACCTGGAGCCGGTACGCCGTCCCGCACGCGCTGCTGGTCGACGTCGCCGAGACGATGGGGCGCTACGGCCGGCTCCGCCTCGAGAAGCACCCGGTCCACGGCCTGGTCCTGTCCTCGACCGACCGCCCGGTCCTCGAGGAGGTGCTGCGCGCGAAGAAGATCGCCGGCATGGTCGGCGCGCGGCTCGACGACGACACGGTCGCCGTGCACCCCAGCGAGCGCGGCAACCTCAAGCAGGCGCTGCTCAAGCTCGGCTGGCCGGCCGAGGACTTCGCGGGCTACGTCGACGGCGAGGCCCACGCAATCGATCTCGCCGAGGACGGCTGGACCCTGCGCCCCTACCAGCGCGAGGCCGCGGAGTCCTTCTGGGACGGCGGGTCCGGCGTGGTCGTGCTGCCGTGCGGCGCCGGCAAGACGATCGTCGGCGCCGCCTCGATGGCCCACGCTCGCGCGACGACCCTGATCCTCGTCACCAACACGGTGAGCGCGCGGCAGTGGAAGGACGAGCTCGTCGCCCGCACGTCGCTGACGCCCGACGAGATCGGCGAGTACTCCGGCGCGGTCAAGGAGATCCGGCCCGTCACCATCGCGACCTACCAGGTGCTCACGACGAAGCGCAAGGGCGTCTACCCGCACCTCGAGCTCCTCGACGCCCGCGACTGGGGCCTGATCGTGTACGACGAGGTGCACCTGCTGCCGGCGCCGATCTTCCGGATGACCGCCGACCTCCAGGCCCGCCGCCGCCTCGGCCTGACCGCCACCCTCGTCCGCGAGGACGGCCGCGAGGGCGAGGTGTTCTCGCTCATCGGGCCCAAGCGCTACGACGCGCCGTGGAAGGACATCGAGGCGCAGGGCTACATCGCGCCCGCCGACTGCGTCGAGGTGCGGGTGACGCTGCCCGACGGCGAGCGACTGGCGTACGCCACCAGCGACCCCGACACCCGCTACCGGCTCGCGTCCTGCACGCACGCCAAGATCGACGTCGTGCGCGACCTGGTGAAGCAGCACGCCGGCCAGCCGACGCTGGTCATCGGGCAGTACATCGACCAGCTCGACGAGATCGGCGAGATGCTCGACGCCCCCGTCATCAAGGGCGAGACGACGGTCAAGGAGCGGCAGCGGCTCTTCAACGCCTTCCGCTCCGGCGAGGTCGGGCTGCTCGTGGTCAGCAAGGTCGCCAACTTCTCCATCGACCTGCCCTCGGCCGAGGTGGCCATCCAGGTCAGCGGCTCGTTCGGCTCGCGCCAGGAGGAGGCCCAGCGCCTCGGCCGGCTGCTGCGACCCAAGACGGAGGGACGCAGCGCGCACTTCTACACGATCGTCTCCCGCGACACCGTCGACGCCGACTTCGCGCAGAACCGCCAGCGCTTCCTCGCCGAGCAGGGCTACGCCTACCGCATCATCGACGCCGGCGACCTGCCCGCCGAGCCCTGAGCGCCTGTCCACCATGGGATGTAGGTGAAGCGGCACTTCCCATCGTCAGGTGACCCCGGGGAGTGCGGGTTCGTCGACATCCCTTGGTGGAGCGTCAGCGGGCACGGCACCGACGAGCGCTCCAGTCGCTGACCAGCGCGCCGTTACTCTCGGGAGGGTGAGCATCCGCGACCGCATCGGCTCCGAGCTGTTCCGCAAGGTGGCCGGTCCGGACGGGCCGCGGCAGCGCCATCGCGTGCACGGCACGCCGGGGCCACGGTGGTTCGAGCCGGGCTCGCCGATCGGCCGCGTGCACGGGGACGCGTCGATGTTCGTGGGCGGGATCCGCGCGATCATGCTGCAGTCGCTGCATCCCGCGGCCATGCAGGGCGTGGTCGACCACTCCGGCTACCGCGGCGACATGTGGGGCCGACTGGCGCAGGTGTCGACCTACATCGCCATGACCACCTTCGGCACCGAGCGCGACGCGCTCCAGGTCATCCGCGCCGTCCAGCGCGCGCACGAGTCCGTGACGGGCTCGATGCCCGACGGGACGCCCTACGCGGCGTCGGACCCTCACCTCCTCGGCTGGGTGCACGCCGCCGAGATCCACAGCTTCCTGCTTGCGCACGACCGGTTCGGTCACCGGCCGCTGGTCGGCGCCGAGCGCGACGAGTACGTCGCCCAGACCTCCGTCGCGGCCGGCCACCTGGGCGTCCTCGACCCGCCGCAGACGGAGGACGAGCTGCGCGCCACGCTGGCGGCGTACGCACCCGAGCTGCGCGGCACCGACGCCGCCCGCGACGCCATCCGCTTCCTCGTGTGGCACCCCGACCTGCCGCTCGCGGCGCGGCCGGCCTACCTCGCGCTCGTCGGAGCCGCGGTGTCGCTGACCCCGGAGTCCGCGCGCCGCGAGCTCGGCCTCCCGCATCCGCCCGTCCTCGACGCCGCGCTCGACCGGACGGTCGGCCGGGCACTCGGCAGGATGTCGACCGGCGCGATCCGCTGGGCGATGGCGCCGGGCCACGCGCGGGCCAGGGCGCTGCAGGACGCACGGGCATGATCCGGCAGACGGACCTGGCGGACCGCTGGCCGCTGCCCGACCACCACGATCTCCGCGACGCGTTGCTCGCGGCGTGGGACCGCGACGGCTACCACGACCTACGCCACCTGGAGGAGGTGCTCGACCGGCTCGACGAGCTCGCCCCCGCGACCGACCCGACGACCGTCGCGCTGGCCGCGTGGTTCCACGACGCGGTCTACGACGGCGCGGACGACGACGAGGAGCGTTCGGCGCAGTGGGCCGAGCGCGCGCTCCCGGCGGCGTACGCCGACGAGGTGGCGCGGCTGGTGCGGATGACCGTCCTTCACCGCCCGGACGCCGACGACCCGGCCGGCTGTGCGCTCAGCGACGCCGACCTCGCCATCCTGGCCGCCGACCCCGAGCGCTACGCGGAGTACGTCGCCGGGGTGCGCGCCGACTTCGCCCACGTCGCCGACGCCGACTTCCGGGCCGGGCGACTCGCGGTGCTGCGCGACCTCACGGCGAGGCCGTCGCTCTTCCACTCCGCCCGCGCTCGCGAGCTGTGGGAGGAACGGGCGCGGGTCAACCTCGACCGCGAGGTGGCAGAGCTGTCCCGCGGCTGACCCGGCCTCAGCGGTCGGCGAGCTGGAGGTAGACGGTGAACCGGTCGTGGCGGTAGCAGGTGCGGGAGACCTCGACGATGCGGCCGTCGGAGACCGCCCGGCGCGAGTGACGCAGCACCGGGTCGCCCTCGGCGATCTCGAGGACGGCCGCCTCCTCGGCGCTCGCCCGGTCGGCGGCGATGGAGTCCTCGACCGCAGTGGGCCGCAGCCCGCGCGAGGCGAGGGCTTCGTAGAGGCTGGTGGGGGTGCCGTGCTGGAGGAAGCCCGGCAGCAGCACCTCGTTGAGGTAGGCGTCCTCGACGCAGACGACCTCCTGGTCGGCACGGCGCAGCCGGCGCCAGTGCAGCACCGGGTCGCCGGGCGAGATGTCGAGGGCGCGGGCCACGCCGGGCCCGGCCTGCTCGACGCGGGCCAGCAGCGTCTGCGACTCGGGCAGCATGCCGCGGCGTCGGATCTCCTCGGTGAAGGAGGTGAGGCGTCCCGCCGTCTTGGGCGGCTGGGCGACGAAGGTGCCCCGGCCGGGGATCCGCTCGAGGAGACCCTCGGCGACCAGGGCGTCGAGCGCCTGGCGTACGGTCATCCGGGCCACGCCGAAGCGTGCGACGAGCTCGCGCTCGGACGGGGCGGCGGAGCCGGGCGGCTGTGCTTCGATGAGACCGCGGACGTGTTCGCGGACCTGGACGTGCTTCAGCGCCCGCTGACGCGGGACGACGAGGTCCACAGGTTCCATGGCAGACAGGCTAGGACTGGGCTGGACCGGCGTCACTGAATTGACGGAGCCTGTGGTCATCCCTTGACGAATTCTTAATGTTCGAACGGGTGTTCGACCTCCGTGTACCATGGGCCCCGTGGACTTCCAGACGTCCCTCTTCGCAGACCCCGACGTCGCCCCCACCGGGCTGGCGCCGGAGCGCCGCGAGCTCACCCGCGGTGCTTGGGTGGACGTCCAGCGCAGCTGGCTGGCCGACCCCGACGAGGTGTTCTCCGCGCTCGTCGAGCGGGTCCCCTGGCGCGCCGAGCGCCGCGAGATGTACGACAGCGTGGTCGACGTCCCGCGCCTGCTGCACACCTACCTCGCCGGCGAGGCCCTGCCCCACCCCGCGCTCACGCAGGCGCGCGAGGAGCTCACCGCCCACTACCTCCCCGAGCTCGGCGAGCCGTTCGTCACGGCCGGGTGCTGCTACTACCGCGACGGTCGCGACTCCGTGGCCTGGCACGGCGACACCATCGGGCGCGGCCGGACCCAGGACACCATGGTCGCCATCGTCAGCGTCGGCGACCCGCGGCGGCTCCTGCTCCGCCCGCGCGGCGGCGGCGCGTCGATCGCGCTGACGATGGGCCACGGCGACCTGGTCGTCATGGGCGGCTCGTGCCAGCGCACCTGGGAGCACGCCGTGCCCAAGGTGGCCCACTCCGGGCCGCGTCTCTCGGTGCAGTTCCGGCCGGCCCACGTGTTCTGAGACCGGCCCCCGTCACCGGCGCCTGAGCAGCCGGCGCAGCAGCGCGAGGACGACGACCGCCGCGAGCGCCTGCTTCCAGTAGGACCGCGCCAGCACCGGGAGCACGGCGCTCCCCAGGTCGAGCGCCTCCGTCTGCTGGGGCGGCGGGGGCGGCGGTGGGGGTGGCGGCGGGGGTGGCGCCGCGGCGCCGTCCGGCCCTGGTGGCGGTGAGTCCGCCGCCAGGGGCGCGGGGGACGCATCGGCCGACTCACCGCCCAACGGCTCGTCGGGTGCGGCGAGCCGCTGCTCCAGGCAGGTCACGAACTGGCCGAGGAGCTTGTCGGAGACGTCCTGCATCACCCCGCGGCCGAACTGCGCGGGCTTGCCGGTGATGGCCAGGTCGGTCTCGACGGCGACGTCGGTGGAGCCACCGGCGTCGGTCATCGACACGGTCACCTTCGCCCCCGCCGTACCGTTGCCGCGCTTGTCCTTGCCCTTGGCGTCCACGACGAACCGGTGCGCCTCGTGGTCCTTCTCCACGAAGGTGCCGCTGCCGTTGTACTGCAGCGCGATCGGGCCCAGCTTGACCTTCACCGACCCGGCGAAGGAGTCGGCGTCGGCCTCGGTGACCTGGGCGCCGGGGAAGCACTCGGCCACCGAGGCGATGTCGTTGAAGTGCGCCCAGGTCTCCTCGACCCCGATCGGGACGGTGAAGGTGTGGCTGAGCTCCATCTACTCCCCCGCTCCCGCAGCCCGGAGGACCGCGCGACGCGTGAGGACGCGGGCGAGGTGCTGGCGGTAGTCCGCGGCGCCGTTGAGGTCCGAGGGCGGGTGGGTGCCCTCAGCAGCCAGCTCCGCCGCGGCACGTACGCCGTCCTCCGTCGCGCTGGCGCCGGCGAGGGCCTGCTCCGTCGCGGTCGCCCGCAACGGCGTGGAGCCCATGTTGGTGAGACCGACCTTCGCCTCGTCGATCGAGCCCTTGACCGTGGCGGCGACCGCCACGATCGGCCACTGGTGGGCGACCCGGACGAACTTCTCGTAGTGGGCGCCCCAGCCGGTGTGCTTGGGGATCCGCACCTCGGTCAGGATCTCGTCGTCGCCGATCGCGGTCTCGAACAGGTCGACGAAGAAGTCCGCCGCCTCGACCGTCCGCGTGCCGCCCGCGCCCGCGATCACGAACTGCGCGCCGAGGGCGAGCGCCGGGGCACCGAGGTCGCCGGCCGGGTCGGCGTGCGCGAGGGCGCCGCCGAAGGTGCCCCGGTGCCGGATCTGCGAGTCGGCCACCTCGGCGGCCGCCTTGGAGATCAGCAGCGCGTGCTCCTTCACGAGCGCGTGGTCGCGCACGTCGTGGTGGGTCGTCATCGCCCCGATCACGATCGCGTCGCCGTCGTCACGGATGCCGCGCAACGACGCGATGCCGCCGAGGTCGATCAGCACCTCGGGGGCGTTGAGCCGCATCCGCAGGACCGGCAGCAGGCTCTGCCCGCCGGCCATGATCTTCGCGTCGTCGCCGTGCTCGCCGAGCGCGGCGAGCGCCTCCTCGACCGAGGACGGGGCGAGGTAGTCGAACTGCACCGGGATCACTGGCCCGCTCCTTCGTCCTGGTTGAGGGCGCCTTCCTGGAAGTGCGGCATGGCGTCCGCGGGCGTCGCCGCGTCGCCGTCGCCGGCATGGATGGCGCGCCACACGCGCTCCGGCGTGCAGGGCATCTGGATGTCGGACACACCCAGGTGGCGTACGGCGTCGACGACCGCGTTGACGACCGCCGGCGTCGACGCGATGGTGCCGGCCTCGCCGACGCCCTTGGTGCCGAGCGTGTTGGTGGTGCAGATGCTCGGGTCGTCGGTGTGCACGACGTCGAAGGAGATCGTGTCGGCCGTCGTCGGCAGCAGGTAGTCGACGAACGAGCCGCTCACGAGGGTGCCCGACTCGTCGTGCACGGCCTCCTCCCAGAGCGCCTGCGCGATGCCCTGCACGAGGCCGCCGTGGACCTGGCCGGCGACGATCAACGGGTTGATGATCGTGCCGATGTCGTCGCAGCAGGTGTACTTGCGCATCTTCACCGCGCCGGTCTCGGTGTCGACCTCCATGGCGCACAGGTGCGTGCCGTGGGGGTAGTTGAAGTTCACCGGGTCGTAGGTGGCGTCCGCGTCGAGGTTGAGCTCCATGCCCTCGGGGTAGTCGTGCCCGGCGAACGTCGCCGTCGCGAGCTCCTGGATGGTGACGCCCTGGTCGGTGCCGCGGACGCTGAACCTGCCACCGGCGTACTCGAGGTCGTCCTCGCTGGCCTCGAGCAGGTGCGCGGCGAGCACCTTGGCCTTGTCGACGACCTTGTCGACGGCCCGCACGAGCGCCTCGCCACCGACGACGAGCGAGCGCGAGCCGTAGGTGTCGAGGCCCTTCGGGGCGACCTGGGTGTCGCCGTGGAGCACCTCGACGTCCTCGAACGGCACGCCGAGCCGCTCGGCGACGATCTGGCTGAACGCCGTCTCGTGGCCCTGGCCGTGGGCGCTGGCGCCGGTGACCACCTCGACCTTGCCGAGCGGGGTCATCCGGACGCTCGCGTGCTCCCACCCGCCGGCGCCGTAGTCGAGGCTGCCGAGGACCCGGCTGGGCGCGAGGCCGCACATCTCGGTGAAGGTCGAGACGCCGATGCCGAGCTGGACCCGGTCGCCGCGTTCGCGGCGTTCCCGCTGCTCGGCGCGCAGGGCGTCGTAGCCGAAGGACTCCTTCGCCTTCGCGGTGGCGGCCTCGTAGTTGCCGGTGTCGTACTCGAGACCGGCGACGGTGGTGAAGGGGAACTCCTCGTGGGTGATCCAGTTGCGCTCGCGGATCTCGAGGGGGTCGACCCCGACCTCGGCGGCGAGCTCGTCCATCATCCGCTCGACGGCGTAGGTCGCCTCCGGCCGCCCGGCGCCGCGGTAGGCGTCGGTCCAGGTGCTGTTGGTCAGGACGGTCTGGCACTCGAAGCGGTAGGCGGGGAACTTGTAGATGGCGTTGAACATGAACGCACCGAGCACGGGCACGCCCCCACCCACGATGGCGACGTAGGCCCCGAGGTCGGCGTCGAGGTGCACCTTGAAGCCGGTGACCCTGCCCTCCTTGTCGGCCGCGAGGGTGAGCGTCTGGACCTGGTCGCGGCCGTGGTGGGCCGACATCAGGCTCTCGCTGCGGGTCTCGGTGTACTTGACCGGCTTGCCGAGCCGTCGGGCCACGGCCCAGGCGATCCACTCCTCCGGGGTGGTCTGCAGCTTGCCACCGAACCCGCCGCCGACGTCGGGCGCGATGACCCGGATCTTCGACTCGGGGACGCCGGTGGTCGCGGCGAGCGCGAAGCGCAGGATGTGCGGGATCTGCGTGGCCGACCACATGGTGATCTGCTCGCCGGTCGGGTCGACGACGACGCTGCGCGGCTCCATGAACGCCGGGATCAGGCGCTGCTGGCGGAACTCGCGCTCGATGAGGATGCCGTCGGAGCGCGCCTGCTCGATGGCGGCCTCGACGTCGCTGCCCGTGCCGGCCTCGGCGGAGTCGAAGACCCAGAGCGCGGACTTGTTGGTGCCGAGGTCGGGGTGCGCGAGGACGGTGTCCTCGAGCGCCTTCTTGATGCCGATGACGGCCGGCAGCTCGTCGTAGTCGACGTCGACCAGCTCGGCGGCGTCGCGCGCCTCGGCGGCGCTGCGGGCGACCACCACGGCGACGACCTCGCCGGCGAAGGCGACCCGGTCGGCGGGCATCGGTGAGTGTCCCGGCGTCTTCTGGTCGGGGGTGATCGGCCAGGCGTTGATGTTGACGCCGAGCTCCTCGCCGAAGTCCTTGCCGGTCAGCACCGCGACCACGTTGGGCGAGGCCTTCGCGGCCGCGGTGTCGATGGAGGTGATGGTGGCGTGGGCGAAGGGGCTGCGCACCATCGCGAGGTGGAGCATGCCCGGGAGGGTGATGTTGTCGGTCCAGCGCGTGCGGCCGGTGATCAGGCGCTGGTCCTCCTTGCGGCGGCGGTCCTTGCCGATCTCCCTGCTCGCCTCGTCGGCCGGGCGGTCCTGGGTGGCGGTCACTTCGCACCTCCCGCCGCGTGGAGCACGCTCTTGACGATGTTGTGGTAGCCCGTGCAGCGGCAGAGGTTGCCCTCCATGCCGAGGCGGACCTCCTCCTCGGTCGGGTCCGGGTTCTCCGCGAGCAGGTCGACGGCCTGCATGATCATGCCCGGCGTGCAGAAGCCGCACTGGAGGCCGTGGCACTCCCGGAAGGCCTCCTGGACCGGGTGCAGCTCACCCTCGGCGGTGTCGGCGAGGCCCTCGATCGTGGTCACCGTGCGGCCGTTGGCCTGCACGGCGAGGACGTTGCAGGACTTCACGCTCGTCCCGTCGAGGTGCACGGTGCACGCCCCGCAGTTCGAGGTGTCGCAGCCGATCACGGTGCCGGTCTTGCCGAGCTTCTCGCGGAGGTACTGCACCAGCAGCATCCGCGGCTCGACGTCGTCGGAGACCGCGGCCCCGTCGACGGTGAGTTCGATCTTCGTCA
>JAYSEC010000067.1:0-5570 GCA_041914085.1 Nocardioides sp.
GGGAACTCCTTCATCGCGTGGTCGGCGATCTTCTTCATCATGAAGCCGTCGATGCCGCCGCCGACGAGACCGCCGGCGAACGGGACGCCGCGCCCGAGGCGGGCCAGCAGCTTCTCGCTGACGCCGCGCATCAGCCGGAACCCCACGGCCTTGTTGACGATCATCAGCGCGGCCGGCGGCAGCCCCTTGAGGGCGTACGACGTCGCGCGCCCGCTGACGCTGGTCATCCCGGCCTTCTGCAGCACCTCCTCGGCGTCCGAGCCGACGAGGGTGAGCAGGATCGCGGTGCGCACGCGCGGCTCGCTGACGTCGTACCCGCGCAGGGTGGCGATGCCGGCGACCATGCGGACGGCCTGGAGGTAGAACTCCGCGACGTTGGCCGGCAGCGAGACCGGCATCGTGACGAACCCGCCGAGCCCGGTGACGAAGCCACCCACGCCTCCGGTCACGGTGGCGCGCCGGGCGAGCGCCGCGGCGGCCCGCTCGGGGTCGCCACCGGCCTTGGCGAGCGCCCGGTCGGCGACCTCCCGGACCGGGTCGAGGGGACCCCGGCCGTCGATCCCGACGTCGACGAGCAGGTCGAGGAGCCGGTCGACGGTGCCCGGCTCGGGCCGCGGGTCGCCGGCCACCTCGAGCGCGGGACGCTTCGCGTCCTCGTCGGAGCCGCGGCCGGGGATGAGGTCCTTGAGTCCCATGGGCACACCCTAGGAACTCCGACCCAGCGGCTCATCCCCCCGAGGGCGGGTCAGGACACCGACGAGCGGAACCCGCGCAGGCGCAGGCTGTTGGTCACCACGAAGACGCTGGAGAACGCCATCGCGGCGCCGGCGAGCATCGGGTTGAGCAGCCCGGCCGCGGCGAGTGGCAGCGCGGCGACGTTGTAGGCGAACGCCCAGAACAGGTTCCCCTTGATCGTCGACAGCGTGCGGCGGGCCAGCCGGATCGCGTCGACCGCGACCAGCAGGTCGCCCCGCACGAGCGTCAGGTCGCTGGCCTCGATGGCGACGTCGGTGCCGGTGCCCATGGCGAGCCCGAGGTCCGCCTGGGCGAGGGCGGCGGCGTCGTTGACCCCGTCGCCGACCATGGCGACGACCTTGCCGGCCGCCTGCAGCCGCTGCACCTCGGCGACCTTGTCGGCCGGGAGCACGTCGGCGACCACGGTGGTGATGCCGACCTCGGCGGCGACCCGCTCGGCGGCGCGCGCGTTGTCGCCGGTGAGCAGCACCGGCTCGAGGCCGAGGGCGCGCAGCTCCGCGACGGCCCGCGCGGACGTCGGCTTGACGGTGTCGCCGACGACGACCACGCCCCGGGCTCTGCCGTCCCAGCCGACGGCCACCGCGGTCGCGCCGCGCGCCTGGGCCGCGTCCACGGCTGCGGACAGATCGGCGGGCAGGTGCTGGGACCACTCCTCCAGCAGGCTGGGGCGCCCGACGACCACTGCGTGGCCGTCGACGACGCCCTGGACGCCGAGCCCCTCGCGGTTGGCGAAGTCCTCCACGACCGGTACCTGGGGACGTTCTGGTAGGTCTCCGGCCGATCCTCCGACCATTTCGTCCCTAGATACCCAGGCGTTGGCGATGGCGCGGCCGATCGGGTGCTCGGACGCGGCCTCCAGCGCGGCTGCGAGTCGTCGTACGTCGTCCGGGTCCTCGCCGTCGGCGGCCACCACGTCGTGCACGGTCATCTCGCCGGTGGTGACGGTGCCGGTCTTGTCGAGCACGATCGTGTCGACGCGACGGGTCGACTCCAGGACCTCCGGGCCCTTGATGAGGATGCCCAGCTGGGCGCCGCGGCCGGTGCCGACCATGAGCGCGGTCGGCGTGGCGAGCCCGAGGGCGCACGGGCAGGCGATGATGAGGACCGCGACGGCGGCGGTGAAGGCCGCGGTCGCACCCGCTCCGGCGCCGAGCCAGAAGCCCAGGGTCGCCACGGCGAGCCCGATGACGATCGGCACGAAGATGCCGGAGATGCGGTCGGCGAGGCGCTGCACCTCGGCCTTGCCGTTCTGCGCGTCCTCGACGAGCCGCGCCATCTGGGCGAGCTGGGTGTCGGCGCCGACGCGCGTGGCACGCACGGTCAGCCGGCCGCCGGCGTTGACGGTCGCGCCGACCACGGGGTCGCCCGGACCGACCTCGACCGGGACGGACTCGCCGGTGAGCATCGAGGCGTCGACCGCGGACGTGCCGTCGACGACCGCTCCGTCCGTCGCGATCTTCTCGCCGGGCCGCACCACGAACACGTCGCCGACCACCAGCTGCTCGATCGGGATCCGCGTCTCGCGCTGCCCACCCGAGGCGTCGTCGCGCAGCACGGCGACGTCGCGCGCGCCGAGCTCCATGAGCGCGCGGAGCGCGGCGCCGGCCTGCCGCTTGGAGCGGTGCTCGAGCCAGCGGCCGGCGAGGATGAAGGTGGTGACCCCGGCGGCGGCCTCGAGGTAGATGTTGGCGGCACCGTCGGTGCGGTCGATGGAGATCCGGAACGGGTGGGTCATCCCCGGCTCGCCGGCCGTGCCGAGGAAGAGCGCCCACAGCGACCAGCCGAACGCGGCGAGCACGCCCACCGACACGAGGGTGTCCATCGTGGTCGCGCCGTGGCGCAGGTTCGTCCACGCAGCCCGGTGGAACGGCCAGGCGCCCCACACCACGACCGGGGCGGCCAGCGCCAACGAGGCCCACTGCCAGTAGGTGAACTGCCACGCCGGCACCATCGCCATCGCGACGACAGGGATGCTCAGCGCGGCGCTGACCAGGAGCCGCTGCAGCAGCGGGTCGTGCTCGGGCTCGGCCGGTGCGGGCTCGTCGGGCGCTGCGGGCAGCGCGGCGGCGTACCCGGCGGCCTCGACGGTCCGCAGCAGGTCGTCGGTCGAGATCGTGCCCGGGTAGGACACCTTCGCCTTCTCGGTCGCGTAGTTGACGGTCGCGGAGACGCCGTCGAGCTTGTTGAGCTTGCGCTCGATGCGGTTGGCGCAGGACGCGCACGTCATGCCGGTGATGGCCAGCTCGACGTCGGTGAGCCGCTCGGTGGTCTCAGTCGGCATCTCAGTGGGCATGGTCGCCTCCCTCGCCGTCCTCGGCGTGGTCGCCGGCGGGGGCTCCGCCGGACTCGACGGTGAACGCCGCGGTGCGCACGACGCCGCGGTGCTGGAAGTCCAGGAACAGCCGGTACGTCGCCGGCTCGGGGAACGCGGTCGCGAAGTCGATGCCCGGGCCGGGCGCGCCCTCCTCAGGGTGGACGTGGAGGTAGCCGAGGTCGCCGGCGCGGATCGCGACGAGGTGCCCGAAGGCGCCGAGGTAGGGCTCGAGGTCGGTGACCGGACGGCCGTCGAGCTCGATGCGCGTGGTGAGCACCGTGCCGGCACCGGGAGCGGTGTCGCCTTCGAGCGCCACGGTGTAGGTGCCCTCGTCGGTCTCGACGGTCGCGGTGCGGTCGTCCGTGGGCAGCGGCCGGGGGACGAAGGCGCCGGACACGGCGAGGTCGTCGGCGAGGGTGATGCCGTCCCAGCCCGCGGGGGTGAAGTCGGCGATGACCCGCCACACGCCGGGTGCCAGGCGGACGTCGACCGACCAGGTTCCCGTGGACCGGTCGAGGGTGGGGTGCACGTGCTGGAAGCCGGTGAGGTCGCGGCGTACGACGATGAGGTGCAGGTCCTTCTCGTGCTCGCGCGTGTAGTCGAGCAGCGGTCGTCCGCTGGAGGTGAGGACCTGGAAGGCGAGGCGCGTGCGGCCGGCGGCCACCTCGCGGTCGGCGAGGGCGAGGGTGAACCCGTCGGCCCGGGCGGTCAGCCCGGTGGCCTCGGCGACGGCGGAGGTGTGGGCGCCGTGCTCTCCTGCGTCCTGCTCGGCCGTGTCGTCGTGGGGCTCCTCGCCGGCGTGGTCGGCCATCTCGCCGGCCGCGGGCCGGGCGTCGAGGGGGCCGACGATCCGGCCCCCGCCCCAGGCCGCCGCGAAGGCGGCGACGAGGGCGGTGACGAACGCGGCGACGCGCAGTGGGGTGGTCATGTCAAGGAGTAGCCGGCCTCCTCGACGGCGGCCCGGACGGCCGACTCGTCGAGCGGGGCGGTGCTGGTCACGGTGACGGCGCCGGTCTCCACGACGACGTCGACGTCCTCGACGCCGGCGATCTCGGAGATCTCCTCGCTGACGGAGGCGGCGCAGTGGCCGCAGGTCATGCCGGTGACGGTGTAGGTGGTGGTCTCGCTCATGGTGATCCCATCTCTTCTCTCTCGGTGGTTGAGGTGCGAGCGCAGCGAGCCTCGAAACCCGGTCAGGACCTCACGAGGCGGGCGATCGCCTCGGAGGCCTCCTTGAGCTTCTGCTCCTGCTCGACGCCGCCCTGGCGGGCCGCGTCGACGAGGCAGTGGGCCATGTGGTCGTCGAGCAACGAGAGGGCGAGCGCCTGCAGCGCCTTGGTCGCCGCCGACACCTGGGTGAGGATGTCGATGCAGTACTTCTCCTCCTCGACCATGCGCTGGATGCCGCGCACCTGGCCCTCGATGCGGCGCAGCCGCTTCAGGTGTGCCTGGACGGCGTCGTCGTTGCCCTCGAGGTGGCCGTGGTGCTCGCTCATGGTCCCAACATACCCCTAGGGGGTATCTGGATCAAGGGTGTATCCACCCGTGGGGGTGGAATCTCGGTGAAAGTTCAGGCGTGGCGCGTCCCGACCGGCTAGTGGTCTGGTCCACCCGGCCTACAGTGGCGACGGCGGTCCGGGGGGACGTCGGAGGGTGTGCAGTCGCGCGCGCTCTCCTTCTCCCGAGACTGAAGGACCGCACATGATGATCCGGGTAGCCCTGCTCGGCGGGGACGAGCTCGTGAGGCGTGGGCTCGACGGGATGCTGCGCACCCTGGGTGGCTTCGAGCTGGCCAGCGTCAAGGACCGTGAGCGGCTCCCGATCGACATCGCGCTGGTCGAGACCTTCGGCACGGCCCCGGACGACACCACGCTCGCCCGGGCGATCGCCGACCCGCACATCCGGCGGGTCGCGGTGTTCACCTGGAACCACCACCCCGGCCTCGTCCACGAGGTCGTGCGCAACGGGGTCTGCGGCTACCTCGGCAAGAGCCTCACCTCCGCGCAGCTCGGGCGGGCCCTGCTGGCCATCCACTCGGGCGAGCAGGTCGTCGCCCCGGCGCTGTCGTCCACGCCCGCCGCGGAGGTGCGTGTGAACGGCGAGCTCGAGCAGCTCACCACCCGCGAGCGCGAGACGCTCGCCCACATCGCCACCGGACGCAGCAACGTCGAGATCGCCGCCTCGATGCAGATCTCGCTGAACTCGGTGAAGTCCTACATCCGCAGCGCCTACCGCAAGACCGGCGTCCAGAGCCGCAGCCAGGCCGTCCTCTGGGCGGTCTCGCACGGCCTCAGCGCGGAGGTGCTGGAGCGGGTCGTGTGAGGTCCGCGTCCCGGTCCGGTGCCGACGCGCGGGTCCACTGGCCGCGGCTGATCAGCACCTCGCGCAGCACGTCGGGCCGGTCGGTGATGATCCCGTCGACCCCGGCGTCGAGCAGCGCACGCATCGTGGCCGGGTCGTCGACGGTCCACACGACCACCCGGATGCCGAGGTCGTGCGC
>JAYSEC010000067.1:5670-9372 GCA_041914085.1 Nocardioides sp.
CAGGCGCGCCATGGCGCCGACCGACGCCTCGTCCTTGAGGTCGACGGCGAACCGCGCCTCCGGGAAGGCGGCCATCGCCTCGGCCAGGGTCGGGACCTGGTCGGTGCCGTGCACGCGCAGCCGGCGTACGTCGGCGAGGTCGAGGTCGGCGACCCGGCCCGGGTGCCCGGTCACCCGCCGCAGCGTCGCGTCGTGGAAGCAGACCAGGTGCCCGTCGCGGGTGGTGCGCACGTCGGTCTCGAGGTGGGTGAGGCCGAGGGACGTGGCGCGGCCGAAGGCGGCGAGGGTGTTCTCGGGGGCGAGCGCCATGCCTCCACGGTGGGCGATGGCGAGCGGACCGTCCCCGTCCCCGTAGCGGTGGTCGCCGTGGCTGGTCACGGACCCAGCATGGGTCGGCCCCGCCGGGCGTGTCGCGCCCGGACGGGGCCGTGGAGCGAGTGTTCACCGAGGCTTCGCGCCCCGGCCGGGTGGATCAGCTCCGGTAGCCACCCAGCAGCTCGGCGAGCCGCAGGTGCGGCTGTGCCTCGTCGCGGCGCCCCTTGCGCTGCAGGGCCCGCCCGAGGAGCAGGTGGGCGTAGGGCTCGTTGGGGTCGTGCTCGAGGAGCTCGGTGGCGACACGGATGGTGCCGTCGAGCTGGGCGGAGTGGAAGAGCGAGCGCGCCAGCAGCAGGCGTACGTCGGTGAGCTCGTGCACCACCTCGCCCGGGTCGTCGAGCAGCTCGGTCAGCAGCACGGCCGCCTCGCGGTAGGCGCGCTCCTCGAAGAGGGCCTGGGCGCGCAGCCAGCGGTCGTGCGTGGAGTCCTCGAGCAGGCCCGGGTGGCCGCGCAGCAGGTCCTCGAAGGGGGTGAAGTCGGTCATCGTCGCTCCTCTCAGGCAGACGGACCCGGGGTGGGCTGTTCCGAGCGTGCGCCCGGACGAGGGCCCAACGCCGGACGTCGCCCGGCGATTCCGGGCCCGATGCACGGAATACTGGGGTCCGGAGCACCGTTGAAGGTCGTACAAACTTCAACCAGTGGAGGACATCATGCAGTTCGGCATCTTCAGCGTCGGTGACGTCACGACCGACCCGACCACCGGACGGACCCCGTCCGAGGCCGAGCGCATCGCCTCGATCACCCGGCTCGCGCTGAAGGCGGAGGAGGTCGGCCTCGACGTCTTCGCGACCGGCGAGCACCACAACCCGCCCTTCGTCGTGTCGTCCCCCACGACGCACCTCGGCTTCATCGCGGCGCAGACCGAGAGGCTCATCCTCTCGACGAGCACCACGCTGATCACCACCAACGACCCGGTCAAGATCGCCGAGGACTACGCCTTCCTGCAGCACCTCTCCGGCGGCCGCGTCGACCTGATGATGGGCCGCGGCAACACCGGCCCGGTCTACCCGTGGTTCGGCAAGGACATCCGCGACGGCATCAAGCTCGCCGTGGAGAACTACCACCTCCTGCGCAAGCTCTGGCGCGAGCCGGTCGTCAACTGGCAGGGCCAGTTCCGCACCCCGCTGCAGGGCTACACCTCGACCCCGGCGCCGCTCGACGGCACGCCGCCGTTCGTCTGGCACGGCTCGATCCGCAGCACCGAGATCGCCGAGCAGGCGGCCTACTACGGGGACGGCTTCTTCCACAACCACATCTTCTGGAACAAGGAGCACACCCAGCAGATGGTGCAGCTCTACCGCCGTCGCTTCGAGTTCTACGGCCACGGTGCCGCCGACCAGGCCTACGTCGGGCTGGGGGGCCAGGTCTTCATGGGCTCGACCGAGGCCGAGGCCAAGCGCGTCTTCCGGCCCTACTTCGACAACGCCCCGGTCTACGGCCACGGACCGTCGCTGGAGGACTTCACCGAGATGACGCCGCTGACCGTCGGGACCCCCGAGCAGGTCATCGAGCGCACGCTCGGCTTCGCCGACTACGTCGGCGACTACCAGCGCCAGCTGTTCCTCATCGACCACGCCGGCCTGCCGACGTCGCTGGTGATGGAGCAGATGGAGATGCTCGGCACCGAGGTCGTCCCGGTCCTCCGCGCGGAGTTCGAGCGCCGTCGTCCGGCCCACGTGCCCAGCGACCCGCCCACCCACGCCTCCCTCGTGGCCGCCGGTCCCGACGCCCCGCACCACCTCGTCGAGCCCGCCCGGGCGCGGGTCGAGGCGATGCAGGCCGAGGCCGCCGAGCGCGAGTCCGCGCAGGTCGACGCATGACCCGACGCATCGTGGTGGTGACGGCGGGGCTGACCGTCCCGTCGTCCACCCGCCTGCTCGCCGACCAGATCGCCGAGGCCACCTCCGCGCAGGTGTCGGCGCGGGGGGAGTCGGTCGACGTCGAGCACGTGGAGCTCCGCGAGGTCGCCGGCGAGCTCGCCTCCTTCATGGTGACCGGCGGCGTGCCCACGCCCCGCCTGACCGAGCTGCGCGAGCAGGTCGCGACCGCCGACGGGCTGATCGCCGTCACCCCGGTCTTCAACGGCAGCTACAGCGGGCTGTTCAAGATGTTCTTCGACGCCGTCGACAAGGACTCGCTCACCGGCACCCCGGTGCTCATCGCCGCCACGGCCGGCACCGCCCGCCACTCGCTGGTCCTCGACCACGCGATGCGGCCGCTGTTCACCTACCTCCGCGCGGTCGTCGTGCCCACCGGCGTGTTCGCGGCGACGGAGGACTTCGGCAGCCACGGTCTCGCCGACCGCATCACGCGCGCAGCGGCCGAGCTCGCGGCCGCGGTGCTCAGCCAGGGGACGTACGCCGTCGGCGGCTTCGCGCCCGACCTGGCCGCCCGCCCGCACCGCACCTCCGGCACGCAGGTCGAGTCCGACGTGACGCCGTTCGGCGACCTGCTGCGCGGGCACTCCGGCTCCGACTGACGACCTGACCGGACTCCCCGGCTCGCAGGCCCGCCCCCGCGGGTGTGCTGGCGAGGCGGCCGTCGTGGTTGCGTGGCAACCGTGAACGACATCGTGTGGAGCTACCGCGACAGCTCGTGGAGCGAGGACAATGACCTCGTCGGCTACGAGGTCGAGGCCGACGGCGGCAGCATCGGCAAGGTCGACGAGGCCAGCACCGACACGGCGGCCCAGTGGCTCGTGGTGGACACCGGCTTCTGGATCTTCGGCAAGAAGCGGGTGATCCCGGCGGGCGTGGTGGTCGGGATGGACCACGACGCCCGGCGGGTCATCATCAGCATGAGCAAGGACCAGGTGAAGGCCGCGCCCGACTACGACGACGCCGACTGGGCCAGCGAGGACGCGCGGCTCAGGCACGCCACCTACTACGAGCCGTACGCCGGGCAGGACCGCGACTGACGTGTCGCCGATCCGCGTGCGCCCCCTCGGCGGTGGCCTGGGCTGCCTCGTCATGATCGCGGTGTCCGTCGTGCTCTCGGTGCTGCTCACGGTGCTCCTCAACCTCGGTCGCTGAGCCCGGACTCCCGCCTCGCCGCGCGAGCACGCACCCTGGCAGTCGCGGCGCCGAAGGAGCACACTGACGTCATGCGCACCCTGACCCGTCGCCTCGCCCCGCACGCCCGCACGTCGTGGCTCACCTTCAGCGTGGTGGCGATGGTGACGGTGACGCTCTCGGTCGCGGTGGTGCTGCTCAACGGGGGTGGCCGGACGGCGGTCGTGGCGACTGCGGGCACCTGGTTCGTCCTGGTCGTCGTCCTGGGTGCCTTCCTCGACGCGATCCTGGTGCCGGGCAACCCCGACGTACGCCG
>JAYSEC010000067.1:9472-15433 GCA_041914085.1 Nocardioides sp.
GGCCTGGCGTGCGGGGGCCACAACCGCCGCACGTGTGTGGGTTCTGGCCTCAGGCGGGTCGCAGCTCCCAGGCGGGACCGCTGCCGCCGAGCCGCTCGACGAGCCGGTGGCCGACGTGAGCGGCGTTGGCACGTCGTACGTCGTCGGGGATGTCGGGCAGGTTCTCCTCCCAGTCGAGCACGCACGACCCGCGCAGCTGCGCCATCCGGGCCGGGCGGCCGAAGAAGAACGGGTGCAGGTGGGCACCGCCGTCGCCGTAGCGACCGACGTGGCAGCGTCCGACGCTCGGCAGGCTCTCGACCGCCGCCGTGACGGCCACCATCAGGCGGCCCATCTCCGAGGCGAGCTCGTCGGGCAGGTCGGCGAGGTCGTGGTGGGCGCGCGGCTTGAGGATCAGGGTCACCGGCAGCTTCATCCCCGCGTCGGAGAGCACCCAGCGCTCGTTGCTCCACACCACGCGAGCCTCCTGCTCCGGTGTCGCGGGCGACGCGCACGGGCAGTCGGCCGGGTCCTCGCCGCGTCGGGCCGGCTCCTCGTCGAGCAGCGGCTCGAGCGGCTTGATCCGCAGGCCGTCGAGCTCGAAGGGGAAGATGTCCCACCCGGGCATCGCCTCGATCGCGACCGGCAGCCGGCCCTCGGCGTCGGTCGCGGCAGCCACCCGGGCGTGGAACTCTTCGGCGGTCTCGAGGCTCATGCGGGCAGTCAACCAGCGAACGGCAGGTGCCGTCAGGCTGCCGGCAGCGTGCCCTCTGCCGAGTCGTAGAAGTCGCGGACCACGAGCCGAACCCCATGCAGGGCCAGGCGCCGCACCTGACGGGCCTCGGCCAACGCCGACCGTCGCTCCTTGCGGGCTTCCTGGAGCTGCCACGCCTTCCAGGCGAGCGAGCGGTGTGAGGCCGCGATCCGTGCCGTGCGCTGCTCGAAGGTCCGCGCCGCCCGCGCGACCCTCCGCTCGTACGTCGCCTGCGCCGCGCGGTCGGTCGCACGCGAGCGGTCGAACTCGTGGCGCTCGCCGACCGTCCCGGCGATCGACACCTTCCACGTCGAACCCGTGTGGTCGGTGGTGAAGGTCTTGCCGACCCAGCTCCGCGGCACGTCGTCGCGCGCCGTGAGCACCTCCGACCCGTGGGGCCGGAACGTGGTGACGCTCACCGGCAGCGTGTCGCGCGGGGTCCCGGGCCACGTGCGACGGTAGAGCCGCGTCGGGCTCCCGAGCTCCGAGCACAGCCTGCTCCCGGCTTGCGGCACGCCGTCCAGGGCCCGGTCGAACGCCGCGCACCAGCGATTGCTCGCCACGTGCAGCACGGCGTCGCGCGGGAGTGGCCCGTCGACGTAGAGCACCTCGCAGGTGACGCCCGAGAAGTCGAGCCGGTCGACGCCGACCATGACGCCGGGCAGGCCGTCGACGGGGACCCGGTCGCTGGCCAGCAGGACCGGAGGTCCCGACGCCTGGGCCGCCTCGGGCGGCCCCGACGGTCCCATGTCGGGCAGCGTGGTGCAGGCGGTGGCCCGCCAGTCCTCGCTCGGCTCGGCGGCCGGAGCCGCGACCGGGAACAGGACGGCGGCGGCGGCGAGGGCCGCGAGCGTCAGGGTGCGCACAGCGCGGACTATAGGCGGACACCAGCCGCGGTGGTGTGGAACAGGCGGGCAGGCGTCAGCCCGCGGCACTGACGGTTCATCACGGTATGCAGTCGAACCCGCACTTCCCTGCGTCAGCTGATCGAGGGAAGTGCGGGTTCGCCGACATACCGTGGTGAACCAGCGGCAGCTACGCGACGGGCGTGAGCTCCGGCTCCCGGTCGGTGCCGGCGTCGACGACCTCACCAGTCGGGTGGACGGGGCGGCGCGGCCACCAGACCCGGTCGCCCAGCAGGACGAGCGCGGCCGGCAGCATGACCAGCCGGATGATCGTCGCGTCGAGCAGGATCGCCACGGAGAGCGCGACGCCCATCATCTTCATCTCCAGCATGCTCAGCGTCGCGAAGATCGCGAACACCGAGACCATCACCGCCGCGGCACTGGTGACGACCGAGGCGCTGTCGCGGATGCCGCGCTCGACCGCGAGCCGCGTCGGCAGCCCGCGCCCGACCAGCTCACGGATCCGCCCCGTCACGAAGACGTGGTAGTCCATCGACAGCCCGACGAGCACCACGAGCACGAAGAGCGGGATCCAGTCGATCACGAACCCCGGGCTGGTGAAGCCGAGCGCGCCCTCGAGCCAGCCGTGCTGGAAGACGAGGGTGAGCACGCCGAACGCCACGCCGACCGACACCAGGTTGAGCGCGGTCGACACCAGCGCCAGCGGCACGCTGCGGAACGCCACGCCCATCATGACCAGCGTGAGCAGCAGGACGAACCCGATCACCGCCGGCATCCAGTCCGAGAGGTGCTGGTCGAAGTCCAGGTTGGACGCGGCGTCCCCGCCGACGGCCCACTCGAGGCCCTCCAGCGCTGCCGGCGCGGTCGACTCCCGCAGGTCGGTGATCGCCTCGATGGTCTGGTCGTCGGAGTCGGGCCAGGGCAGGGCGAGGGTGAGGGACGAGGCGCCGCCGTCCGCCGAGGTGGCGAGCCCGTCCGGTACGGCGGCGAAGGCACCGTCGTCGGTCGCGTCCGAGGCCAGGTCGCGCAGGGCGGCGGCCGACCCCGGGCCCTCGGCGAGCACCGTGACCGTGGTGCCCTCGCCGGGGAAGGCGTCCGCGACGTCCCGCATCGTCTGCACGGCCGGGATCTCCGTGGGCAGCGTCTCGAGGTTGGCGGCGTGCATCGTCATGCCGAGCGCCGGCACGGCCAGGGCCGTCGCGGCGGCGACCGAGCCGGCCAGCGCCAGCCCGGGGCGTCGTACGACCGGGGCCAGGATGCGGCGGCTGATCCCGCCCGCGCCGATGCGGCGGTTGACGCGCCACAGCAGCGGCACCCGCGGCCGGTCGACCCACCGGCCGAGCCTGACCAGGAGGGCGGGCAGCACGGTGATCGAGCCGACCACCGCGACCGCGACCACGATGATCGCGCCCATGGCGAGGGAGGTGAAGGTGACGAAGTCGACCAGGAAGAGACCGGACATGGCCGCCGCCACGGCGAAGCCCGAGACCAGGATCGAGTGCCCGGACGTCTGGGCGGCGATCTCGACGGCATCGAGCGTGCTGCGTCCGCGGGCGCGCTCCTCGCGCTCGCGCTTGAGGTAGAACAGCGAGTAGTCCACACCGACCGCCATGCCGATCAGCACGATCATCGAGCCGACGGTCGGCTCGGCCGGTACGACGTGGGAGACGACCGCGGAGATGCCCATCGTGGCCGCGACGCTGCCGAGCGCCAGCAGCACCGGGAGGCCGGCGGCGATCAGCGCCCCGAACGCCAGCAGCATCAGCACCAGCGTCACCGGCAGGCTGATCACCTCGGCCGAGGCGAGGTCGTCGGCGACCTGGTCGTTGATCGCCTCGTCCAGGCTGAGCCCGCCCGTCTGGCGCACGGTGAGCTCCGGGTGCTCGGCGGCGACGGCGTCGGTCACCTCGGTGAGCGGGGCGACGTCGTCGGCCCCGTCGGTGAGCGCCACCGAGACGAGCATCGCCGTGCGGTCGTCGTTCCACACCGGTGGCGACACCCCGCCGACCCCCTCGACGTCGGCCATGCGGCGGGCGACCTCGCGCGCGGCGCCGGGCACCGCCGCCCGGTCGCCGCTGAGCAGGACGACCTCGGTGTCGGGGGCGTCGAGCCCGGCTCGCTCCGCCATCGCCTCCGCGCGACCGGACTGGCCGATGCGGTAGTCGGCGGGCTCCGCCTCGTGCGTGGGGACCAGGAAGGCCAGGCTGGTCGCCGCCGCGACCAGGACGAGCCAGGTGAGGATCGCGCGCCAGGGGTGCTCGGCGCTCCAGCGCGCGGCCCGCTGGGGGATCCGGGTGATCAGGTCGGCAGCCATGGCCGTGCTCCGTTCGGTGTGGGTTCTCGGTACGGCTCCACGGTTGCGGTGACGCGCGCCCACGGCAGGGGTGGCACCTCCCGGTCGGAGGTGGGGAAAACCCCACCGACCGGTGGGCGGCGATCGGTCAGGATGGAGCCATGGCCCAGCGACCGAGCACCCTCCGGCTGACCGGCCACGCCCTCGCGCAGGTGGCGCTGGCCGTGCCGACGATCGTCGCGGCCACCCTCGTCGCCGTCGGGGGAGGCACCGCCCTGCTGGTCATCGGCATCCCGGTCCTGCTGGTCGGGCTGCCCCTGCTGCGCTGGATCGCCGATCGCCACCGGGCCATGGCGGCCGCGACCCTCGGCCACCCCGTGCCGGCCGACCGCCTGCCGGACGACGACCTGCCGCTGCTGTCCAGGCTGGCCACCTGGGGTCGCGACCCGATGACCTGGCGCGAGCTGGCCTGGGCGTTCGTCTCGGCCAGCGTCGGGCTCGCGGTGTCCCTGGTCGTGGTGCTGCTGATGGTCGGCATCGTCACCCTCGTGCTCTGGTGGTACGCCACTCCGCAGCTGATGCGGCTGCGCGCGGTGGCCGACGCCCGCCTGCTGAGCCGCGGCAGCCACGAGCTCCTCGAGGAGCGCGTCCAGGTGCTCACCGAGACCCGCGCCGAGACGGTCGAGGACTCCGCGGCCGAGCTGCGCCGCATCGAGCGCGACCTGCACGACGGCGCCCAGGCGCGGCTGGTCGCGCTCCAGATGAACCTCGGCCTGGCGCGCGAGCTGATGGACAGCGACCCGGGCGCCGCCCGCGAGCTGATCGCCGAGGCGTCGACGACCACCGGTGCCGCCCTCGGCGACATCCGCGACGTGGTCCGCGGCATCCACCCGCCCGTGCTGGCCGACCGCGGCCTGGCCGGCGCGGTGCAGGCGCTCGCCCTCGACCTCGCGGTGCCGGTCACCGTGACCGGCGAGCTGCCCGAGCGCCCCTCGGCCCCGGTCGAGACCGCGGCCTACTTCGCGGTGCTGGAGTGCCTGGCCAACGTGACCAAGCACGCGGGGGCCGAGCACGCGTGGGTCGAGCTGGACCGGCGCGGCGACCTGCTGGTCGTCGTGGTCGGCGACGACGGTCGCGGCGGCGCCGACCCCTCCGGCGGCACCGGCCTGCGCGGCGTGGCGCGGCGGCTGGCGGCCCTCGACGGCAGCGTGAGAGTCTCGAGCCCCGCGGGTGGTCCCACCCTGGTCACGCTGGAGGTGCCGTGCGAGTCGTCCTCGCCGAGGACAACGCCCTCCTCCGCGACGGGCTGACCCGGATCCTCCTGGCCCACGACTTCACGATCCTCCACGCCGTCGACAACGCGCCCGACCTCGAGGCCGCGCTGGCCGACCCGGACGCCGACGCGGCCATCCTCGACGTACGGCTCCCGCCCAGCCTCACCGACGAGGGGCTGCGGGCCGCGATCGCCTGCCGCGCCGCACGCCCCGGTTTCCCGGTGGTGGTGCTCTCGCAGTGGGTCGAGCACCTCTACGCCCGCGAGCTGCTCGCCGACGGCGGCGGGGCGGTCGGCTACCTGCTCAAGGACCGGGTCGGTGACATCCGCGAGTTCGTCGACGCCGTACGACGCGTGGCGGGCGGCGGCACCGTGCTGGACGCCGAGGTGGTCTCCACGATCATGGCGCGCCCCCGGGCGCGTGCGGTCGACCGGCTCTCCGAGCGTGAGCGCGAGGTGCTGGCGCTGATGGCCGAGGGCCGGTCCAACGCCGCCATCGCCGCACGCCTGTTCATCACGCCGAAGGCCGTCGACAAGCACGCCAACAGCATCTTCACCAAGCTCGACCTGCCGGTCGCGCCCGACGACAACCGCCGGGTGCTGGCGGTGCTCGCCTGGCTCGAGGTCTGAGCCCCGCCCGTCACCAGGGGGCCGGCTGGTAGTCCTTCAGGAAGCAGCCGTAGAGGTCCTCGCCCTGCTCGCCGAGCACGATCGGGTCGTAGACCCGCGCCGCGCCGTCCACCAGGTCGAGCGGCGCGTGCCAGCCCTCGGCGGCGATCCGGAGCTTCTCGTGGTG
>JAYSEC010000068.1:0-15292 GCA_041914085.1 Nocardioides sp.
TCAACTCGGTCGAGCCGATCGACCTGGACGTCGACTGCAGCACGCCCTACCGCACCATCTGGGGGCGATGATGCTGTCGCGTGCAACCTCGTGCCCACCTCACTGCGTTCGGACAGGCATGGAGCAGAACAGTGCGTGACGAGGCGGCGTTCGTCGAGTTCGCCGCATCCGTCCGCGACCGGCTGCGGCGCACGGCGTACCTGCTGTGCGGCGACTGGGACCAGGCCTCGGACTTCGTGCAGGAGGGCCTGGTCCGGGTGTACGTCCGGTGGCCGCGGCTGGTGCGTCGCGGCGGCGAGGCGGCGTACGCCCGCAAGGCCGTCGTCAGCGCCTACCTCGACCACGTGCGGCGGCGGTCCAGCACCGAGACCCCGACCGAGGCGGACCCCACGCTCGCCTCGGACGAGGACGTCGCGCACGCCGTGGTGACGCGGGAGGCGCTGATGGCCGCGCTCGCGGGGCTGCCGCCGCGCCAGCGCGCGTGCGTGGTGCTGCGGTACTTCGAGGACCTCACCGTCGCCGACACCGCCGCGCTGCTGGGCTGCACGGAGGGCACGGTGAAGAGCCAGACCTCGCGCGCGCTGTTCTCGCTCCGGTCCACGTTCGAGGACTCGCCGTCCGGCGAGCCGACCGAGGGAGCGGTCTCATGGTGAACGAGCTGCGTGACGTGCTGCGCGAGGCGACCGACCGGCCGCCGCACGAGTCGGGCGACCTGGCCCAGGTGCTGCGGGCCGGTCGCCGCCGCGTGCGGCTGCGCCGCGCCGCGACCGTCGGCGGCACGGCCCTCGCCGCGGGCGCGATCGGGGTGGCGTCGATGTCCTGGTGGAACCCGGCGCCGGCCGACCTGGCCGCCGCCGGAGTCCCGCGCCCGGACGGGCCGACGATCCGGCTGGCCGAGGCGCGGCCGGCCGCCGAGGGCACCGACTACCGCGAGCTGGCGTCGTACACCAACGAGGACCTCGAGTCCGACAACGGCGACTACTTCGACGGCGTCACCGACGACGGCCTGGTGCTGTTCCGCCAGGGCCAGACGATGACGCGCCCCGAGCAGCGCCTGGCCCTGATGGACCCGGCGACCGGGGAGGAGGACTGGCTGCCCCAGCCGCCCGCCCCCGACGAGCAGTGGTGGGCGGTCGAGCTCGGCACCGAGCGCCTCGTGCTGATGCGGTACGAGGCGGCCGGGGGCGACGGCCTGCTGCGCCGGCCCGCCCTCGACGTCTTCGACCGCGGCACGCGCACGTGGCGCACGATCTCGTGGCCGGGCCTGCCGGCCTCCGACAGCCCGTCCCACGTGTCGATCGGCCCCGACGGCCGGGCCTACACCGCGCTCGTCACCGACCCGGGGGACGTCCCCGAGGGCGGCTGGCCCATGGGTCCCGACGGCGAGGCCGACGACGCCGACGCCGAGGGCGACGTGCGGCAGCTGTGGTCGATGTCGCTCACCGACCCGGCCGACGTGCGCGACGAGGGCAAGCAGGTGGGGGCGTTCGACTTCGACGACGACCTCCTGGTGTGGACCGACTCCTCCAACGGTGCCGCCGGCGACGTCCACGTCCAAGACCTCGGCACCGGCGAGGTGACCTCCTTCGACCCGCGCCTCGGGGAGCGGTGCAACCTCCTCGGCTTCGACGCCGAGGGCGGGCGGATCGCGATGTCGCAGTACTGCGGCACCTACGACGACGGGGTCCGCGACGACCGGGTGCAGGTCGTCACCACCGACGGCGAGCAGGTCGTCACGGTCCAGGACGACGGCGTCGAGGGGGGTCTGCTGGTCGGCGGCGGGGACTTCCTCAGCCTGATGGCGTACGACCGGGCGACCGGCGGCGCCTACGTCTACGACTTCGACCGGGGGCGGCTGCTGCGGCTGTCCGAGGGGACCTCGTCGTGGGTCGTGGGAGCCGGCCCGACGCCGGGCGACCAGCTCATGTGGACCGAGCCCGCCGGGCGGAAGGTGCCGATGTTCGGGCGCAGCGGCGCGACCGTGCACCTCGGCGAGGTGATCCGCTGACGGGGTCCCTCAGGGACGGCCGTGGACCCGGACGTGGTCGACGACCATCTGCTGCGGGAACGCGGTCGACGCGTCGGGGGCACCGGGCCAGCCGCCGCCGACAGCGACGTTGAGCAGGAGGAAGAACGGCTGGTCGAAGACCCAGCGGTCCGCCCCGACGCCGTCGCGGGTGACCTGGTGGTAGGAGGTGCCGTCCACCGACCACGTGATCCGTCCGGGCGCCCAGTCGACGGCGTACACGTGGAACGCGTCCGCGAGCGAGGCGTCGTGCGCGTGGCTGGCGGTGATGCCGGACGCACCGGCGTAGCCCGGACCGTGCACCGTGCCGTGCACGACGTGCGGCTCGTGGCCCAGGACCTCCATGACGTCGATCTCGCCGCAGTCGGGCCACGGCACCGGGCCGAGCGCTGCGCCGAGCATCCAGAAGGCGGGCCAGACGCCGCGCCCGCTCGGGACGCGGATGCGTGCCTCGACCCTGCCGTGGCGCACCTCGAGCGGGCCCTGCGTGACGAGGCGGGCGGAGGTGAAGGAGCCGTCCGGCTCGCGGCGGGCGGTGATCACCAGGTGGCCCGCGCCGTCGAGGGCGGCGTTGTCGCGGGAGTCGGTGTAGCGCTGGAGCTCGTCGTTGCCCCACCCGCCGGCACCGGTCTCGTGACGCCAGACCGACGGGTCGGGTGCGGCTCCGACCGGGCCGTCGAAGTCGTCGCGCCAGACGATGTCGGCCATGGGTCCTCCCGGGGCGTGCGGCGCTCCGACCCTAGGGGCCCGCCCGGGCGAGCTTCAAGCAGGAACGCACGAGCCCCGGAACCGGCCGTCGTGGCCGGGTTCCGGGGCTCGCAGGGATCAGTGACCGGGGTCAGTGACCGTGGCCGTGCCCGTGACCGGCGGCCGCGGGCTCCTCCTCCTCGGGCTTGTCCACGACCAGCGTCTCGGTCGTGAGCAGCATGGCCGCGATGGAGGTCGCGTTGACCAGCGCCGAGCGGGTGACCTTGACCGGGTCGAGGACGCCCTGGGCCACCAGGTCGCCGTACTCCTCGGTCGCGGCGTTGTAGCCGTTGCCGACGCCGAGCTCGCGGACCTTGGCGGTCACGACGTAGCCGTTCTCGCCGCCGTTCTCGGCGATCCAGCGCAGCGGCTCGTCGGCCGCCTTGCGGACCACGCGGACGCCGGCGGCCTCGTCACCGGTGAGGCCGAGGTTGTCGTCGAGCACGGAGACGGCGTGGATGAGCGCCGAGCCGCCGCCGGGGACGATGCCCTCCTCGATCGCGGCGCGCGTCGCGGAGACGGCGTCCTCGATGCGGTGCTTCTTCTCCTTCAGCTCCACCTCGGTGGCGGCGCCGACCTTGATCACGCACACGCCGCCGGCGAGCTTGGCGAGGCGCTCCTGGAGCTTCTCGCGGTCCCAGTCGGAGTCGGTGTTCTCGATCTCGGCCTTGATCTGGTTGACGCGGCCCTCGACGGCAGCGGCGTCGCCGGCACCGTCGACGATCGTGGTGGTGTCCTTGGTGATCACCACGCGACGCGCCTGGCCGAGCACCTCGAGGCCCACCTGGTCGAGCTTGAGGCCGACCTCGGGGGCGACGACCTGGCCGCCGGTGAGGGTCGCGATGTCCTGCATCATCGCCTTGCGGCGGTCACCGAACGCCGGGCTCTTGACCGCGGCGACGTTGAAGGTGCCGCGGATCTTGTTGACGACCAGCGTCGACAGCGCCTCGCCCTCGACGTCCTCGGCGAGGATGAAGAGCGGCTTGCCGGTGGCGATGACCTTCTCCAGCACCGGCAGGAGCTCCTGGATCGAGGAGATCTTGCCCTGGTGGAGCAGGATGTAGGGGTCGTCGAGGACGGTCTCCATCGACTCCGGGTCGGTGACGAAGTACGCCGAGATGTAGCCCTTGTCGAACTGCATGCCCTCGGTGAACTCGAGCTCGGTGCCCATGGTGTTGGACTCCTCGACCGTGATCACGCCGTCCTTGCCGACCTTGTCGAAGGCCTCGGCGAGCAGGTCGCCGATGTGGCTGTCGCGGCTGGAGATCGTGGCCACCGAGGCCATGTCCTCGCGCGACTCGACCTCACGGGCGGCCTCGCGCAGCGCGTCGCCGACGGCCTCGGCCGCGGCGTCCATGCCGCGCTTGAGCCCCATCGGGTTGGCGCCGGCCGCGACGGCACGCAGGCCCTCGTGGACCATGGCCTGGGCCAGCACCGTGGCGGTGGTGGTGCCGTCACCGGCGATGTCGTTGGTCTTGGTGGCCACCTCCTTGGTGAGCTGGGCACCGAGGTTCTCGAACGGGTCGTCGAGCTCGACCTCGCGGGCGACGGTCACGCCGTCGTTGGTGATGGTGGGGGCGCCCCACTTCTTGTCGAGGACGACGTAGCGACCCTTCGGGCCGAGCGTCACCTTGACGGCGTTGGCGAGGGCGTCGACGCCACGCTCGAGGGCGCGGCGGGCGTTCTCGTCGAACTCCAGGATCTTGGGCATCTGTGTGCTCCTAGGAAGGGTTCAAAGGGTTTCGCCCGGACGTCATGGCCGGCGGTCGCGCGGGCGACCGGCCGCCATGACGTGCCGGGCGAAGGAGGATCAGGAAACGACCGCGAGGATGTCGCGCGCGCTCAGGATGAGGTACTCCTGGCCGGCGTACTTGACCTCGGTGCCGCCGTACTTGCTGTAGATGACCTTGTCACCCACCGCGACGTCGATCGGGACGCGGTTGCCGTTGTCGTCGACGCGACCGGGACCGATCGCCACGACCTCGCCCTCCTGGGGCTTCTCCTTGGCGGTGTCCGGGATGACCAGGCCGGAGGCGGTGGTCTGCTCGGCTTCGAGCGTCTGGACGACGATGCGGTCCTCGAGGGGCTTGATGTTGACCGACACTTCGGATCAACCTCCACTTTCTCTTCACGAGATTCTTCAGGAGACCATCTCTGGGCTCCCAGGACGTGGGCTCGCGGTCCGGGGCGGCACGCCGTCGCGGGGGTCGTGCCAGGCTCACGAGCGTTGGCGCTCTCAGGGTGAGAGTGCCAACGCAGACGCTAGCACTCTGCCCAACCGAGTGCTAGCGCAGCCCGGTCACCGCCGCCTGACAGGATGCTCTCGTGGAGATCGAGACGCTGGCGTGGCTGCAGACGACCGAGGGTGGGCGCCTGCTGGTCCACGCTGCCCAGGCCTGGTCGGACCACCCCGGCGACCCGGTGCGGGTCGCGAGCGTCGTACGCCGTCTCGAGCCCGACGCGGAGAAGGCTGCCGCGGCGACGACCCAGGCCCAGCTGCGCGAGCGGGGCGTCGCCAAGTTCGGCGACGACGCCCGACTGATGTTCTTCACCCCCGACGCGCTCGAGCAGGCCACGCGGGCGCGGGTCGCGGACCACCGCGCCGCGCGACTCGCGGCGGCGGTCCCGGGCGGCAGCGTCATCGACCTCGGCTGCGGGATCGGCGGCGACCTGCTCGCGTTCGCGCGCGCCGGGCTGATCGCCGCCGGGGTCGACCAGGACCCGGTCCGGGCCGCGATGGCCCGGGCCAACCTCGCCGCCCTCGGGCTGCCGGGGGCGGTGCAGGCCGGCGACGCCACCACGGTCGACCCGTCCGGCTTCGACGCGGCCTTCGCCGACCCGGCCCGCCGCGGCGGTCGCGGACGCGTCTTTGACGTGGAGGGCTGGACCCCGCCGTGGCCGTGGGTGCTGGACCTGCTGGCCCGGCGCTCGCTGGTCAAGGTCGCTCCCGGCATCGGCCACGACCTCGTGCCGCCGGGCGTCGAGGCGGAGTGGGTCAGCGACGGCGGCGAGGTCAAGGAGGCGGTCCTGTGGTCGCCCGACCTCTCCACGACCGACCGGCGTGCCACGGTGATCGGTGACGGCGGGCTGGCCACGCTCACCGACGAGGACGTCCCGGCCCCGGGCGAGGCGGGGTCCGACGTGCGCGAGGTGGGTGCCTTCCTCTACGAGCCGGACGGCGCGGTCATCCGGGCCGGCCTGGTCACGGCCGTCGCCGCAGGCGTCGGGGGCGGGCTCGTCGACCCGCACATCGCCTACGTGACGAGCGACCAGTCGTTCCGGACGCCGTTCGCCCGCGGCTACCGCGTGCGCGAGCACCTCCCCTACCGGGAGAAGCAGCTCAAGGCCGCCCTGCACGAGCGCGGCATCGGCCGGCTCACGATCAAGAAGCGGGGCGTCCAGGTCGTGCCGGAGGAGCTGCGCAAGCGGCTGGCGCTCCGGGGCGACGACGAGGCGACGCTGGTGCTGACCCGGGCCGCCGGGCACGGCACGGCGCTGCTCGTGGAACCGTTCTAGGAGCGGCAGCCGCTGCGCTCGACGCCGCCGACCCGCACGGGGAGCCGCCCCGGAGCCGGCGCCCGGCCGAGCAGCACCTCGACCAGGACGTCCATCGCCGCCGGGGTGTCGCCGTAGGTCGCGATGCGGGTGGGCGCCGACACCCGGCCCAGGACCCAGGGACTGTCCGTCGCGACGGCGACGTCCCCGTCGACGGGCGCGTCGTGGAAGCCGGTGAACCCGACCGGCGTACCGGCGGCGAGGCGGGCGTCCTCGCGGGCCACCCAGGCGGCGAGCCGCTCCTCGCGCCGGGCCTCGGCCCTCCGCCAGGCACGCTTGCGCTTCTGGTACGCCTTGCGGCGCTCCCCCTTGCGGCGCTCGGGCTCGGGCACGGCTCGTGCGAGCCGGGTCGGGGTGGCCTTGCGCAGCAGGACCCCGAGACCCGCCCGCCCGGCCGCGGCGGCGAAGGCCGCGACCGCGCCCGGGTCGCCGTAGGCGTGGACCTGGTCCCCGACCAGCCGCCCGGCGCACTCGCCGGCGACCATCGTCACGGCGGCGGCCGACAGGCTGCGCGAGGCCCCGCGTGCCGAGCCGACGGGTGCTCCCGCCCGGCCGTCGAGGTGCGTGAGCAGCGCGACCTGGCGCGCCGCGGCCTGCTCGAGGCGCCGGCGCGGCAGCGCTCCGGAGCGCACCGCCCGGACCACGGCGGCACGGGCGACGGCCGGCGCCGGAGGCATCAGCAGGACGTCGGAGCCGGCCCGCAGAGCCTGCACCGCCACCCGTCCCGGGTCGCGGCCCCGCGTGACGCCGGCCATGTCCAGCGCGTCGGTGACGACCAGGCCGCCGAAGCCGAGCTCCTGTCGCAACAGCCCGGTGACGACCTTGCGGGAGAGCGACGAGGGGACGCCCGGGTCGATCGCCCGGACGTCGAGGTGGCCGATCATCACCGCGGGCAACCCCGCCTCGACGGCGCTGCGGAAGGGGACGAGGTCGGTCGCCTCCAGCTCCTTGCGGGACTTCGCCTGCACCGGCAGGGTCAGGTGGCTGTCGCCCGGGACCGAGCCGTGGCCCGGGAAGTGCTTCACGACGGGCAGCACCCCGGAGGCGGCGAACCCGGTCGCCGCGGCGACGACGTGCTCGGCGACCGTGCTGGGGTACGACGACGCGGCCCGGGACCCGATGGTGGGGTCGCCGGGCCCGGACGTCACGTCGGCGTCGGGAGCGAAGTCGACGGTGAAGCCGAGGCCGCGGAGCTCGGCGCCGCTGGCGGCGTAGGCCCGCTCGGTCAGCGCCACGTCACCGGCGGCGCCCGCGCTCATGAACGTGGGGAAGCGGGTCGCGGCGCCCCGCAGCCGCTCGACCACGCCACCCTCCTGGTCGACCCCGAGGAACAGCGGCCACCTCCGGCCCACCCGGCGAGTGAGCCGGGTGTTGACCGCCCGGACCTGCTCGGCGGAGACGACGTTGGAGTCGAAGGCGATCACGCCGCCGAGGTGCAGCCTGCGCACCAGGTCGACGGGTGCCGCCGTCCCGGACCACTCCGCCACGATGACCTGGCCCGCCAGCGCGGGGAGCCTCATCCGGCGCACGGCCTCCGCCGCCCGGTCGAGCTCCGCCCGGTCCGGTCCCCAGCCCTCGACGAGCCCGAGCTCCTCCGACGGGGTGGGTGGCACGGTCGGGGTCGCACTGGCGGCCGCCTCGTCCGGTGCGGGCTCCTCGCCGTCGCCGTCCTCGCCCTGGCAGGCGGTGAGCGAGGCGACGAGCGCGAGGGACGCGAGCGCGGTCCTTCCGGTCCTTCCGGTCCTTCCGGTCCCCCGCCTGCGTCGCACCGGCTCATCGTGGCACGGTGCCCCGGACCCCCGCCTCACCGTCCGCGCCGGTCCGGCCGCTCCCACGGCCACGCGGTCGCCAGCCAGCCCGCGACCGCGTCGGCCAGCGGGCCGTCCAGGTCGCTGCGGTCCTGCGTGACCCACGACTGGACCTCCACGTCGTGCTCGGCCGACCGGCTCGGGTAGAGGTAGACGCACCCGATGACGTCGTCGCTGCGCGGGTCGAGGACGGTGAACGTGAATCCGCGCCGCGCCTCGAAGTCGGCCGCGTGCCGGGTCAGGTCGGCGAGGTTGTCCTCCGGCGACATCCCGCCCGGGGGCGGCCAGCCGCCGTCCGGGTAGCCGGGAGTGGCGCGGATGTGGTCGATGCTGGACGACCAGGCGGCGAGGTCGGAGTCGTTGTGCCGCGGCCCGAGCGGCTCGAGCCGGAAGTCGTCGGTCACCAGCGACCGAGGCGGCTCGAAGTCGGCAGGCACGAACGCGTCGCTGCTCATCCCCCGACCGTAGCCCCGCCCTCCGCCGCCCCGCCTCCGATTTCCCCTGGCTCCGACTTCCCTGCCTCCGGTTCCCCCGGCCCCACCGGATATGGGAGCTGAGTCGCTGGGCGACTCAGGTGCCCGACGCGACGAGGTCGGCCGGACCGCCGCCTCCGCTTGCAGCTGAGTCGCTGGGCGACTCAGGTGCCAGTGACCGAGGGGACGTGGGTGGACCGCCCCGCCGCTGAGGATGGGAATGGCCCCGCACCACCCGGCGAGGCTGTGGAGGACGCGGGGCTGTGGAGGAGGGACGACGGGTTGTCGGTGCGGCGGAGTGGGATCGGAGGACGACACCGATCACACGGGAGGCAGGCATGGCGATCACGCAGGAGCGGGTCGATCCGGAGGAGATGGCGGAGTGGACGGACGCCGAGGTCGACGTCTACCTGATGGGTCCGTTCGACGGCGGGATCCCGGGGCTGGTGCGGCGGGTCCGGCGGATCCTGGACGTGTCCCAGCGGGGGCTGGCCGCGCTCCTCGGGATCTCGCAGTCGCAGGTGGCCAGGTGGGAGACGAGGCGGACGAGTCCTCGGGCCGCCATCGTGGTGGAGATGCTGCGGTTGGCCAAGGTGCGGATCGACCTCCGCCACCGCGAGACCGGCGCGCTGGTCGAGCCGATGCGCGACGACGGCGGTCGCGACCGGGCCAAGCGCCGCTACCCCGCCCACGTGGACCTGGTGGTCACGGGGTGGTGGGTGCCGCGCGACGCCATGATGACGGGCCAGCACCTCCGCTGGCGGGCGCGGTCGAGACGGTGGCAGGTGCCGTACGTGCGCTACCACCGCACCTGGAAGCACGTCCTGCGCCAGGTGCGCGGCACCCCGGTCGACCACCCTGCGCACCACCAGCTGGTCGCCGAGGCGCACCACCTCGACGAGGTGCGCGAGGAGCGGCGTCGGCTGGCTCTCGCCGCCCGTCCGGGCCGACCGACGCCGCCACGTCCTCCCGGCGGCCTGCTGACCGCCTGACACGGCGCGGAGCGACCGCCGGACGGCTGCCCGGCGACGCCCGCATGCGGTCAGACGTTGGCCCTCTCGGCCCCGATCGTGGTGTCGGGCCCGTGGCCGGTGTGCACGACCGTCTCGTCCGGGAGGTCGAGGAGCCGCGAGCGGATCGACTCCTTGATGAGGTCGGCGTCGCTGTAGGAGCGTCCCGTCGCGCCCGGCCCGCCCTCGAACAGGGTGTCGCCGGTGAACACGCAGCCGAGGTCGTGGACGTAGAGGCACACGGCGCCCGGGGCGTGGCCCGGGGTGTGGATCACGGTCACCGCTGCGCCGCCGATGGTGAGCGACTGCCCGTCCGAGAGGTCCACGTCCCAGAGCTCGGCACCCTCCTCGTCACCTCCGTGGGTCAGCTCCCAGAGGGGCCGGTCGTCCGGGTGGAGCAGGATCGGTGCGCCGGTGGCGATCCGCAGGGCCGGAGCGACACGGACGTGGTCGTCGTGGGCATGGGTGCACACGATCGCCTTCACCGTGCGGCCGGCGACGACCTCGAGGATCGCGTCGACGTCGTGGGGTGCGTCGATGACGAGGCACTGCTCGTCGTCCCCGACCACCCACACGTTGTTGTCGACGTCGTAGGTCTCCCCGTCGAGGCTGAACGTCCCCGACACGACGGCGTGGTCCACCCGCACGCTCACAGGACCACCACCGAGCGGAGCACGTCCCCGTGGTGCATCTTCTCGAAGGCCGCCTCCACGTCGGAGATCGCGATCTCCTCGGTGACGAACGCGTCCAGGTCGAGCCGGCCCTGCTGGTAGAGGTCGACGAGCATCGGGAAGTCACGCGAGGGGAGGCAGTCGCCGTACCAGGACGACTTCAGCGACCCGCCGCGACCGAAGACGTCGATCAGCGGGATGTCGGGCACCTTCATGTCCGGGGTGGGCACGCCGACCAGCACGACCGTGCCGGCCAGGTCGCGGGCGTAGAAGGCCTGCTTCCACGTCTCCGGCCGCCCGACCGCGTCGATGACGACGTCGGCGCCGCCCTCGTGGCCGGTGCCGTCCGCCGGCGGCGTCAGCCCGCGGATCGCCTCGACCGCGTCGACCTCGGAGGAGTTGACGGTGTGGGTCGCCCCGAGCGAGCGGGCGGTCTCGAGCTTCCGGTCGTCGATGTCGACCGCGATGATCTTCGCCGCGCCGGCCAGTGCGGCGCCGGCGATGGCGGCCGCGCCGACACCGCCGCAGCCGATGACCGCGACGGTCGAGCCGCGACCGACGTTGCCGGTGTTGATGGCGGCGCCGAGACCGGCCATCACCCCGCAGCCGAGGAGGCCGACGGCGGCGGCGCGCGCCGACGGGTCGACCTTGGTGCACTGCCCGGCCGCGACGAGGGTCTTCTCCGCGAACGCACCGATCCCGAGCGCCGGGGAGAGCTCCGTGCCGGCGAGGTCGCCCTCGGCCAGCGTCATCTTCTGCGTGGCGTTGTGGGTGGCGAAGCAGTACCACGGCTCGCCCCGGTTGCAGGCGCGGCAGTCACCGCACACCGCGCGCCAGTTGAGCACGACGAAGTCGCCCGGCTCGAGCCCGGTGACGTCCGGCCCGACCGACTCGACCACGCCGGCGGCCTCGTGGCCGAGCAGGAACGGGAAGTCGTCGTTGATCCCGCCCTCGCGGTAGTGCAGGTCGGTGTGGCAGACCCCGCAGGCCTGCACCTTCACCACCGCCTCACCCGGACCCGGGTCCGGCACGTTGATGGTGGTGAGCTGCACCGGCTCGCCCTTGGCGAGCGCGACGACGGCCTTGACCTGCTGCATCGATTGCCTCCTGTGTCGAGGGAGTGCGGGTGACCCCTTCCGGGCGAGCCTTCCAACCGGCACCAAACAGATGCAACCCCGCCCGGCCCGACGGCGTCCTCAGTGCAGTCCGGGCGACCGATGACCGGGACACACCGCACGAAACACGAACGGGGGTGAAGGGTGAGCACGACACTCGTCGACATGGGTGCGCAGGACCGCCGGGCCGACAAGGACGCGGAGTTCTCGGCGTACATGTCCGCGCGCCAGGCCGCCCTGTACCGGACGGCGTACCTCCTCGTCGGCGACCACGCCGGCGCCGAGGACCTCCTGCAGAGCGCCTTCGCCAAGCTCTACCTCTCCTGGGACAAGGTGCGCGACCGCGGCGCCCTCGACGGCTACGTCCGCCGCGTCATGGTCAACGAGCACAACTCCCTGTGGCGCCGGGCGTGGAAGCGCCGCGAGCACTCCACCGACACGATGCCCGACACGGGCGTCCACGACGAGTACGACGACGGCATGGGCGGCGTGCTCTGGTCGTTCGTGCAGACTCTGCCGCCCAAGCAGCGCTCGGTCGTCGTGCTGCGCTACTACGAGCAGCTCAGCGAGGCCGAGATCGCCGACGTGCTCGGGATCTCGGTCGGGACGGTCAAGTCGCAGGCCAGCCGCGCCCTCGCCGGGCTGCGCGCCCGCGCCCCCCGGTCGCTCGACCCGAACGGCCCCCACCACCACGAGTCCGGAGACGATGCGCGATGAACCACACGCCCCTCGAGGACCGGCTCCACGACGCCCTGCACCGCCGCGTCGACCCCCTGCAGCACGCGCCGCTCACGGTGACCGACGTACGCCGACGCGCCGGGCGCATCCGGCGCCGCCGCCGTGCCGTCGCCGGCGCGGCCGTCGCCGCGGCACTCGCCGTCGCCGTCCCGGTCGGGATCGGCCTGGGCAGCCCCGCGCAGCGCGGCGACGTCCCTCCCGCGACGAACACCCCGGCACCCACGGTCGCGTCGGGGACGGTCGTCGTGGACGCGCGCAGCGCGGCGACGACCGACCGCACCACCGTCCCGCTGATGGACATGGACGGCCCGCGCCTCATCACGCCCGACGGCACGATCGACCTGCCGAGGGTCTACGACGAGCTCACCCCCTATGGCGACGGCTGGATCGGCGTCGCCGTCAACGACGAGCCCGGGGTGCCGTGGCACACCCTCGAGATCCTCACCTCCGACCTCGAGGTCGAGGACGGGCCGGTCCCCACCGGAGGGCTCGTGGTCAGCCCGGACGGCTCGCGCGTGGCATGGTCGGAGTACGACGGCACGCGCTGGCGGGTCAAGCTGGCCGACGCCGCGGGCGGCCCGGTGTCGGACCACCTGGAGTTCCCGCCCGGCCCCGAGGACCACGAGGTCGCACCGATCGGGTTCGTGTCGGACGTCGACGTCGCCGTGACCCAGAGCAACGGCACGGGGCTCGTCTCCACCTTCGTCGGCGGCGGTGACTCCCCCGGCGCACTACCGGGGCCGATCGAGGGACGCTCGGCGTCCCCCACGGGCGGTGTCGTCGCCGGCCTCGTGGTGGGCGACGACCGGGCCTGCTCCGCCGTCGTCCAGGGCGTGGCCGACACCGGCACCCCGCTGTGGGAGACGTGCGACCACGCGCTCGGTCCGTTCAGCCCCGGGGGTCGGTACGTCATCGGGTTCGACCCGGAGGCGGACGGGTACGGCTCGCCGACCATCACGGTGCTCGACGCGGCCACCGGCGAGGAGGTCGTCACCTACGAGGCCGCCCTGCCGCCGCGCACCGTCGGCGGGTTCTGGACCCAGGTCGCCTGGGAGGCCGACGACGCGCTCGTGGTCCGGCTCTTCACCGGCGAGGACGGCTTCATGATGCGACTCGGCCTGGACGGGACCGTGCGGCGCATCGACATCCCGAGCTCCGGGCTGTCCGGCCTGTCGGTGGCCGTGCCGAGCTAGAGGTCCTCCCGGAGCCGCTAGTCGAGGTCGGTCTTGAAGGTCCCGAGGAGGGTGGCGATCACGCCCTCGGCCTCCTCGTCGGTGAGCGGCTCCGGGGTGCCGTCCTCGTAGATCGTGATCTCGATCAGCCAGGCGGAGTCCAGGAACAGGATGCCGAAGGTGTGCTTCTCCTGCACGGGGTCGGAGGTGGTGTCCAGGACGTGCCAGGCGCTGTACTTGCCGCCGGCGATCGCGTCGTCCTGGCGCACCTGCACCTTCGGGCCTCCGTTGCGCCTGATCCAGCTGCGGGCCATGGCGTCGAGGGAGGGCGCCCGGTTGACCTCCGGGGCGAAGGTGACCGCGCTCTGCCCGTCGTTCCAGCCCTGGACGATGCCGTAGTCGGTGAGGTGCTTGTAGGTGGCCAGCGGGTGCATGCTGGCGCCCGGGACCTTGATCGTCTTGTTCTCCGCGACCTCGAAGGTCGGGACCGACTCGGTCGGCTCGGGCACCGCGACCGAGGACGTCGGGGACGACGGGCTGCCGCTCGAGGGGTCGGCTGGGTCGGCGCCGGAGGCGTCCGACCCGTCCTGGCAGCCGGCGGTCAGGACGAGGGCGGCGATGCCCAGCACGGGCGCGATCCGGCGATGACGGGGTCCCCGAGAAGTCATGCTCCGACCCTATCCGGCGTCCTCCGGCCCTCGGGCACCGCGGAGATGCTGCCGCTCCGCGACGATCTGCCTAGAGTGGGTTTCGGTTCTGTGACCAGGGGGAAAGGACAGAGCATGCTGCCGCTCGAAGACAGGGAACTGCTCACCCAGACCATGGTGGGGCTCAACATCGACGCCGACACCATCTCGTCGCTGATGTCGTCCTTCGACAAGGCCGCCGAGGGTGTCGAGAGCGACACGGTCACGCCGGTCACCAGCTCGTCGTTCGGCGACTCCTACACCGGCGGCTACCGGCTCGGCACCAACGTGGAGATGGCGCACCAGGCCGTCGCCGAGGAGCTGAAGAAGATGGCTGCCGGCCTGCGCGGCATGAGCAGCTCGGTCGAGGCCTTCGGCCGGGACATGGAGCGCACGACCGAGCAGACCCAGGCGACGATGAACCTGATCCAGGCCTCCACCGAGTGCGTCGCCGCGCCCACCTTCAGCTCCAACACCTGCTCGCTGCCCACCGACACCCAGGACTGAGCCGTGACCAAGGGACCCAACCGCCTCCGCCTCGACACCTACCTCGACTCCGCGTCCGACGGACTGGTCAAGAACGCCGGTCGCGACTGGAAGAAGAAGTCCGAGGACCTCGACGTCCTCGCCCAGGCGCTCAAGCAGGCCGCCAGCCAGGCCGAGCTGCGCATCGGCGAGCAGACCCTCACCGGCCCGGCGCTGCGCGCCTCCATGGAGGAGTCGTCCACCTCGATGTCCACCAAGGCCGAGCAGCTGCGCGTCGCCGGTGAGGCGCTCCGCCAGGTCGGCCAGCAGCTCTCCGACGCCCGCGACGCCCGCGACGCGCTCGCCGAGCTCGGCCCGAAGCCGGCCCCCTACCAAGCACCCCCCGGCACCCCCGGCGTGGAGCCCACCCCCGAGGAGATCCAGGCGCAGGCCGACGCGTCCCAGGCGCGGGCCAACGAGCGCAGCGCCTGGCAGTCGCAGTACGACAAGCAGGAGGCCAAGTCCCTCGCGCTCACCAAGGACCTCGACGCGGCCTTCCTCGGTGCCATCCCGCCCATGAAGGAGATCCACGGCCAGGAGGACCCGACCGAGCCCCCGCCGAACGTCCCGTCCGGCCCGCAGGGGCCCTACCTCCCCGGCACCCAGGCCCCGCCCGTGACCGGAGGTGGCGGCAACGGAGGTGGCGGCAACAACGGCGGCGAGTTCGAGCTCGTCGAGTGGGAGGGCAACAACACCGGGAACAACAACGGCAACAACAACGGCAACAACAACAACACGAACAACACGAACACCACCACCACGACGA
>JAYSEC010000069.1:0-15151 GCA_041914085.1 Nocardioides sp.
CCAGCTCGCGCGGGAACCGGTCGATGCCCGCGGGCACCGGGGTGTGGGTGGTGAACACCGTGCCGGCGCGCGAGACCTCGAGCGCGGTGTCGAAGTCGAGGTGCGGGCCGTCCTCGCCCACGGTCAGCTCGCGGATCCGCTCGATGCCGAGGAAGCCGGCGTGGCCCTCGTTGGTGTGGAAGACCTCCGGCGCCGGGGCGCCCGTGATCCGCGACCAGACACGAAGCGCCTTCACCCCGCCGATGCCGAGGAGCAGCTCCTGGCGCAGGCGGTGCTCGGAGTTGCCGCCGTAGAGCCGGTCGGTGACGTCGCGGTAGTGGGCGCTGTTGTCCTCGATGTCGGTGTCGAGCAGCAGCAGCGGCACGCGACCGACGTGGGCGACCAGGATCCGGGCGATCAGGTCGGGACCGTCGGGCAGGGCGATGGAGACCGTGGCGCGGCTGCCGTCGGGCTCGCGCAGCTGGGTCAGCGGCAGCTCGTCGGGGTCGAGGACGGGGTAGCTCTCCTGCTGCCAGCCGTCGCGGTCGAGGGCCTGCTTGAAGTAGCCGTGGCGGTAGAAGAGCCCGACGCCGACCAGCGGGATGCCGAGGTCCGAGGAGGCCTTCAGGTGGTCGCCGGCGAGGATGCCGAGACCGCCGGAGTACTGCGGCAGCACCGAGGTGATGCCGAACTCCGGGGAGAAGTACGCGATCGCGCGGGGCGCGTCCTCGCCCGCCTTGCGGGCGTACCAGCGGTCCTCGGAGAGGTAGCGCTGCAGGTCGGCGTGGGCGGCGTCGAGCCGGACCCGGAAGTCGCCGTCGTCGACCAGCTGGTCGAGCCGCTCGCGACCCACCGCGCCGAGGAAGCGCACGGGGTCGCCCGCGACGTCGCGCCACAGCTGCGGGTCGATGGACGCGAACACGTCCTGGGTGGGCGGGTGCCACGACCAGCGCAGGTTGCCGGCCAGGACGGACAGCGCACCCAGGGGCTCGGGCAGGACGGGACGGACGGTGAATCGACGAAAAGCTCGCACGACGGAGCACGCTAGGGCATTTCTTGGATCGATCCAACCCATACCGCGCAGCCGCTGCGTGCGGTGTCGCGGTGCGAGCCGCATAACCCGGCGGTGCGTCCCACCGTTGTCCGCGCATGAGCCACCCTCGCCCCCGCCTCGGCCGCACCACGCTCGCGGCCGCCTCGCTCCTCGCGATCTCCAGCCTGTCCACGATCGCCTCCCCGGCGACCGCCGAGCCCGACCGCGTCGCGCCGGGACCCACCCCGGCCGACGTCCGCACCCTGGGTGATCCCGTCGCCGGCCCGGCCGACATCGACTCCCGGGGCACCGCCGAGCCCACGGCGGCGCAGGAGGCGGCCGTCGCCGCCCTAGGCCCGGTGACCGCGCGCTGGAACGCGCTCGGCACCCCGGCCTCGATCCTCCCGGCGTCGGGGAGCCTCGGCGCCGCTCCGGGGAGCGCGGCGGACGGCGCCCGCACCTGGCTGCGCGGCCACGCCGACCTGTTCGGCATGACGTCGCAGGACGTCGACGACCTCGTCCTGGTCAGCGCCCAGCCGCTCGCCCGGAGCGACGCCCGCGCCGTGCTCTTCCGCCAGGACTTCGACGGCCTCGCTCCGGCCCTCGGCGGCCTGGTCACCGTGGGCGTCGCGGACGGGAGGGTCGCCTACGTCTCGTCCTCCCTCGCGCGGGCCACCGGCACCGTGCCCGCGGCCACGCTGACGCCCCTGCAGGGCTGGCTGAAGGCCGCGAGCGACCTCTCCGTAGGCGTCCCGGCGGCACAGGTCGCGTCGATCACGAAGACGGTGAGCGGCGGCTGGACCCGGCTCACCGTCCCGGGCTTCGCCCAGGAGCAGCAGGTGCGCCTGCGCGCGCTGCCGATGGCGGACGGCTCCGTCCGCCCGGTCCTCGAGGCCAACGTCGTGAACGCCGCGGGCGCCAGCGCGCTGGGGTTCACCTCGCTCGTCGACGCCGTCACCGGGGAGGTCCTGGCGCGCCACAACCGGGCCGAGAACCTCACCTACAACGACGTCTTCACCGGCACCATCACGCCGACCGAGTGCGGGGCCCGCCACCCGTTCGAGCTCACCGACGACCTGACCCGCACCATCACCGCGGTCGCGACCGGCGCACCGGTCGACGACTTCACGGTGAAGATCTGGAAGGGCGACGAGCTGCTCGTCACCGGGGACCTCGCGACCAACCCCGAGGTGGCGACGTACTCCGCTGCGGAGATCCCGGCAGGCACCTACTCGGTCCAGGTGTGTCCGTTCGACGCGGCCTCGGTCGTGGTGGGCCAGTACGCCTTGGCCGTCACGACGAGCGACACCGCAGCACCCGGCACCGGTGACCTCACCGCCAACCCGCGCTGGCGCTACTTCACCGCCAACCCGACCCTCGACTCCCCCGACCAGACGCCCGCCAACTCGGTCGTGGGCTGCTGGCGGCTGACGGGGGCCCAGGCGGACGCCGAGTGCACCACCCCGCCCGGCGAGCTGCGCAACGTCGCGGCCTTCGGGCCGTGGGACACGATCGGCGCCGTCCCGACGTCGACGACCGTCGGCAACAACGCCAACACCCACGAGGCCTGGGCGAGCCCCCTCACCCCCGGCGGCCTGATGCAGGCGCCGGTCTCGGCCGAGCGCCACTACACCGGCGAGTTCACCGACGCGTGGAACAACAGCCGGTGCGACGTCGCGCAGCTCGTCCCGGGCGGCAACGACATCGAGGCCTCGGTCGGCAACCTCTTCGTCGCGCACAACCGCATGCACGACTACTCCTACTACCTCGGCTTCACCGAGGAGAACTACAACCTGCAGTCCGACAACGGCAGCCGCGGTGGCGTCGCAGGCGACCCGGAGGTGGGCAACGCCCAGGCCGGCGCCCTCTCCGGCGGCAGCCCGAGCTTCCTCGGACGCGACAACGCCAACCAGATCGCCCTGCAGGACGGCATCCCCGGCATCACCAACCAGTACCTCTTCGAGCCGATCGCAGGCGCCTTCTACGCGCCCTGCACCGACGGCGGCCTCGACATGGGCATCGTCGGCCACGAGTACACCCACGCGATCAGCAACCGCATGATCGGCGGGCCCGACGAGGGCATCACGTCCGAGCAGGGCGGCGCGATGGGCGAGTCGTGGGGCGACCTGGTCGCCGGCGAGTACCAGTTCGCGCACGGCTACAGCAACGGCGGCAACGTGTGGGCCGTCGGCGCCTACGCCACGGGCAACACCGAGACCGCGATCCGCGACTACTCCATCGACGACAACCCGCTCAACTACTCCGACTACGGCTTCGACACCACCGGGCCGGAGGTCCACGCCGACGGCGAGATCTGGAACGGCACGATGTGGGAGGTCCGCCAGGCACTCGTGGAGAAGTACGACGCCGAGTTCCCGTACGACGACGCGGCGCTGCAGCGGTCCTGCGCGGACGCCACCGCCACGACCACCCCGCGGCCCGCCGACGCCTGCCCGGGCAACCGCCGCTGGGTGCAGCTCGTCTTCGACTCCTTCCTGCTGCAGCAGGGCGCGACCTCGATGCTCGACGCGCGTGACGCGATGCTCGCCGCGGACCGGATGCGCTTCGACGGTGCGAACCAGGACGTCATGTGGGCCGCCTTCGCCCGCCGCGGGCTCGGCGTGGACGCGCACACCGTCGACGCCGACAGCGACGAGCCGACCCCGAGCTTCGCGACCCCCGACGGGCCGGGCTCCGCGATCACCTTCGCCACCACCGGCAAGGCGCGCATCTTCGTGGGCGACTACGAGGCGCGCGTGACGCCGGTGGCCGACACCGACCCCGCGACCGGGCTGGGCGACACCGCCCGGTTCACCCCCGGGACCTACGCGATGGTGGCGGTCTCGCCGGACCGCGGCTTCACCCGCTGGACGATGGAGGTCCCGGCCGACGGCACCGCCCGCACCGAGACCGTCGGCGACGTGGTCAACCTGGCCAGCAGCGCCGCGGGCGCGTCGGTCATCGCCGCGACCGAGGGCTCGCGCAACGCCGAGGCGCTCATCGACGGCACCGAGGCGACCAACTGGGGCGGCGTCACCGACGCCCAGGTCGACGAGTCGCACCCCTCGGTCGCGGTCGACCTCGCGGGCGGGGTGAGCACGGTGAGGCGGGTCCAGGTGAGTGCCTACCTCACCCCGGCTCCGGCCTCGTCGACCGACGTCCCGCTGGCCCAGGACGACCCGGACTCCGGCTCGCGCTTCACCGCGCTGCGCCAGTTCGCCCTCGAGGCGTGCACCGCCGGTTGCGACTCGCAGGACGCCACGTGGACCCGGTTCTACACCTCGCCCGCCGACGCCTTCCCCAGCACCCTCCCCCGCCCCGTCGCCCCGACGCTGAACCTGCGCGAGTTCGACGTCCCCGACACGGAGGCCGCCGCCGTACGCCTGGTGACGCTGGAGAACCAGTGCACCGGCCAGGACGCGTACGCCGGCCAGCAGACGGCGAGCACCACGGTCCTGACGGACTGCAAGGCGGGCTCCGACCGCGGCACGATCGTCCACGCCGCCGAGCTGCAGGTCTTCGACCAGGCCCCGACGCTGCCGCAGCAGCCCGGCGAGCCCTCCGGCACGGGATCCGGGACCGGGTCCGGGTCGACCGGGACCACCGGGACCACCGGGACCACCGGGACGCCCGGCGCGGCGCGGGTCCGCCCGACGGTCTCGCTCACCATCCGGCGCAAGCTCCAGACCACGCGCAACCGCGCACCGCGGCTGGTGATCGCCGTCACCTCGACCAGCGACCGGCCCGAGGCGGGCCGCCTGGTCGTGGTGGTCGACGGCGAGAAGTGGCGCACCACCCGCACCTCCACCGGCCGCGCGCGGATGAGCGTGACCAAGCGCCTGCTGCGCGGTCGCCACACCGTGCGCGTCCGGTTCCGCCCCGACGACCGCACGGCGTTCCGCCCCGCGCGCAGCCGCGTGCAGCGGATCGTCGTCACCGGCCGGTGAGCGGGCACCCCGGCGGGTGAGACCACGTCCGCCACGGGTTGCGTCCGGCACCCGACCTTCGCAAGTGTGGGGGCATGGTTGGACGCATACCCGTGATGGATGTTTCCCCCGTCGTCGACCTCGGCCGGCTCTCGGCCAAGGCCACGGTCGGCGAGCCGATGCCGGTCCGGGCGAGCGTGTTCCGCGAGGGGCACGACCAGCTCGGGGCGGAGGTCGTCGCCATCGACCCGGCCGGCGCCCGCAGGGCTCCGGTGCGGATGCAGCCCTACGGCGAGGAGCCCAACCGCTACGTCGCCCACGTCACCCCCGACACCGAGGGCGAGTGGACATTCGAGATCCAGACCTGGTCCGACCCGATCGCGACCTGGCAGCACGACGCCGGCATCAAGATCCCCGCGGGCGTCGACGTCGAGCTGATGTTCACCGAGGCCCGGCTGCTGCTCGAGCGGGTCGCCGCCGGCACCGGTGACGACAAGCTCGACGCGGCGTCGGCGGCCGTGGTCGCCGGGGCCATCACGGCTGCCGACGACACCAGCCGTCCGGTCGCGGCACGGCTGGCCGCCCTCCAGGACCCGGGGCTCGACGCGATCCTGCTCGCGCACCCGCTGCGCGAGCTGACGACCGTGACCGGTCCGTTCCGCTTCCGCGCCGACCGGGTCCGCGCGCTCTTCGGCAGCTGGTACGAGTTCTTCCCGCGCTCCGAGGGCGCCACCAAGGACCCGAAGACCGGCAAGGTCACCAGCGGCACCTTCCGCACCGCGGCGAAGCGCCTCGACGCGGTCGCGCAGATGGGCTTCGACGTCCTCTACCTGCCGCCGATCCACCCGATCGGCGAGGTCAACCGCAAGGGTCCCAACAACACGCTGACCCCGGGACCCGACGACCCCGGCTCGCCGTGGGCGATCGGCAGCAAGGACGGCGGCCACGACGCGATCCACCCCGACCTCGGCACCTTCGAGGACTTCGACGCCTTCGTCGCGCGGGCCGGCGAGCTCGGCCTCGAGGTCGCGCTCGACCTCGCCCTCCAGGCGGCCCCCGACCACCCGTGGGTGAAGACCCACCCGCAGTTCTTCACCACCCGCGCCGACGGCACCATCGCCTACGCGGAGAACCCGCCGAAGAAGTACCAGGACATCTACCCGATCAACTTCGACAACGACCCGGCCGGCATCTGCCGCGAGGTGCTGCGGATCGTCAAGCTCTGGATGTCCCACGGCGTGCGGATCTTCCGCGTGGACAACCCCCACACCAAGCCGCTGGCCTTCTGGGAGTGGCTGCTCGCGGAAGTACGTCGTACCGACCCGGACGTGCTGTTCCTCTCCGAGGCCTTCACCAAGCCCGCGATGATGCACGGCCTCGGCGCCATCGGCTACCACCAGAGCTACACCTACTTCACCTGGCGCACGCACAAGCGCGAGATCGAGGACTACCTCCGCGAGGTCTCGACCGAGTCCGACCACCTCATGCGGCCGAACTTCTTCGTCAACACCCCCGACATCCTCCACGCCTACCTCCAGTACGGCGGCCCGGCGGCCTTCAAGGTGCGTGCCGCCCTGGCCGCGACCGGCTCGCCGAGCTGGGGCGTGTACGCCGGCTACGAGCTGTTCGAGCACGTCGCCGTCAAGCCCGGCTCGGAGGAGTACCTCGACTCGGAGAAGTACCAGATCCGCATCCGCGACTGGGAGAAGCACGACGCCGAGGGCACCACGCTGGCGCCGTACATCACCCGGCTCAACCAGATCCGTCGCGAGCACCCCGCGCTGCAGATGCTGCGCAACGTGACCATCCACGAGAGCGACGACGACCACGTCCTGGTGTTCTCCAAGAGGCACGAGGACGACGTGGTGGTGAGCGTGATCAACCTCGACCCCCACGGCACCCGGGAGACGATGGTCCACCTCGACATGCCCGCGCTCGGTCTCGGCTGGCACGACTCGTTCGTCGCCCACGACGAGATCACCGGCGCCGACTGGAGCTGGAGCCAGCACAACTACGTCCGGCTCGACCCCGGCTACGAACCCGCCCACGTCATCACCGTCAGGAGGACCCGTTGAGCGACCACCACCCCATGCCGACGGACGCAGGTGCCGCCACGGCGGTCCTCAACGCCGAGCCCGAGTGGTTCCGCACGGCCGTCTTCTACGAGGTGCTGGTGCGCTCGTTCCGCGACTCCAACGGCGACGGCACCGGCGACTTCAAGGGCCTGATCGAGAAGCTCGACTACCTCGAGTGGCTCGGGGTCGACTGCCTGTGGGTGCCGCCGTTCTTCACCTCCCCGCTGCGCGACGGCGGCTACGACGTCGCCGACTACAACAACATCCTTCCCGAGGCGGGCACGGTCGAGGACTTCCACGAGTTCCTCGACGCCTGCCACCAGCGCGGCATCCGCGTGATCATCGACTTCGTCATGAACCACACGAGCGACGCCCACCCGTGGTTCCAGGCCAGCCGCAGCGACCCGGACGGGCCCTACGGCGACTTCTACGTGTGGTCCGACACCGACGAGCTCTACGAGGAGGCGCGGGTCATCTTCGTCGACACCGAGCCGTCCAACTGGACCTGGGACCCGGTGCGGCAGCAGTACTACTGGCACCGGTTCTTCCACCACCAGCCCGACCTCAACTTCGACAACCCCAAGGTCCACGACGCCATGCTCGAGGCGATGGCGTTCTGGCTCGACATGGGACTCGACGGCTTCCGGCTCGACGCGGTGCCCTACCTCTACGAGCGCCCCGGCACCAACGGCGAGAACCTCAAGGAGACGCACGACTTCCTGAAGAAGTGCCGCCGCTTCGTCGACGAGCACTACCCCGGGCGGGTGCTGCTCTGCGAGGCCAACCAGTGGCCCGCCGACGTCGTCGAGTACTTCGGCCCCGAGGAGACCGAGGACGGGCGCTGGATCGGCACCGAGTGCCACATGGCCTTCCACTTCCCGGTCATGCCACGCATCTTCATGGCGGTGCGGCGCGAGTCCCGCTTCCCGATCTCGGAGATCCTCGAGCAGACGCCCGCGATCCCCGAGGGCTGCCAGTGGGGCATCTTCCTGCGCAACCACGACGAGCTGACCCTGGAGATGGTCACCGACGAGGACCGCGACTACATGTGGTCCGAGTACGCCCACGACCCGCGGATGAAGGCCAACATCGGCATCCGCCGCCGGCTGGCCCCGCTGCTCGACAACGACGTCAACCGGATGGAGCTGTTCACCGCCCTCCTGCTGTCGCTGCCCGGCTCCCCCGTCCTCTACTACGGCGACGAGATCGGGATGGGCGACAACATCTGGCTCGGCGACCGCGACGGCGTGCGCACCCCGATGCAGTGGACCCCCGACCGCAACGCGGGATTCTCCTCCGCGACCCCCGGCAAGCTGTTCCTGCCGGCCATCCAGGACCCGGTCTACGGCTACCAGTCGGTCAACGTCGAGGCGCAGCTGGAGAACACGTCCTCGCTGCTGCACTGGACCCGACGGCTCGTGCACACCCGCCGTCGGCACCCCGCCTTCGGCCTCGGCGACTTCATCGACCTCGGCGGGTCCAACCCGAGCGTGCTGTCGTACGTCCGCGAGCACACCCCCGACGGTGCGGGCTCCGAGGAGGACGGCCGCGACATCATCCTGTGCGTCAACAACCTCTCGCGCTTCCCGCAGCCGGTCGAGCTCGACCTGCGCCACTGGGAGGGCATGGTGCCCGTCGAGCTGCTCGGTGGCGTGCCCTTCCCGGCGATCGGCGAGCTGCCGTACCTCCTGACGCTGGGCGGGTACGGCTTCCTGTGGCTGCGCCTCACCGACCAGACGATGACCCAGGGGGTCGAAGGGTGAACGACGAGCTGAAGCACTGGATCGCCGAGGCACGCTGGTTCGCGGGCAAGGGCCGCGACTGGAGCCTGACGTCTGTACGCCGCGTGGGCGAGCTGCCGCACCCGGCGGAGGAGGACGGGCTGGCGCCGCCGCCGGCCGGCCTGCGAGTGGTGATCGACCTGGCGGAGGTGGCCTACGCCGACGGCGAGAGCGAGCTCTACCAGCTGCCGCTGGCCTTCTACTCCGAGCCGCAGGAGCGCCTCAACCACGCGTTCATCGGCGAGTGGGACGACGAGGATCTCGGCCACGCCTGGGTCTACGACGCCCTCCACGACCGCGAGTCGATGGCCCTGTGGCTGCGGGCCTTCGCCAACCACCCGACCAGCACGTCGCGCGGTCTGCTCGACTTCCACTCCCTGCCCGGGCACGACCTCGACCTCGGGGCCCACTCCACCCTGTTCTCCGGCGAGCAGTCGAACTCCTCGGTCGCCTTCGGCGAGGACTCGCTGATGAAGGTCTTCCGCAAGGTCACCCCGGGAGTGAACCCCGACATCGCCATCCACCAGGTGCTCACCGAGGCCGGCTCGACGCACGTCGCCGCCCTCTACGGCTGGCTGGACCTCGTCGACGACGAGGCCGACGGCACCGACGCGACCATCCAGCTGGCGATGCTGCAGCAGTTCCTCCGCACCGCCAGCGACGGGTGGGACCTCGCCCTGGCCAGCGTGCGCAACCTCTTCGCCGAGGCCGACCTCCACGCCGACGAGGTCGGCGGCGACTTCGCCAGCGAGGCGGCCCGCCTCGGCGTCGCGCTCGCCGAGGTCCACGCCGACCTGGCCCGGCACTTCCCCGTCGAGGAGCGCGACGCCGCCGCGACCGACGCCCTGGCCGCGGCGATGGAGGGGCGGCTCGACGCCGCGCTCGACGTCGTACCCCAGCTGGCGGAGCACGAGGCCGGCCTTCGGGAGACCTTCGGGCGGCTGCGGACCCTCGACCGGGTCGAGGTGCAGCAGGTCCACGGCGACCTCCACCTCGGCCAGACCCTGCGCACCAGCCTCGGCTGGAAGATCGTGGACTTCGAGGGCGAGCCCGCCAAGCCGCTGGCCGAGAGGCTCAAGCCCGACTCGGTGTGGCGCGACGTCGCCGGCATGGTCCGGTCCTTCGACTACGCCCCGCGCGTGGTGGCCATGACCGGCGCCGGCGCCGACAACGGCGGGGAGGCCGACCAGCGCGCCTACCGCGCGGCCGAGTGGTCCGCTCGCAACCGGGCGGCGTTCCTCGATGCCTACACCGGCGAACGGGGTACTGGCCTGGACGAGCAGGCCCGCACCCTGCTCGACGCCTACCTCGCGGACAAGGTCGTCTACGAGGCCGTCTACGAAGCACGCAACCGTCCGGGATGGCTGTCCATCCCGCTCGCAGCGTTGGGAGAGACCACATGAGCACCACCACGAACGCCCCCGGAGAGCTCGACCTGCACCTGATCGGCGAGGGCCGGCACGAGGAGCTCTGGACGGTCCTCGGCGCGCAGGTGACCGACGACGGCACGTCCTTCCGCGTCTGGGCGCCCAACGCCATGGAGGTCCAGGTCGCCGGCGAGTGGGCCGGCTGGGACGGCGCGGCGCACCCGATGACCCGCCTCGACGGCTCCGGCGTCTGGCACGTCCACGTGGCGGGCGCCGGCGTCGGCGCCCAGTACAAGTACCGCATCCGCGGCGCGGACGGCCGGTGGGTCGACCGCGCCGACCCGATGGCGCAGTACGCCGAGAAGCCGCCGAGCTCGGCCTCGCGCGTGTGGCGCTCCGCGCACCAGTGGGACGACGCTGCCTGGCTGGAGAAGCGGCGCACGAGCCAGCCGGTCGACGAGGCGATGTCGATCTACGAGGTGCACCTGGCCTCGTGGAGGAAGCACTACAGCGGCGAGCTCTACTCCTGGGACGAGATCGCCGACGCGCTCGTGCCCTACGTCGCCGACCTCGGCTTCACGCACGTCGAGTTCATGCCGGTGATGCAGCACCCCTTCGGCGGCTCCTGGGGCTACCACGTGACGTCGTACTTCGCCCCGGACTCCCGCTTCGGCGACCCCGACGGCCTCAAGCGGCTCATCGACCGGCTGCACCAGGCCGGGGTCGGCGTGATCCTCGACTGGGTGCCCGGGCACTTCGCGACCGACGAGTGGGCCCTGGCCCGCTTCGACGGCACCCCGCTCTACGAGGACCCCAACCCGCAGCGCGGCTGGCACAAGGAGTGGGGCTCCCACATCTTCAACTTCGGGCGCAACGAGGTCCGCAACTTCCTCTACGCCAACGCTGTCTACTGGCTCGAGGAGTACCACGCCGACGGGCTCCGGGTCGACGGCGTCGCGTCGATGCTCTACCTCGACTACGCCCGCGAGCACGGCGAGTGGTCGCCCAACAAGCACGGCGGCCGGGAGAACCTCGAGGCCGTGCAGTTCCTGCAGGAGATGAACGCCACCGTCTACAAGCGCGTCCCCGGCATCGTCACCATCGCCGAGGAGTCGACCGCGTGGCCCGGCGTCACCGGCCCGACCAGCGACGGCGGCCTCGGCTTCGGCTTCAAGTGGAACATGGGCTGGATGCACGACTCGCTCAACTACGTCTCCAAGGACCCGCTCTACCGCAGCCACCACCACGGCCAGATGACGTTCTCGCTCGTCTACGCCTTCGCCGAGAACTACGTCCTGCCGATCAGCCACGACGAGGTCGTGCACGGCAAGGGCTCCCTGCTGCGCAAGATGCCGGGCGACCGCTGGCAGCAGCTGGCCAACCTGCGCGCCTACCTCGCCTACATGTGGGCCCACCCGGGCAAGCAGCTGCTGTTCATGGGCTGCGAGCTCGGCCAGGAGTCCGAGTGGGCGGAGAGCCGCGAGCTCGACTGGTGGCTCCTCGAGCACCCCGAGCACGCCGGCGTCCACGCCATGGTGCGCGACATGAACGCCGTCTACGCCGACACCGGCGCGCTGTGGGGCCGCGACAACGACCCCGCCGGGTTCGCCTGGATCGACGCCAACGACGCGGGGCGCAACGTCTTCTCGTTCGTGCGCCGCTCCCCCGGGCACCCCGACCTGGTCTGTGTCGCGAACTTCGCCGGCCAGCCCCACGAGGGCTTCCGGCTCGGCCTGCCGTCGGCCGGCACGTGGTCCGAGGTCCTCAACACCGACGCCGAGTCCTACACGGGCTCCGGCGTCGGCAACCTCGGCTCCATCACGGCGGTCGAGGGCGACCACCACGGCCAGCCGGCGTACGCCGACATCGTGGTCCCGCCCCTCGCCACGGTCTGGTTCCGCAAGGACGCCTGACCGCCGGCCGCCGCTGCTTCACCACGGTATGTCGCTGGATGGGCGCTTCCCACGATCAATTGACCGTGGGAAGCGCCCGTTCGCCTGCATACCGTGGTGAACCGTCACCGATGAGGGGGCGGTGACCTGGGCCAGGGACCATCCACAGCGACCCGCGATCGCGGGTCTTCCCCAGCCAGGACCGCGTCCGGCGCCGCGCACGCGAGCCGCCGACGATGCTGCCGCGCATGGACGACCCACTGCGCGCCATCTGTCTCGAGCTCGGCTTCTTCACGCGTGCACATGCTCGTGAGGCGGGGTACGACGACCGGGCCGTGACGCGCGCACACCGCGCCGGACGGTGGCTCAGGATCCGGCGCGGCTACTACACCTTCCCGGACGTGTGGCACGCCGCGACCGAGGAGCAACGACACCTCATGCGGTGTCGCGCCGTACTGGACTCGCTCGGCGACGCCGTCGCCCTCAGCCACGTGTCGGGATGCGTCGCGCAGCGCGTCGACGTGTGGGGAGTCTCGCTCGATCGGGTGCACGTGACCCGTCTGGACGGCGGGGCGGGTCGCGTGGAGGGCGACGTGGTGCACCACGAGGGCTTCGTGGCCGACGACGAGGTGTCCGAGGTCGACGGCCTGCGGGTGCTCGCACCCAGCCGGTGCGTCCTCGAGGCCGGCTCGACGGCCAGCTCCGAGGCCGCGCTCGTGCTGCTGAACTCCGCTCTCCACCGCGGGCTCTGCACCTTCCAGAGCATCGGTGACCAGTTCGACCTCATGGCGCACTGGCCCAGGACGCGCCATCTCCACGTGCCGGTCAGGATGGCGACGGACAAGGCGGAGTCGGTCGGCGAGTCCCGCGGCCTGTGGCTGTTCTGGGTCGAGCACCTGCCCGCTCCCGTCCTCCAGCTCGAGGTCTTCGACGGCGAACGCCTCGTCGGGCGCTGCGACTGGGGGTGGCCGCGCCTGCGCGGGCTCGGCGAGTTCGACGGCAAGGTCAAGTACGGTCGCCTGCTGAAGGACGGCCAGGACCCCGGCGAGGTGGTCTTCCTCGAGAAGCGCCGCGAGGACGACCTCCGCGAGGTCGCCGCAAGCTGGATGATCCGACTCGTCTGGTCGGATCTCTCCCGACCGAGCCACACCGCCCAGCGCCTGCGCCGCCTGATGTCGGCAGCGAGCTGAGGGCGCGAACCGGCGTGGCCGCGACGGTTCATCAAGGTATGCAGGCGGGCCCGCACTCCCCGGCGTCAGTTGATCGCGGGAAGTGCCGACTCACCGACATACCGTGGTGAACCGTCGGCGGGAGCGACCGGCCACCAGACCTCGTTAGGGTGGTCGGGTGGGCGATCCGATCAGCGTGACGACCGTGGCCGAGGGCGTGGCCCGGATCCAGTGGCAGGGCGAGCCGAGCATCGACGAGCTGCGTCGCGAGGTGGCCGCGGCGCTGGGCGACCACCAGCGGGTCGAGACGCTGGTCGGCACCGAGGACCGTGCCGCGCAGCGCACCGCCACCTGGGCCGGGTTGCTCAAGGAGGGCGTCAGCCGTGGCGTCACCGTCGACGGCGAGGTCGCCGACCGGGTGGTCTATGCCCGGGTGCGCGAGGACCGGCCGGTGGACCACCCCGAGGGGTTCCGCTCGTTGCTCAACTCCTTCCTCCCCCGCAAGCGCGCGATCTCGCAGATGCTGGTGCGGGACGAGGACGGGCGCGTCCTGCTGTGCCGGCTGACGTACAAGCGGGACTGGGACCTCCCCGGCGGCGTGGTGGAGGTCGGCGAGTCACCGCGGCTGGCCGTGCAGCGCGAGGTCGAGGAGGAGCTCGGCCTCGAGATCGAGCCCGGCGGGCTGGTGCTCACCGACTGGCTGCCGGCGTGGAGCGGGTGGGACGACGCCGTGTGCCTGGTCTTCGACGGCGGCACCCACCCCGCCTCCGTCCTCGCCGGGGTGGTCATGCAGGAGCGCGAGATCCGCGACGTGCGGTTCTGCACGCTCGACGAGGTCGACGAGCTCGCGGCCGACTTCACCGCCAGGAGGGTGCGCGCGGCGGTCGAGGGCTCCCAGCCGTATACGGAGTCCGGTCGCTGAGGCAGGATGCCTCTCATGACCTGGGTGTACGACTTCGCAGAGGGAAGCAAGGACCAGAAGGACCTCCTGGGGGGCAAGGGCGCCAACCTGGCCGAGATGACCAACCTCGGTCTGCCCGTCCCACCGGGCTTCACGATCTCGACCGAGACGTGCCGCGCCTACCTCGCCGAGGGGGGTGAGCCGGAGGGCCTCGCCGAGGAGGTCACCGAGCACCTCGCCGCGCTCGAGGAGGCGATGGGCAAGAAGCTCGGCGACGCCGACGACCCGCTGCTGGTCTCGGTGCGGTCGGGAGCGAAGTTCTCGATGCCCGGGATGATGGAGACCGTCCTCAACGTCGGCCTCAACGACACGTCCGTCGGCGGACTCGCGGCTCGCAGCGAGTCCGAGCGGTTCGCCCAGGACTCCTACCGCCGGCTGCTCCAGATGTTCGGCGGCACGGTGCTCCACGTCGACTCCGAGCTGTTCTCCGAGGCCCTCGACGAGGTGAAGAAGGCCAAGGGCACCGAGAGCGACCTCGACCTCGACGCTGACGACCTGCGCGGGCTCGTGGAGACCTTCAAGGGCATCATCAGGACCGAGACCGGCCGCGACTTCCCGCAGGACCCGCGCGAGCAGATGGACCTCGCCATCCGCGCCGTCTTCGACTCGTGGAACACCGACCGCGCGCGGCTCTACCGCCGCCAGGAGCGGATCCCGGAGGACCTCGGCACGGCCGTCAACGTCCAGGCCATGGTCTTCGGCAACTTCGGCATGGACTCCGGCTCGGGCGTCGCCTTCACCCGCGACCCCGCCAGCGGCAACCAGGGCGAGTACGGCGACTACCTCCAGAACGCGCAGGGCGAGGACGTCGTCGCCGGCATCCGCAACACCGTGTCGCTGGCCGACATGGCCGAGATCGACCGGAAGTCCCACGACGACCTGATGACGATCATGACGCGGCTCGAGCGCCACTACCGCGACATGTGCGACATCGAGTTCACCGTCGAGCGCGGCAAGCTCTGGATGCT
>JAYSEC010000070.1:0-12194 GCA_041914085.1 Nocardioides sp.
CACGCGGAGGCGGAGGAGAAGCACGTCTACCCGCAGCTGCGCCGCAAGGACGCGATCACCGAGCACGAGGCCGAGCACGGCGAGGAGGAGCACGCCGAGGGCCACGAGGCGATGCTCAAGGTGCTCGAGCTGAAGGGCACCGACACCCAGGCGTTCGACGACGCCGTCGAGGAGCTCGCCACGGCGCTCAACCACCACCTCACCGAGGAGGAGCTGACCATCCTCAACCCGGCGCGCGACGAGGTGAGCGAGAAGGTGCGCCTCGAGCTCGGCGAGGCGTTCGCCACCGAGCGCAACGCCCAGCTCGACGCCGACTGCGGCAGCATCGACAACGTGCGCCGGATCGTCGAGGCGGCCGAGCGGGAGGGTCTGCTCGACGACGAGGACGACGAGGACGAGGACGACGACGAGGACTGAGCCCGTCGGGTGTCGGCGCTGCCGAGGGACGTCAGCGCCGACGCCGCATCATCGTGAGCCCCACCATCCGGGCCACCACCATCGCGACGTAGAACACGCCGACCATCATCTCCACCATCAGCACGGCGCGCGCCTCGCTCCCGACCGCGACGATGTCGGAGAGCCCGACGCTGGTGAGCGTCGAGAACGACAGGTAGAGCAGCTCGAACCACGTGTGCTCGAAGCCGCTGGCGTTGGAGAACGAGTCGGGCCAGACCGCCTGCACCGCGGCGAAGAGGTGGGCGAAGCCCCACGCGACGACGGTGAAGGCGGCCCCGGTCGCGTAGTACTCGTCGGTGGTCACGACGTCGTCGTGGAAGAGGTAGCGCAGCATCGCGTAGGAGACGTAGAAGTAGAACGGCGCGTGCAGCAGCCCGGAGACGATCACGACCGCGTCGATCTCGGAGAACACCGCCTCCAGCAGGGTGAACACGATCGTGGGCGCGCCGAGGAAGAAGACGACCCGGCTGACGTGGGGGGTCCGCCGGACCGCCAGCACCGCGGAGCCCACGGCGAGCATCCCGATCACGCCGAGGAACGCCCGACCGACGTTCGAGCCCCCGAGGAACGGCCACGCGAGCACCTGCAACAGCTGCGCCCCGAGGAGCATCGCCGAGGGGTGCGCCGTCAGGTGCGCGATCTGCCGTCTCACGAGACCGGAGTCTAGGCACGCCGATCAGCGGCGCCGGGAGCCTCGCCTGGGCTAGGTTCGCGGCGTGGGAGGACGCAGCACCATCTGGCTGGTCGGCGTGCTGTCCGTCGTGCTCGCCGGGCTGCTGGGCGGCATCGCCTGGCTGCTGGGCACCGAGGAGCCCGTCGACGAGGGGCTCACCGCCGCCCAGCACGAGGTCGCCGCCGCCGCTGGCGCGGAGGCGCTGGCGTTCCTGACCGTCGACCACCGCACGATGGACGTCGTGGTCGAGCGGGTGCTCGACGGTGCCACGGGAGAGTTCCGCGAGGAGTACGAGTCGCAGAGCAGGCGGTTGACCCGGGAGGCCACCCGGACCCGGGCCACCTCCGCCGGCGAGGTCGTCGCCCTCGGCGTCTCGGACCTCGGGGACGACGCGGCGACCGTGCTCGTCGCGGCCAACAGCACGGTCACCAACACCAGCACCGACGAGCCGCAGGTGCGCTACTACCGGCTCGAGCTGGGCCTGGTGCGCGAGGACGGCCGTTGGCTCACCAGCACGCTGAGGTTCGTGAGGTGACCCCGTGACGCTCACCCTGCAGAGACGGCTGGCCGGCGTGCTCGCAGTGGCGGTCCTGGTCGCGGCCGGCGTGCTGGGCTGGCTCTGGACCCAGCGCGACGACGGTGCCGGCGCGGACGTCACCAGCGCGGCCGACCCCGCGTCGTCGCTCGCCTCCGACGAGGTCAGGAGCACGGTGCTGGAGGCCGCCGGCGAGGCCGCCGGCCGGGTCTACAGCTACTCCTGGGACTCGCTGGCCGCCGACAAGGCAGCAGCCCGCCGCCTGCTGACCGGCGCGATGCTCGACCAGTACGACCGCACGATGGCCGGCGTCGCGACGTCGAGCCGCCGCGACCGCCGCGTGGTGTCCGCCGAGGTCGTCGGCACGGCCGTCGTGCACGCCACGACGTCGTACGCCCGGGTGCTGGTGTTCGTGAACCAGTCCACCGACGGCAAGGACCTCGAGAAGCCGACGCTCGACCTCGACCGCGTGCTCGTCACGCTCGAGCGGGTGGGGGACGACTGGCTGGTCAGCGAGCTGGACGCGCTGTGAACGTGCCCTTGTGGCGGGAGCCGGGGATGGGAAGGATCGCGGCGTGGACGACGTGACGACCGACCTGCTGATCATCGGTGCCGGCCCGACGGGCCTCTACTCCGCCTACTACGCAGGCTTCCGCGGCATGAGCGTCACCGTGGTCGACTCGCTGCCCGAGCTGGGCGGCCAGATCACCGCGATGTACCCCGAGAAGGCGATCCTCGACGTGGCCGGCTTCCCCAGCGTCAAGGGCCGCGACCTCGTCGAGGGACTGGTGGCGCAGGCGGCCACCGCCGACCCGACGTACCTGCTGGACCGCACCGCGACCACCCTCGACCACCGCGAGGACGACGTGGTCGTCACGCTCGACGACGGCACCCGCGTCACCGCGGGGGCGGTGCTGATCACCTCGGGCATCGGGAAGTTCAGCCCGCGACCGCTGCCCGCCGGCGACGGCTGGGTCGGCCGCGGCATGGAGTTCTTCGTGCCGAGCTTCGCGCCCTACGCCGGCAAGGACGTCGTCATCGTCGGCGGCGGTGACAGCGCCTTCGACTGGGCCCAGCACCTCGAGCCGATCGCCGCCTCGGTCACCCTGGTGCACCGGCGTGACGCCTTCCGCGCCCACGAGCGCACGGTCGCGGCGGTCAGGGACTCCACCGTCGAGATCGTCACCAACGCCCAGGTCACCGCGCTGCGCGGTGACGGCCACCTCGAGGAGGTCGAGGTCAGCGTCGACGGGCAGGAGCCGCGCACCCTCAAGGCGCAGGCGCTCGTCGCGGCGCTCGGCTTCGTCGCCGACCTCGGCGCGATCCAGCAGTGGGGCCTGGTGACCGAGAAGCGGCACGTGGTGGTCGACTCCGCGATGCGCACGAACCTGCCACGGGTCTTCGCCGCCGGCGACATCACCGACTACCCCGGCAAGGTGCGGCTGATCGCCGTCGGGTTCGGCGAGGCCGCGACCGCGGTCAACAACGCCGCCGTCGTGATCGACCCGACCGCGCACGTCTTCCCGGGCCACTCCAGCGAGGGCTGAGCGGCGACCTCACGCGGAGGTGCCTACCGACCAGTAGGCATAATGGGCCCCCTCATCCACAGCACGCGAAAGGCAGAACACGTGCGCATCGCCATGCTGTCCTACCGGAGCAAGCCGCACTGCGGCGGCCAAGGTGTCTACATCCGCCACCTCAGCCGCGAGCTGGTCCGCCTCGGCCACGAGGTCGAGGTCTTCTCCGGGCAGCCCTATCCCGACCTCGACGAGGGCGTGCGGCTGACCAAGGTCCCGAGCCTGGACCTCTACCGCGAGCCGGACCCGTTCCGGATCCCGAGGCTGCGGGAGTTCCGCGACCGCATCGACGTCGAGGAGTTCCTCACCATGTGCACGGCCGGCTTCCCCGAGCCGAAGACCTTCAGCTCCCGCATCGCGCGGCTGATGAAGGAGCGCGCCGCGGACTTCGACGTCGCGCACGACAACCAGGTCCTCGGCACCGGGATCATGGAGCTGGAGTCCTACGGCCTGCCCGTCGTGGCGACCATCCACCACCCGATCACGATGGACCGCAGGATCGACCTGCAGACCGCGCCCACCTGGCGCAAGCGGCTCACGCTGCGGCGGTGGTACGGCTTCCTGCGGATGCAGACCAAGGTCGCCAAGCGCTACCGCAAGGTGCTGACTCCCTCGGAGTCCTCGAGCCGCGACGTGGCCCGCGACTTCGGGGTCGACCCCGCGCGGATGCAGACGATCCTGCTGGGCGTCGACGACGTCTTCGCGCCGCCGACCGAGCCGCGCGTGCCGGGGCGCATCCTCGCCATGGCGAGCGCGGACGCCCCGATGAAGGGCATCGCGACGCTGCTGGAGGCCTTCGCCAAGCTGAGCGTGGAGCGCGACGTCTCGCTCGTGCTGGTCACCCGTCCCGAGCCGGGCGGTCGCACCGAGCAGCTCATCGACCAGCTCGGGATCGCCGACCGGGTCGAGTTCGTCAACGGGGTCAGCGACGAGGAGCTGGTCCGGGTGATGGGCTCGGCCGAGGTCGCGTGCGTCCCCTCGCTCTACGAGGGGTTCTCGCTGCCGACCGCCGAGCTGATGGCCTGCGCGACCCCGCTCGTCGTCTCGCGCGCCGGCGCGATCCCGGAGGTCGTCGGCCCCGACGGGGAGTGCGCCGACCTGGTGACCCCCGGAGACGTGGGGGAGCTGGAGCAGGCGCTCGCGGCGCTGCTCGACGACCCCGAGCGGCGTACGGCGATGGGCGCGCGCGGTCGGGCCCGGGTCGAGGAGCTGTTCAGCTGGCGTGCCGTGGCCGAGGCCACCGCCGCCGCCTACGAGGAGACGATCGCCGACTACCGGCGTGAGAAGGAGAACCACCGTGCTGACCGTTGACTTCGACCGCCTCGGCCTCCGGCCGGGTGAGCGGGTGCTCGACATGGGCTGCGGCGCGGGCCGCCACGCCTTCGAGATGTACAAGCGTGGCGCCGACGTCATCGCCTTCGACCAGGACGCCGACGAGCTCGCGACCGTGCGCGAGTGGTTCGCCGCGATGCGCGAGGCGGGCGAGGTGCCGGCCGGCGCCGAGGCCGACGTGAAGGAGGGCGACGCCCTGGCCCTGCCGTTCGCCGACGGTGAGTTCGACCGGATCGTCGCCGCGGAGGTGCTCGAGCACATCCCTGCCGACATCCAGGCGATCCACGAGCTGGTGCGGGTGCTCCGTCCGGGCGGCACCCTGGCCGTCAGCGTGCCGCGCTGGTTCCCCGAGATCGTGAACTGGAAGCTCTCCGAGGACTACCACAACGTCGAGGGCGGCCACATCCGGATCTACACGCAGGAGGAGCTGGTCGACAAGGTCACCAAGGCGGGGATGACCTTCACCGGCAAGGACTACGCCCACGGGCTGCACGCCCCCTACTGGTGGATCAAGTGCGCGGTCGGCGTCACCAACGACGACCACCCGCTCGCCAAGGCGTACCACAAGCTGCTCGTGTGGGAGATCATGGAGAACCCCCGGGCCCTCCAGCTCGCCGGCAAGGTGCTCGACCCGCTGATCGGCAAGAGCATGGTGCTGTACTTCACCAAGCCAGCGACCGGGCCGGCCGCCGCGGACGCATGAGCGCCACCCCGGCGGTCGAGGACATCCTCACGCGCGGCCAGGTCGAGCAGACCGCCGCCACGATCGCCGCCGTCCAGGAGCCGTCCGGCGCCATCCCGTGGTCGGTGGGCGAGCACACCGACGTCTGGAACCACGTCGAGTCGGCCATGGCCCTCGTCGTGGGCGGGCAGCGCGAGGCGGCCGAGCGCGCCTACGCGTGGGTCCGCGACACGCAGCGCGCCGACGGCTCCTGGCCGATGAAGATCGTGGGCGGCGTCGTCGAGGACCACTCCGGCGAGACCAACATGTCGGCGTACGTCGCGGTGGGGGTGTGGCACCACTGGCTGGTGCTCCGCGACGAGGCCTTCGTCCGCACGATGTGGCCGACCGTGCGCCGTGCGCTGGACTTCGTGGTGTCGATGCAGCTGCCCTTCGGCGGCGTCGCCTGGTCGCAGGAGTGGCACGAGGGTGCGCCCGCGAAGGTCAACGAGGAGGCGCTGCTCGCGGGCTCGTCGAGCATCCACCACGCCCTGCGGGCCGGCGTCGCGCTCGCCGACCTGGTGGGCGAGCCGCAGGTCGAGTGGGAGCTCGCCGGCGGGCGGCTCGGCCACGCGCTGCGCGCGCACCGCGACCTGTTCCTCGACAAGTCCACCTTCTCGATGGACTGGTACTACCCGGTCCTCGGCGGTGCCGTGCGCGGGGAGGCGGCCCACGCGCTGCTGGCCGAGCGCTGGGACACCTTCGTCGAGCCCGGCCTGGGCATCCGTTGCGTGTCCGCCAACCCGTGGGTGACCGGCGCGGAGACCTGCGAGCTGGTGCTGGCGCTGGAGGCGATCGGCGACCGGGAGCGGGCGCTGCGGCTGCTCGCCGACATGCAGCACCTGCGCACCGACGAGGGCTCCTACTGGACCGGCTACGTCTTCCCCGACGACGTGAACTGGCCCCACGAGCAGACCACCTACACGGCGGCGGCGGTCGTCCTCGCGGTCGACGCGCTGTCCGACGGCACGCCGGGTGCCGACATCATGCGCGGCAGCACGCTCGCGCCGGACTTCGCCGAGATCGGGCTCGAGTGCGGGTGCGACTCAGAGCGGGTCGCCGGCGTCGCCGGACGTACGGCGTAGCACCCGCATCGAGCCCAGGGCCTCCTCCTCGGTGAACGCGCCGCTGGCCAGCGCCGGCAGGTAGATGTCCTCGTAGGGTGGGCGGCCGCCGTCGGCCGGGTCGGGGAACACGTCGTGGACCACCAGCACCCCGTCGGCCGCGACCCAGTGGACCCACCCGCGGAAGTCGGCGCGGGCGGGCTCCACACCGTGGCCGCCGTCGATGAACAGCAACGACAGGGGAGTGCGCCACCACCGGCTCACCGTGGCGGACCGGCCGACGACGGCGACCACCTCGTCCTCGAGCCCGGCGTCGGCGATCGTGCGTCGGAAGGTGGGCAGGGTGTCCATCAGCCCGAGGTCGGGGTCGACGAGGGAGTCGTCGTGGTGCTCCCAGCCGGCCTGGTTCTCCTCGGACCCGCGGTGGTGGTCGACGGTGAAGACCGTGCCGCCCACCTCGCGTGCCGCGGCGCCCAGCCAGATCGCGGACTTGCCGCAGTAGGTGCCGACCTCGAGCGCCGGGCCGTGCGGCAGCCGCTCACGCGCCCAGCGGTGCAGGAGGGCGCCCTCGTCCTCGGGCATGAACCCCTTCGCGGCGCGGGCGTGGTCGAGCAGGTCGGCTGGCATCACGGCGTCATCACGGGGACGACCCTAGTGCGGTCACACCGGCCCGTTGCCGACCGTCAGGTGGGTGGAGGCGACCAACGCCCCCTCCCACCGGACACAGGAGCACGTCATGAGCAACCACACCATCGTCATCCCCGCCGCCGACCTCGCCGCCGCCACGGCCTTCTACAAGGTCGCCTGGGGTGCCGAGCCGCACACCGAGACGCCCTACTACGTGGGGTTCAACCTCGACGGGCAGGAGATCGGCCTCAACCCGAACGGTGAGCGCGACCAGATGACCGGGCCGGTCGTCTACTGGAGCACCGACGACCTCGAGGCGAAGGTCGCCGAGGTCGAGGCGGCGGGCGGGGCCGTCGTACGACCCGTCACGGCGGTCGGCGGCGGCACCTCGCTGGCGCTGATGACCGACCCGGCCGGGAACCAGGTCGGCTTCATCACCCAGGCGGGCTAGCTCGCCCGGTCGTCGAGCCCGGAGATGTCCTCGGGCTCGACGCCGCTGTCCGCCTCGAGGCCGTGCCGCCAGGTGTTCCAGTGCCAGGTGAGGTAGCGGTCGACGGCGCGGACGGCGTGGGCGCTGCGGATCGAGTGGAACACGTCGAAGGCGTGCTGGGCGCCCGGCACCTCGGCGTACACCACGGAGCTCCGTGAGGTGCGCCGCAGCTCGGCGACGAACATCCGGGCCTGCTCGACCGACACCAGGCTGTCGAGCTCGCCGTGGATGACGAAGAAGTCCGGCGCGTCCGGGGTGATCCGCAGGATCGGCGAGGCCGCCTCGTAGACCTCGGGCGCGTCGGTCCACGTCGTCTGCATGATCCGGGGGCCGAGGAACGAGTCCCGCATCCCGATGGCGTTGGCGAGACCGGTCGAGCCGGCCAGGTCGTAGACGCCGTAGAACGGCACGGCCGCCCGGACGCTGGTGTCGGCGTCCTCGAACCCCGGCTGGAACGCCGGGTCGCCCGGCGTCAGGGCCGCCAGCGCGGCCAGGTGGCCGCCCGCCGAGCCGCCCGTGATGACGAGGTAGTCGGGGTCGCCGCCGTAGTCGGCGATGTTGTCCTTGACCCATGCGATGGCCCGCTTCACGTCGACGACGTGCGCCGGCCACGGGTCGCGAGGTGCGAGGCGGTAGTTGATCGCCACGCAGACCCAGCCCTTGGCGGCCATCTGGTTCATCAGGGGCCGGCCCTGGTGCTCCTTCTCGCCGAGCGTCCAGGCGCCACCGTGCACCTGGAGCAGCACCGGTGCGTCCTTGATCGCGTCCTGACCGGCCGGCAGGTAGATGTCGAGGTGCCCGCGCCGGCCCGCCTCGGTGTAGGAGAGGTTGCTGATCACCTTCACCCCGTCGTCGGCGAAGTGGAACGGGCGGGCGAGGCGCCGCCACGGCGTGGCAAGGTCGGCGGGCGAGGGGACCTCGTCGAGCTGCTCGACGTAGTCGACGCCGAGGCCCTCGACGAGGGCGTCCTCGAACCCGTCCTTCGCCTGCCGGCTCTGCCGGACGATGTGGGACAGGCCGAGGGCGCTCGCCCCGGCGAGGGCGAGCCCGGCCTTGGCCCGCCACCCGGCCCGCCGGCCCCTGGTCAGGTGCGTCACGGCGTCCACCGCGGTCAGCGCGAGCATCTGTGGCGCCGTCTCACCGAAGACCCAGCCGGCCGGGAAGGCGGCGAGCCCGGAGCGGCGCCCGCGCGGCGGGCGGAGCGCGTTGGCGGTCAGGGCGGCGACGATGGCCTGGCGGCGCAGGAAACTCACGCGACCAAACCTACTCGTCGGTACTAGGTTGCCGTCCGATGAGTGGGATGCACGCGGACGAGATCGCGATCGACGACCGGACCGTGCGCCGCCTGGTGGACGCCCAGCTCCCCGAGTGGGCCGGTCTGCCGCTGCGGCGGCTCCCACCGCTCGGCACCGACAACCAGCTGTTCCGGCTCGGTGAGGACCTGCTGGTGCGGATGCCGCGCATCGCCGGGCCGGCGGAGACGGTGCTCTTCGAGCACACCTGGCTGCCCCGGATCGCGCCGCACCTCTCGCTGCCGATCCCGGCGCCGGTCGCCCTGGGGCTGCCTGGCGAGGGATACCCCTGGCACTGGACCGTGGTGCCGTGGATCGAGGGCGCCAACCCGACGCCGGAGACCTTCGACCCGGAGGAGTGGGCCGTGTCGCTGGGGTCGTTCGTGAAGGAGTGCCGGGCGGTGCCCGGGCTGGGCGGGCCGGTGAAGGCCGAGGGCCGCGGCGCGCCGCTGGGTGCCCTGGACCCGTGGGTGCAGGAGTGGACCGCGAGGGCCGACCCGGCGGAGGTCTCGCGCGACGCGGTGCTCGCGGTCTGGGCGGACGCCCTCGCCGCGCCGGCGTACGACGGCGAGCCCTGCTGGTTCCACGGCGACCTCCACGAGGGCAACCTGCTCGTCGCCGACGGCAGGCTGGCCGCGGTGATCGACTGGGGCGCCGCCGGTCGCGGCGACCCGGCGATCGAGCTCAACGCGATGTGGGGCTACCTCCCCGAGTCCGTGGCCGACCTCTACCGCGCCACCGTCGGCCTCGACGAGGCGGCGTACCGCCGGGCGCGCGGCTTCGCGCTGGCGCCGTCGATCAGCGCCTCGACCTACTACCGCGAGACCGCGCCCGAGATCGCGCGCGGCGCGCTGGAGACCGTGCGCCGGCTGATCGCCTCGCTGGGGTGACCGGTCGCCCGAGTCAGGCGTGCAGCCGCTCGCCGAAGAAGTCCAGCACCGCGTCGACGGCGCGCTGCGAGCGCTGCTCGGTGACCGTGGAGTGGCCCTTGCCCTCGAGCTCGACCTTGATGAAGGCATCGCCGATGAGCGAGGTGAGGGTCTCGAACCGGGTGCCCGGGAGCGGGTCGGAGGCGTAGCGGATGCCGAGGACGGCGCAGCCCGCGGCCGCGCGGCGTCGTACGACCTCGGCGTCGGCGGGCGAGAGGTTGAGGTCGGCGGCGCGGCCCGGGAGGCCGATGAACGGGACGCTGGGCTGGCAGACGACCGGCGCCACGGTGGACTCGTCGACCATCATCGCCAGCGCGAACCCGCCGGTGAAGCACATCCCGAGGGCGCCCACTCCCGGCCCGCCGACCTCTGCGTGCAGCGCGCGGGCGAGGGAGCGCAGCCATCCTGCGACCGGCGTCGTCTCGCCGCGGGCGATCGTCGTGAGCTCACGGCTGATGCAGACCCGCGGGAAGACCCGCGCGACGTCGAGGTTGCTGAACTCCCGTCCGGCCGGCCCGAACAGGTGGGGGAGCAGCACCGTGTAGCCGGCGGCGACGAGCTCCTCGCCGAACCGGATCACGCCCGCGGTGAGGCCGGGCATCTCGTGGACGACGACGACCCCCGGGCCGCTGCCGCGCCGCCAGACCGGGTGCGTCGTCGGGGTGCCGGCGACGTCGGCGGTGTGCTCGGAGCGGGTCCAGGAGTCGAGTGCGTCCACGGCGGAAGGGTCGCAGCCCCGCCCTGCGGAGGGAAGAGGCGAGGGAAGGGTGAAGGCCCTGTCCATTTCCTGACCGTCCGGTTAGGTTGCTGGCACCTACCTCCCAACAGACAGGTGATCTCGGAATGCACCACTCCCGTCTCCTCCGGTCCGTCGTGGTGACCGGCTCGATGGCGCTCGCCGCCACCACCCTCTCGGCCACCGCCGCCGTGCCGGCCACCGCCCTCGCCCCGTCCCCGCAGGTGGCTGCCTGCGCCGACGACCACACGGGGTCGGCGTCGGCCCGGGTCCGCGAAGGGTCCAAGCAGCTCGAGCCCCAGCTGTTCGCGGGCAAGGGCGACCAGTACCTCAGCCTCGCCGACGCCAGCACCCTCGCTGCCGGCGCGGTCACCGTCCCGACGTACTTCCACGTCGTCCTCCCGGCCGCGGAGCAGGGCAACGGCTCGGCCGCCGAGGACCGGCTCACCTCGTTGGTCAACGCGCAGGTCGACGTGCTCAACGAGGCGTACGCCGGCCGCACCGGCACGCAGTCGTCGGCCGCCACGCCCTTCCGGTTCGCCCTCCAGCGCATCGACTTCTCCTACAACGACGCCTGGTACGGCGTGGTCCCCGGCAACGTCGAGAAGCAGATGAAGGCCGCCACCCGCGTCGGTGGCAAGGACACGCTCAACGTGTGGACCGCGAACATCGGCGACGACCTGCTCGGCTGGGCGACCTTCCCCACGAGGAAGCTCAGCAGCAACGACGGCGTCGTGATCCTCGACGAGTCGATGCCGGGCGGCACCGCCGGGAAGTACGCGCTCGGCGACACCCTGACCCACGAGGTCGGCCACTGGCTGGCGCTCTTCCACACCTTCGAGGGCGGCTGCAAGGGCAAGGGCGACCAGGTCGCCGACACGCCCGCGGAGGCGACCCCGCAGTTCGACTGCCCGACCGGCGCCGACACGTGCACCGCACCGGGCCTCGACCCGATCCACAACTACATGGACTACACGCAGGACTCCTGCATGTACCAGTTCACCTCCGGCCAGGTCGCCCGGATGAGCGACGCCTGGCAGCAGTACCGCGCGAGCTGACGCCCGGCCGGTCTCAGAACGTGTAGCCGAAGGCGTCGAGGTCCGCTGCGTAGACCTCGGCGACCTTCGCACGCGTCGCGTCGGTGTAGTAGTCGCGGTAGCTGCCGTGGGGGGACTTGTTGCGGTGCGGGACGCGGGTCGGCTCGCCGCCGAGCCGCCGCTCGACCTGCTGCAGGTCCTCGGCGAAGCTCTCGGTGCGTCCGACGAAGTCGACCTCGCGGCCGGGCGCGCGCAGGTAGTCCACCTGCGGGCGCCCGACCCGCGGGAGCTCCTCGGTGCCGCGCAGCACGAACTCCTCGAAGCCGGAGTACGCCGCCGCGGCGCGCCACATGTCGTTGCCGCGCATCCGCTCGGCCGCGGCGCCCTGCGGCTTGCCGCTCGCGGGGCCGTGGGCGAGGTCCCAGTCGTGGATCATCGACCACCACGACACCATGCGCGCCCACGGGTTGCGGACGAAGGCGAAGGACCAGTAGTCGGCGACCTGCGGCTCCGCGCGCAGGATCCGCTCGTAGGGCGCGTGCCGGCCCAGCGGCGGCCTCACGCCCGGGGTCTTGCTGCGCGCGTCGGGGCAGCAGCGGGCGAACGCCACCCCGACCGACACCCCGCCCGTCTTGGGCACGTGCACGAACAGTGCCCGCTTGGAGTCGGAGATCAGCACGGGCGCGAGGCTAGCCCACGCACCCGTGGCAGGCCCCACCGACAGG
>JAYSEC010000070.1:12294-15091 GCA_041914085.1 Nocardioides sp.
GGGCGGTCGGGAGGAGCGGTCGATGGGGGATGATCGGGCGCGTGATGACGTTCCTCGGCCTCGGCGCCGGCCGCGACTTCGTGCTGCTCGCCCTGCCGAAGACCGCCAGCACGTCGCTCGAGCGCACGTTGTCGCCGTACGCCACCGAGGTCGTCACGGCACCACCCGGCCAGAAGCACCTGCCGGCGCGCGGCTTCGTCCACACCAAGGCGCACGACCTGGCCGCGCAGGGCCACCCGCGCGAGTCCTACGAGCTGGTCACGATGTTCCGCGAGCCGATCGCCTGGCTGGAGTCGTGGTGGCGCTACCGCGCCCGCGAGGACAGCCGGCAGTCCACGGCCGACCTCACCTTCGACGAGTTCGCCCGCCTCTACCTCGCCGGCGACGGCGACGCCCCCGTCCCGAAGGGTCGCCCGGCGAGGTTCGTCCACGCCCAGGGCGCCGTCGCGGTGGACCGGGTCCTCAGCGTCGAGCGCCCCGACGTCTGGGCGGCGTGGTTCAGCGAGCGGCTGGGCGTGCCGCTGGAGTTCGAGCGGCGCAACGCCTCCACCGCCGAGCGGGGCGACCTCCGCGAGGAGACCCGCGCCGCGCTGGTGGCGCACTTCGCCCCGGAGTACGACGTGTGGCGCCGGCTCGAGGCGACCGGCCAGTGGTCGGGCGCCCGCGGGACCGTGCTGACGGACCTGCCGGGGCCGGCTCAGTAGGTGTAGCCGAAGAGGTCGATGTCCTCGGCGTAGACCTCCGCGACCCGCTTGCGGGTCTCGTCGGTGTAGTAGTCGTGGTAGGTCCCGTGCTTGGACTTGTTCTTGTGCACGGGCGTCGACGGCTCGAGACCGAGGTGGACCTGCACCTGCTGCAGGTCGGCGACGAAGTTCTCCGTGCGGCCGATGAAGTCGACCTCGCGGTCGTGCTTGGGCGCCCGGAGGTAGCGGATCTGCGGCACGCCGACGCGGGGCAGCTCCTCGGTGCCACGCATCACGAACTCGTCGAAGCCGGAGTACGCCGCCGCGGCGCGCCACATGTCGTTGCCGTCGCGCATCGAGCCGTGCTTCACGTCCTGCGGCTTGCCGCTGCTCGGCCCGTGCCGCCGGTCCCAGGCCGAGATCATCGAGTACCACGACACCATCCGCGCCCACGGGTTCCGCACGAAGCCGAACGTCCAGTAGTCGACGACCTGGGGCTCGTGCTTGATGATCTTGCCGAGCGTCGCGTGCCGACCGATCGGGACGCGCGCCTTGCGGGCGTCGGGGCAGGCCTCCTTGACCGTCTCCTCGACCGAGACGCCGCCCGTCTTGGGGACGTGGACGAAGAGGACCTTCCGGGAGTCGCTGATCAGCACGCGCCGAGGCTATCCCACCCCGGGGAGGGTCTCTCCACCTCGTGGGCAGCCCCTAGCATCGCCGGATGCCGGACAGCCCCGTGAGCACGGAACCCGCCGGAGCTCGCCGCGGCTACCGGGCCTCCCAGAAGCTGCTCCACTGGTCGACGGTCCTCGCCGTGGCCGCCCAGCTCGTCGTCGGCTACAACCTCGACCTCGACGACGGGTGCGACCCGCCGGGGGAGGAGCTCAGCGGCGGCGACACCAGCGACGCGTTCGAGGACCGGCTCGACCGGCTCGAGGACGCGTGCGAGGCGCGCGCCGACTCCTACGACCTGGTCGGCGGCGGCGTCGACCTCGCGGAGCTGCACCTCGTGCTGGGCGTGATCGTGCTGGCGCTGGGCCTGGCGCGCCCGCTGTGGCGGCGGGTCGCCGGGCTCCCACCCTGGTCGGAGCACCTCTCGGCGGCGCAGCGACGGCTCGCCACGTGGACGGAGCGCGCCCTCATGTCCCTGCTGGTGCTGGTCCCGCTGTCCGGGCTGGTGCTGGTCGGCACCGGCGACGACGCCTGGCTCCCGCTCCACGTCGGCGCCCACATCGCGTTCTTCGCCGCGCTCGCGGCGCACCTGTCCACGAACCTGCGCCCGGCGGTGCTGCGCCGGATGCTCTAGCTGCTCAGCGCTCGAGCGGCCAGCCGCGCTGGGCCCAGCCACCGGTGCCACCGGCGACGTTGACGGCCGGCACGCCCTGGGCGCGCAGGTGGTCGACGACCTGGCGGCTCCGCCCGCCGGACTGGCAGACCACGAAGACGGGCTGGTCGGTGGGGAGCTCCGCCACACGTCCGGGCACCTCGTTCATCGGGATGTGGACCGCCCCGGGCACGCGGCCGCCGGCCACCTCGTCGGCCTCGCGGACGTCGACGACGTACGCACCCTGGCTGTGGGCCGCGGCGAAGTCGTCGAGGCCGACCTCGTCCTGCGGGCCGTTGGCGGCGGCCTCCTGCGCGGCCTGCATCTCCTGGCGCACGGCGTCCATGTCGAGCTCGCGGGCCTGCCGGATCACGTCGTCGAGCGCCTGCGGCGGCAGGGCGCCGGCCTGGTTGAAGAGCAGGACCCCGTCGCGGAACAGCATGAGGGTCGGGATCGAGGTGATCGCCGCCATCTGGCTCAGCTGCTGCTCCGCCTCGGTGTCGACCTTGCCGAAGACGATGTCGGGGTTGGCCTCGGACGCCTTCTCGAACACCGGCGCGAACTGGCGGCACGGACCGCACCACGCAGCCCAGAAGTCGACCAGGACGATGCCCTCGCCGCTCACCGTCTGCTCGAAGTCGGCCAGGGTCAGCTCACGCGTGCTCATGCCCCCAGCCTGCCACGACGGGGGTCACCAGCCGCGCTCGCGCCACTCCGCCAGGTGGGGACGCTCGTCGCCCAGCACGCCGTCGTCGCCGTGGCCGGGGTAGAACCACGTCTCGTCGGGGAG
>JAYSEC010000071.1:0-15011 GCA_041914085.1 Nocardioides sp.
CTCGTAGCAGAAGGTGTCCATGTCGCGGATGATCGGGAAGGAGATCTCGCCCTCCTTCTCCGCCAGCTGCGGGCAGGGGCCGACGCTGATCATCTGGTGCACCGCCGGGGTGAGCGGGATCGAGATGCCGGCCATGTCGCCGAGCTTGGGGCTCCAGACGCCGGCCGCGATCACGACCGTCCTCGCCTCGATGTCGCCGCCGGTCGTGCGCACCCGCGTGATGCGGCGACGGCCGTGCGGGCCCTCCTCGGTGTCGAGCCCGACCACCTCGACGGTGGGTACGACGGTGAGCTCGCCCGTCGCCAGGCCGCGCTCGCGCATGATCGTGCCGGCGCGCAGGGAGTCGACGACCCCGACGCCCGGGGTCCAGAAGGCGCCGATGAACTGGTCCTCCTCGATGAAGGGGACCTTCTCCTTCACGAACGCCGGCTCGACCAGCTCGGCCTCGATGCCCCACGCCCTGGCGCTGGACATGCGCCGCCGCAGCTCCTCCATCCGCTCCTCGGTCCGGGCGATCTCGAAGCCGCCGGACTCGGTGAAGACGCCCATCTCCTTGTACTGCGCGACCGAGTCGAGCGTGATGTCGGTGATCTCGCGCGAGTGGTCGACGGTGAAGATGAAGTTGGAGGCGTGCCCGGTCGACCCGCCGGGGTTGGGCAGGGGCCCCTTGTCGATCTGCACGACGTTCTTCCACCCCAGGCGCGTGAGGTGGTGGACGAGGCTGTTGCCGACGATGCCGGCTCCGATCACGACGACGTCGGCGGTCGCGGGGACCTCGGCCATGGCTGCCTCCTGGCGGGTGATGGGAGTTGCGTATCACGCAACGTGTTGCGCTATGTGCGACATGCAGAAATCTACGTCGGCGCCCCCGGCCGCTGTCAAGCAGTCCGGGGACGCCGTCGCAGGCTCACGAGCCGCTGATCGGGCGGCCGTCGGAGTCGAGGTCGGGCATCGGCTCCCCCGTGACCTCCTCGGGGTCCGCTCCGAGGGCGGCCAGCGCGACGGTCTGGTTCTCCATCGAGTCGTAGTGCTGCGCGTGCAGCACCGCCTTGCGCACCCGCGACGGGAGCGTCGACTCGTAGGGCTCGGCGCGCAGCGACTTCAGGAGGGAGACGCACATCGCGCAGATCACCAGCATGAACGGCCCGGCCACGATGATCACCAAGGTCTGCAGGGCGCCCAGACCACCGGAGAACAGCAGCACGGCGGCCACGGCACCCTGCGCGACGCCCCAGAAGATGATCAGCCAGCGCATCGGCTCCTCCTTGCCGTGCTGGCTCAGCATGCCCATCACGATCGAGGCGGAGTCGGCACCGGTGATGAAGAAGATGGCCACCAGGAAGACCGCCAGCACGACCGTGATGCTCGCCAGGGGGTACTCGCGGAGCATCGCGAACAGCGCGCCCTCGCTCCCGGCCGCGAGGTCGTCGGTGAAGTCCCGGGCCCCGGAGAGCTGCAGGTCGAAGGCGGAGCCACCGAGGATCGAGAACCACACGAACGACACCAGGCTCGGGACCAGGATCACGTAGATCACGAACTGGCGGATGGTGCGGCCCTTGGAGATGCGCGCGATGAACATGCCGACGAAGGGGGTCCAGGAGATCCACCACGCCCAGTAGAAGATCGTCCACGCGTTGAGGAACTCGCTGCCACCGAACGCGCCGGTCCGGAACGCCATCGTGGGCAGGTGGGTCAGGTAGCCACCCAGCGACTCGGTGAAGGTGCTCAGGATGAACACCGTCGGACCGACGACGAAGAGGAAGAACGCCAGCAGCACCGCGGCGACCGCGTTGGCGTTGGAGAGCAGCTGGACGCCCTTCTCGATGCCGGTGATGGCCGAGACCACGAAGCACAGCGTCAGCACGCCGATGACGGCGACGGTCAGCCACTTCGAGCGGCCGCTGCCGAAGACGTCGTCGAGCCCGCCGGTGATCTGCAGCGCACCCAGCCCGAGCGAGGTGGCGGAGCCGAAGAGCGTCGCGAAGATGGCGATGACGTCGATCGCCTTGCCGGGGCCACCTGTCGCGTGCCGGCCCAGCAGCGGGCCGAAGGCGCCCGAGACGAGGTTGCCGGCGCCCTTGCGGTAGGCGAAGTAGCCGATGGCCAGGCCGATCACGGCGTACATCGCCCACGGGTGGAAGCCCCAGTGGAAGAAGGCGTACTCCATCGCCACCCGCGCGCTGTCCGGCGTCGACGGGTCACCGCGTCCGGGCGGGATGCTGCTCGCGTCCGTGGCGGTGAGGTACGTCAGCGGCTCGGCGACGCCCCAGAACATCAGGCCGATGCCCATGCCCGTCGCGAACATCATCGAGACCCACGAGAAGGTGGAGAACTCCGGTTCGGAGTCGTCGGGACCGAGCCTGATGTTGCCGTAGCGGGTGACCGCGAGGTAGGCCGAGAAGATCAGGAACACGGCGCTGACGAGGATGAACAACCAGCCGAAGTACTTCTCCAGGGTGCCCAGCCACTCCCCCGTCGTCGTGCCCATGCCCTCGGAGTCGAGGGTGCCCCAGAGGAGGAACGCGATGGCGAGCGCAGCAGCGACGCCGAAGGTCACCTTGTCGAGCGGGAAGCGGGTCTCCCCCGCGGCGGGAGGAGGCACCACATGGTCCCGAGGCGTGTGCGGCCGGTTCTCGATCGCCATGGCGGTCCTCCCGATCCCGTTGCGTCAAGCGCAACATCGGTGCGTGATTTGCAACACAGGTAGGGTCACAGTGCTCCGCCCCCGGGCGAGTGTCAAGGTTCGCCCAGGGGCGGCGCGGCCTCGCCGACGGCGCGGCGCGCGGCCGGTCAGCCGAGCCAGCCGTCCACCGTGTCCTGGTTCTCCTCGATCCACTTGGCCGCGGCGTCCTCCGGCGACATCCCGTCGGCGGCGATGTAGCCGGCCACGACGTTCTGGTCCTCGTTGGTCCAGGTGAAGTTCTGCACCAGCGACACCGCCGTGGAGTCGGAGGCGGCCCACTCCGTGCCCACGATCTTCTTCAGCTCGGTCTCCGGGTAGTCGCAGGCGACCTCCTGCGGGTCGTCCTGGCAGCCCTCCTCGTAGGGCGGCAGGGAGACGCGCTGCATGGGGACCTCGGCGTTGAAGTACTGCGGCTCGTACCAGTAGCCGATCACCCACTCCTTGTTCTCCTCCGCCTTGCGGAAGGCCTCGATGCTGGCGGCCTCCGAGCCGGAGTAGACGACCTTGAAGTCGAGGTCGAGGTTGGACACGATCGCCTCGTCGAACTGCACGTAGGACGGGTCGGCGCCGAGGAACTGGCCCTTGCCGCCCGACTCGGAGGTGGCGAACTCGGCGGCGTACTTGTTGAGGTTCTCCCACTCGAGGATGTCCGGGTGCTCCTCGGCGAGCCACGGCGGCACGAACCAGCCGATGATGCCGACGTTGCCCTGGGGGCCGAAGTCCTCGGCGCTCCCGTCGCCCTCCTCGGCGAAGAACTTCTTCTCCAGGTCGGGGTGGCCCCAGTCCTCGATGATCACGTCGACCTCGCCGGTACCGAAGCCCTGCCAGGAGACGTCCTCCTTGAGCTCCTTGTAGTTGACCGTGCAGCCCAGCTGCTCCTGCGCGACGGTGCCGACGACGTAGGCGCTCGCCTCGTAGCCGACCCACGGGTTGACGGCCATGTTGAGGTCCCCGCACTCGCCGCCGCTCTCGGCGGCCTGCTCCTCGTTGGCCTCGGTCTGCTCGTCGATGGACCCGCCGCCGCAGGCGGACAGCGCCACCACGGCGACGGTGGCGAGGACGCCCAGGCGGGCCCCCCGGCTTCTGGCGATCCTCATGTGCTGCTCCTCTTTCTGCTGCTGGGTCGGTGCGTGGCTGGTGGGTGGCTGGTGGATGGCTGGTGTGTGGTGCAGGTCGTCAGCTGCCCGGCGGACCGATCGGCAGCCGGACGTTGAAGGCGCGGCGCGTGCCGGGGCGGTCGTCGCGTCGTACGTCGGCGGCGGCGCGCGTGATGCGGTCGAGCATCACGCCGAGCAGCACGATGGTGAGTCCGGCGGCCGCGCCCTTGCCCCACGCCTCGCTGCGGGAGAAGCCGTACACCACGTCGAAGCCGAGGGCACCGGCTCCGACGAGGCCGCCGATGACGGTCATGGACAGGACGTAGAGCAGACCCTGGTTGGTGGCGAGCACGAGCGACCCCTTGGCCATGGGCAGCTGCACCTTGGTGATCTCCTGCCACGTCGTCTGTCCGGTCGAGCGGCCCGCCTCGATGGTGGTGGGCGAGACGCCCTTCACGCCGTCGGCGACGAGCTTGATGGCGGCCGGTGCGGCGTAGACGATGCCCGCGACGATCGCGGTGAAGCGGCCCGGCCCGAAGAGGGCGAGCACGGGGATCAGGTAGACGAAGGGCGGGATGGTCTGCCCGGCGTCGAGCAGCGGCCGGATGCCGAGGTCCACGCGTCTGTCGCGGGCCATCCACACGCCGAAGACCAGCGCGAGGACCATGACCAGCACGGTGGCGACGAGGGTCATGTTGAGCGTGATCATCGCGTCGTGCCAGAGGTCGAGGTAGCGGATGCCGAGCAGGCACACCACGGTGATGGCGAGGGCGCGCACGCCGCCGAACACCAGGGCCAGCGCGGCGATCGCCACGAACGAGACGTACCAGGGCGACTCCGCCAGCAGGGACTGCACGGGATTCAGCACGAACTCGGTGACCGTGTCCTTGAGACCGCCGGTGACGCCGCCGAAGGTGTCCTTGATCCACTCCACGAGGTCGCTCACCGCGGTGCTGACCTGCTCGCCGATGGCGTACGACGGGAACTCGGCGAGCGTGACGTAGGTGCGGGAGAGGTACACCGCGACCAGCGTCACCACCGCTCCTCCCACCACCACGAGACGCCGACGCATCCGGTCGGGGTCGCCACCGCCGCGCGCCACCCGCTCGGAGCGCTCGCTGGCCGCCGTGGTCGTCCGGTCGAGCATCACCGCCATCACCACGATCAGCGCGCCGGGCACGAAGGCGGTCCCGACGTCGTTGATCCGCAACCCCTGCAGCACGGGCTTGCCGAGCCCCGGCCCGTCGACGAACGACGCGAGGGTCGCCATCGAGAGCGCCGCGAGGGTCGTCTGGTTGAGGCCGACGATGATCGTCGCGCGGGCCATCGGGACCTGCACCTTGGTGAGCCGCTGCCACGAGGTCTGACCGGCCGAGTCGGTGGCCTCGATCGTGGTCGTGGGCACCTCGCGGATCCCGAACCCGGCGATGCGGATGAGCGGTGGCAGCGCGTAGATCAGCGTCGCGACCACGGCAGCGCTCGAGCCGATGCCGAAGAAGAGGACGATGGGCAGCAGGTAGACGAAGGTCGGCATCGTCTGCATGAGGTCGAGGAAGACCGTGACGACCGCGTTGGCACGGGCGTTGGTGCCGATCCAGACCGCCAGCGGCATGCCGATGACCACCGCCATCACGACCGAGATCAGCACGACGATGAGGGTGTCCATCGACTCGTCCCAGAAGCCGAGGACGCCGAAGGAGAGGAAGGACCCCAGGACGAGCAGGGCGATGCGCCAGCCGGCGACGACCATCCCGACGTACGTCGCCACCGCGGTCACGCCCAGCCAGCCGATCTCCGGCACCGGGCGGGGGAACGCCGGCTTGGACAGCAGCCGCTGCAGCCAGTCGACCGTGCTGCGGAACGCGTCGGCGATCGCGTTGGTGAGCTGCATGACCGGGTTGGTCGCGCGGCCCTCGAGGAGGCCGTTCTGGACCTCGGTGAACCGGTCGTGCAGGCCGGTGCGCGAGAGGCTCGGGAGGTCGAGCGTGGCGGTGCCCCTGGTGAACGCCCAGACCACCACCCACACGGCCACGATGCCGAGGGCCGGCACCCACCGGCTGAGGCCGCCCGCGTCCTCGACGACCGGCGGCGGTGCGTCCGGCTCCACCCGCCGGGGCGCCGGGACAGGTGCCGGCGCGGTCGCGGTCACGCCTCCTCCTCGGCCACGACCACGCGCATGATGTCCTCCTCGTCCACCACGCCGACCATCGTGTCGCCGTCCATCACGCGGATCGGGGCGTCCGAGGCGATCGCGGCGCGCGCCGCCTGGCGTACGACGGTGGTGACCGGCAGCGTCGGTCCGTCCGTCGCCTCACCGGGCCGCGGGTCGCGCATCACCCACTTCAGCGTCAGCACGTGGGCCTTCGGCACCTCGGAGACGAAGTCCTTGACGTAGTCGTCCGCGGGCCTGGCCACCACCTCGTCGGGGGTGCCGATCTGCACGATCTCGCCGTCGCGGAGGATCATGATCCGGTCACCCAGCTTGAGTGCCTCGGCGAGGTCGTGGGTGATGAACACCATCGTCTTGCCGAGCTCGCTGTGGAGGCGGATCACCTCGTTCTGCATGTCCCGGCGGATCAGCGGGTCGAGCGCCGAGAACGGCTCGTCGAACAGCAGCATCTCGGGATCACCGGCCAGTGCCCGGGCCAGGCCGACGCGTTGCTGCATGCCGCCGGAGAGCTGGTCGGGATAGGACTTCTCGTAGCCGCTGAGGCCGACGAGGTCGACGACCTCCGCGGCCTTCTCGCGCCGCTCCTTCTTCGGGACGCCCCGCACCTCCAGCCCGTAGGCCACGTTGTCGATCACCTGCCGGTGCGGCAGCAGGCCGAAGTGCTGGAACACCATCGACACCTGCCGCCGGCGTACGTCGCGCAGCTCGGCCGCCGACGCGCGCGTGATGTCGACCCCGCCCAGCGTCACCGTGCCGCTGGTCGGCTCGATGAGGCGGGTGAGGAGGCGCACGAGCGTCGACTTGCCCGACCCGGACAGCCCCATCACCACGAACACCTCGCCGGGTGCGACCTCGAAGGAGACGTCCTTGACCCCGATGACGTTGCCGGTCCTGGCCTTCAGCTCGGCGCGGGAGAGGTCAGCGTCGGGCGTGCCGATGACCTTGTCGGAGCGCGGTCCGAAGATCTTCCAGAGACTGTCGACCGACAGGGCTGCCGTCATGCGGACTCCTCGGGGATGGAGGTCCCGGGAGCGAGGCGCGCGATCCCGGGGCTGGCTGGCACGCCACGACGGTGCCGCGTGGCCGGGACGCGGGCGCCGACGCGCGCGGACATACCCAGAATGAGGTCAGCACCGCTGATGTGCAGGTCCCGCACGATGTCTCCGCCCTCGACCGCTGTTGCGTATGCCGCAACCGGGTGCTCCGAGCGCAACCAGTCGGACTAGCGAAGGATCCTGCGGGAGGCCCGTCCGGTCAAGAGCGGCGGCGAGACCGTGACCTCGCGGTGACCGCTTCGGGGTGCGGCTCAGACCGTGCGGAGGAACTCCAGGTGGCGCTCGTACTGGTCGAGGCAGTCGTGGATCACCTGCTCCGGCGTGTAGCCCATGACGTCGTAGTCCTGTCCCCCGTCGGCGAGGTGGACCTCGAGCCGGGCGTACTGGTCGCGGTTGCCGATCATCCGCCCGCCGTAGGTCGGCACGGGCGAGCGGCGGACGACGACGCGGTAGACGAACCCCGCGTCCGCCTCCCCCTGGTCGGTCGCGAGCTCCACCCACGGGAGCGTCTCGGACGCCACCGCGCCACCGTGGCGGACCGCGGCGGGGACGCCCATCGAGGTCAGCTCCTCGGCGACCTCCACGAGCGCGGGCTCGACCGTGGACCGGAGGTACGTCGCGGCGGCGTCGTCGTCCACGAAGTTGGTGGCGCGCGCGAGCCGGGCCTTCCACGCCTTCCGGTTGTCCTCGGTCGACCCGGTGCGCGCGGAGAGCAGCGGAGCGATCCCGCGCACGGCCTCGGCCTTGCGTCCCTCGTCCCGCAGCGAGCGGAACAGCCCCCACATCACCAGCACGAGCACGAAGGCGAAGGGCAGGCCCATGATGATCGTGGCGTACTGGAGCGCCAGGATCCCGCCGACGGCCAGCATGGCGACGGTGAGCAGGCCGGTGATGCTCGCCCACGAGATGCGCAGCCATGCCGCACAGTCCTGCTGGACGTCGTGGAGCTCGGAGCACAGGTTGCCCATCACCAGGGCCGCGGAGTCGGCGGAGGTGATGTAGAAGAGCAGGCCCACGAGGAACGCGACGAAGACGACCGCGTTGGCGAGCGGGTAGTCCTTCAGGAGCTCGTAGAAGCCGAGCCCGGTGAAGTCGACCGCCAGCTCGGCGAAGCCCTCGTCGCTCCCGCTGCGGACCTTGTCGATGGCGGCGTTGCCGAAGATCGAGATCCACATGACGATGTAGCTGAACGGGATCACCATGGTGCCGAGGACGAACTGGCGGATCGTCCGACCCCGCGAGATGCGCGCCAGGAACTGGCCGACGAAGGACGCCCACGCGACCCACCAGGCCCAGAAGAACAGCGTCCACAGCTGCATCCACTCCTGGGTGTCGGTGAAGGCGAACGTCTCGAGGGTCTTCGCCGGGAACGACCGGACGAAGTCGCCGACGTTCATCACCACCGCGTTCAGCAGGAACGACGTCCTGCCGGTCACCAGCACCCAACCGGCCAGCGCCAGGGCGAGGACCACGTTGAGCTGGGAGAGGAAGCGGATGCCCTTGTCGACGCCGGTCGTCGCCGAGATCGCGGCGATCGTGACGGCCAGGACGGCCAGCGCGGCCTGCGCACCCGTGGAGACGTCGACGCCGAAGATGACGTTGAGCCCGACGTTGAGGAAGACCACGCCGATGCCCAGGCTGGTCGCGACACCGAAGATCGTCCCCAGCACCGCAGCCGTGTCGACCGCGTGTCCGAGGGCGCCGTCGACGCGCTTGCCGAACACCGGGTGGAGTGCCGAGCGGACCGCGAGGGGGAGGTTCTTGCGGTAGGAGAAGTACGCCAGCGCCAGGCCCATCAGCGCGTACATCGCCCACCCGGTGATGCCGTAGTGGAACAGGGTCCACACGGTGGCGTCGCGCGCGGCGTCCACGGTGCCGGGCTCCCCCACCGGGGGTGCGGTGTACTGCGAGACCGGCTCGATGACGGAGTAGAACATCACGTCGGTGCCGATGCCGGCGGCGAAGAGCATGCTCGCCCACGCGAAGGTGGAGAACTCCGGGCGCGAGTGGTCGGGGCCCAGCCGGATGCTGCCGTAGCGCGAGGCGCCGAGGAAGATCACGAAGCCCACGATGGCGGTGGCCAGCGCGACGTAGAACCAGCCGAAGCCGGTGCCGACCCTGCTCACCAGGTCGCCGATGACCTCCTCGGCGTTGGTCGGCGCCACGATCGCCCACAGCGTGATCACGCAGACGCCGACGAACGAGGTGATGAACACCGGCCACCGGACGGCCGGCCGGGGCACCTCCGGGGCGTCGGCGGGCGCGGGCGCGTCGAGCTGAGCGGTCATGGGGCCTCCGGTGTCGGTGGGCGGCCGGCACGGCCGCGGCGGCTGTCAGGTGGCGTTGCGTGGGTCTCCGGGCGGGTAGAGGGGGCTCTCGTCGCGGTGCCGGTAGTAGGGCACGTCGGCGGCGGGGAGCGGGGTGTTGCCCAGGATCAGGTCGGCGGCCTTCTCGGCCACCATCATCACCGGGGCGTAGATGTTGCCGTTCGTGACGTAGGGGAAGACGCTCGCGTCGACGACGCGCAGCCCGTCCGTGCCGTGCACGCGCATGCTGGCGGGGTCGACCACGGACATCTCGTCGGTGCCCATCTTCGCGGTGCACGAGGGGTGCAGGGCCGTCTCGGCGTCCTTGCGGACCCACTCCAGGATCTCCTCGTCGGACTCCACCGATGGGCCGGGCGAGAGCTCGCCCCCGTTGAAGGGAGCGAAGGCCGGCTGGTTGAGGATGTCGCGCGCGACGCGCACCGCCTCGACCCACTCGCGCTTGTCGTTGGCGGTGGAGAGGTAGTTGAACAGCATCCTCGGCTTCTCGCGCGGGTCGGTGGACGCGATGCGCACCCAGCCCCGGGTGTCGGCGTACATCGGGCCGATGTGGACCTGGTAGCCGTGGGCGTAGCGGTCCTGACCGGCCGGCGCCGAGCCGTCGTACCGGATCGCGATCGGCAGGAAGTGGAACATCAGGTTCGGCCAGTCCACGTCCTCGTTGGACCGGCAGAAGCCGCCGCCCTCGAAGTGGTTCGAGGCGGCGGTGCCGGTGCGCCGGAGCAGCCACTCGAGCCCCACCAGCGGGCGGTTGCGCCACTTGAGGCCCTCGACGATCGAGACCGGCTGCAGCGAGGCGTACTGGATGTAGACCTCGAGGTGGTCCTGGAGGTTCTCGCCCACGCCCGGGAGGTCGTGCACCATCTCGACCCCCAGCGGCCGCAGGTGCTCGGGGTCGCCGATGCCGGAGAGCTGGAGCAGCTGCGGCGAGTTGATCGCACCCCCACAGAGGATCACCTCGCCCGCAGCGGCGTACTCGTGCCTGCGACCGGCGCGGAGGTACTCCACGCCGACCGCCCTCCTGCCGTCGAAGCGGACCTTCGTCGCGTGGGCGAAGGTCTCGACGGTGAGGTTCTTGCGGCCCATCACCGGGTGGAGGTAGGCGCGGGCCGCGGACATGCGCACGCCCTTGACGATGTTGCGGTCGAAGCGCCCGAAGCCCTCCTGGCGGTAGCCGTTGACGTCGTCGGTCAGCGGGTAGCCCGCCTGCTGGGCGGCCTCGAAGAAGGCGCTGAACAGCGGGTTGGTGGCCGGGCTCCGCTCCAGCTTCAGCGGTCCGGAGCCACCGCGCCAGGCGTCGGCGCCGATCATCCCGTCCGGGAGGATCAGCGACTCCATCCGCTTGAAGTACGGCAGGCAGTGGAGGTAGTCCCACGCCTCCATCCCCGGGTCGGCCGCCCACCGCTCGTAGTCCATCGGGTTGCCGCGCTGGAAGATCATGCCGTTGATCGACGACGAGCCGCCGAGCACCTTGCCGCGGGCGTGGTAGACCCGGCGACCGCCCATGGCGGGCTCGGGCTCGGTCTCGTAGCGCCAGTCGTAGAGCGGGTTCCCGATCGGGAACGGCAGCGCCGCCGGGGCGTGGATCAGCGGGTCGAAGCGGTCGGTGCGACCGGCCTCCAGCACGAGCACCCGGGTCGAGGGGTCGGCCGAGAGGCGGTTGGCCAGGGCGGACCCGGCGGAGCCGCCGCCGACGATCACGTAGTCGTAGGCCCTGCTCATGCCCCGTCACCTCCGAACCAGCGCTGTGCCGCCGGGCGGATGTTGTGCCAGACGTGCTTGGTCTCGCGGTACTCGTCGAGTCCGGCCAGGCCGAGCTCGCGGCCGGTCCCGGACTGCTTGTAGCCGCCCCACTCGGCCTGCGGGACGTAGGGGTGGTAGTCGTTGATCCACACGGTGCCCATCCGCAGCCGCGCCGCCACCCGCTGGGCGCGTCCGGCGTCCTGGGTCCACACCGCGCCGGCGAGGCCGTAGATGCTGTCGTTGGCGATCGCGACCGCCTCGTCCTCGCCGTCGAAGGTCTCGACGGTGAGCACGGGGCCGAACGACTCGTCCTGGGTCACCGACATCGACGACGTGCAGCCGTCCAGGACGGTGGGCAGGTAGTAGAAGCCGTCGGCCAACGCCTCGTCGTCGGGCCGGGCCCCGCCGCAGCGCAGGACCGCGCCCTCCTCGATCCCGCGGGCGACGTAGGCCTCGACCTTGTCCCGGTGCGCGGCGCTGGTCAGCGGCCCGGTCTCGGCCGCGTCGTCGAACGGGCCGCCCAGGCGGATCCGTCCCGCCTGCTCCACCAGCGCGTCGACGAAGCGGTCGTGCACCGAGCGCTCGACCAGCAGGCGTGCGCCGGCCGAGCAGACCTGGCCGGAGTGGAGGAAGACGGCGGTGAGCGCGTAGTCGAGCGCGACGTCGAGGTCGGCGTCGGCGAAGACGATGTTGGGGTTCTTCCCGCCCAGCTCGAGGGCGACCTTCTTCACCGTCGCCGCCGCCGCGGCACCGATCCGCCGGCCGGTCTCCAGGCCGCCGGTGAACGACACCATGTCGACGCGCGGGTCGGTGGACAGCGGCGCCCCGGCGCTCGCGCCCGCGCCGAGCACGAGGTTGCCCACCCCCGGCGGCAGCCCCGCCTCCTCGAGCAGGCGCATCAGGTGGATGGCGGAGTGGGGCGTCAGCTCGCTCGGCTTGAGGACGAAGGTGTTGCCGGCCGCGAGACAGGGCGCGACCTTCCACGACACCTGGAGCAGCGGGTAGTTCCACGGGGTGATCAGCCCGCACACCCCGATCGGCTCGTGGACGATGCGGCTGACCACGTCGGGGTTGCCGGTGTCGACGACCCGGCCCGACTCCTCCGCCGCGATCCGCCCGTAGTGGCGGAACACCGACACCACGTCCGCGACGTCGTACTGGCTCTCGACGAAGCGCTTGCCGGTGTCGAGCGACTCCATGCGCGCCACGTCGTCGGCGTCCCGCTCGAGCAGGTCGGCCAGGCGCAGCAGCAGGTCGCCCCGGTCCCGGCTCGACTCCCGCGGCCACGGGCCGTCGTGGAAGGCGGCGTACGCCGCCGCGATCGCGCTCTCGGTGTCGTCCGGGCCGGCCTCGTCGACCTCCGCGACGAGGCTCCCGTCAGCCGGGCAGCGGATCTCGCGCCGCTCCCCCGCGCGGGCGCCGGTCCAGCTGCCGTCGATGTACAGGTCGGGCACGAGTGCCTCCCTCTCCTCGTTCGGAAGAATGCTGCGACCCGGATCGGGCGTCAAGGCTGCGTCCGGCCGGCGCACCCGCACCGGGTGCGCTCAGCGGTGGCCCCAGCCGAGTCGGTGCGACACCTCGGAGGCGGCGGCCATCGTGAGCGTCACGACGTGGTCGAGGCGGTCGGCGCCGAGCCGGAAGGTCGGTCCCGAGACGCTCATCGAGGCCACCACGTCGCCGTGCGCGTTGCGGACCGGGGCCGCGACCGCGGTGAGCCCGACCTCGAGCTCGTCGACGGCCAGCGCGTGCCCCTGCTCACGCACGCGGGCCAGCTCCTCGCGCAGCTTCGCGCGCCGGGTGATCGTGTGCTCGGTGTAGGTCGACAGCGTGCCCAGGGCGGCGTCGAGCGCGTCGTCGTCCAGGCCGCTCAGCAGCACCTTGCCGTTGCTGGTCGCGTGCAGCGGGATGTGCTGGCCGACCCAGTTGTGCGGCTGGAGCGCCGAGGACCCGGCCACCTGGTCGAGGTAGAGCGCGGACCCGTCGGACAGCACCGCCACGTTGACCGTCTCGCCGGTCTCCGCGGCGAGCTGGCGGCAGACCGGGCGCGCCTCCTGGACCAGGTCGAGCCGCGCCGTGGTGGCGCCGGCCAGGCGCAGGATGCCCACGCCGAGGCGGTAGCGCCCGCGGTCGCCCGTCTGCTCGACGAGGCGGTGCGCCTCGAGGGTCGCGACCAGGCGGAACGCGGTGCTCTTGTGCACGCCGAGCTCGGCCGCGATCTCGGTGACGCCGCCCTCGCCGGTGCGCGCGAGGACCTCCAGGATGCTGAGCGCCCGGTCGACGGACTGGACCCCGGTGCCGGCCTCGGCAGCGTTGCGCATGGCGCGACACTAGCGCACAGGCTGTTGCGTATCGCAGACTGCGTTTCGTCAAGCGCAACAAGCCAGCCGACAATGGTGCCGTCATCGACCGCACCATCGAAGGAGCAGCCTTGGGAGACTACGTCCTCATCCTCTCGTGCCCCGACCGGCCGGGCATCGTGCACGCCGTGTCGGGGTTCCTCGTCGAGCACGGCGGGAACATCGTCGAGAGCCAGCAGTTCGGGGACAGCCTGACCGACCGCTTCTTCATGCGCATCGGCTTCACCGCCGGCGACGGCCACGACGCGGGCTCGCTGCACGCGGCGTTCGACGCGGTGGCCCAGCGCTTCGAGATGGCGTACGAGCTGTGGTCGGCGCAGGCGCCGTACCGCACGCTGCTGATGGTCTCCAAGCACCTGCACTGCCTCAACGACCTGCTCTTCCGGGCGAGCACCGGGGCGCTGCAGGTCGAGATCCCGGTCGTGGTCTCCAACCACCGCGACGCCGAGCCGCTGGTCCGCTCCTACGGCATCGACTTCCTGCACCTGCCGGTCACGCCCGACACCAAGCCCGCAGCGGAGCGGCGGCTGCTCGAGGTCGTCGAGGAGACCGGCACGGACCTCGTCGTCCTGGCGCGCTACATGCAGGTCCTGTCCGACGACCTCTGCCGCCAGCTGTCGGGGCGCGCCATCAACATCCACCACTCGTTCCTGCCGAGCTTCAAGGGCGCGCGGCCCTACCACCAGGCCTTCGACCGGGGCGTCAAGCTCGTCGGTGCGACGGCGCACTACGTGACCGCCGACCTCGACGAGGGCCCGATCATCGAGCAGGACGTGATCCGGGTCGACCACAGCTACGACCAGGACCAGCTCGTCGCCGCCGGGCGCGACGTCGAGGCGCAGGTGCTCTCACGCGCCGTGCGCTGGCACACCCAGTCGCGGGTGCTGCTCAACGGAGAGAGGACCGTCGTCTTCAGGTAGGCGGCGCACCAGGGCCACACAACGGGAGGGACCACCCATGCTGTCCGACATCGAGATCGCCAACGCTGCCGTGCTGCGCCCCATCCGCGAGATCGCGGACACCACGCTCGGCATCCCCGAGGAGAGCCTGGTCCCCTACGGCCACTACAAGGCCAAGGTCGACCTCGGGTACGTCGCCTCGCTGGCGGACCGCCCGCTCGGGCGGCTGGTGCTGGTGACGGCCCTCTCGCCGACCCCGCCGGGCGAGGGCAAGACCACCACGACCGTCGGCCTCACCGACGCGCTCCACGGCCTGGGCCACCGCACCGTCGCCTGCCTGCGCGAGCCGTCGATGGGGCCGGTCTTCGGCATGAAGGGCGGCGCGGCCGGCGGCGGCTACAGCCAGGTGGTGCCGATGACCGACATCAACCTGCACTTCACCGGCGACTTCGCCGCGATCGCCGCGGCCAACAACCTCCTCGCGGCGCTGATCGACAACCACGTCCACCACGGCAACGAGCTCGACATCGACGTCCGGAGCGTGACGTGGAAGCGCGTGCTCGACATGAACGACCGGGCGCTGCGCCAGGTGACCGTCGCCCTCGGCGGGCACGCCAACGGCTTCCCGCGCGAGGACGGCTTCGACATCGTGGTCGCCTCCGAGCTGATGGCGATCTTCTGCC
>JAYSEC010000072.1:0-6234 GCA_041914085.1 Nocardioides sp.
GACCTTGCCGTCGCGCTTCTTGCGGGAGTCGACGACGACGATGCGGTACTGCGGCACCCGGATCTTGCCCAGGCGCTTCAAGCGAATCTTGACGGCCACGTTTGTGGTGTCTCCTCAGAAATTGTCGTGGGTGAGCGACCCTCTCCCAGGTGGGGGCACCGGGTCCGGTCACTCGATGGGCGCTGCGTCGCTCGGATGAGAGGGTCCGGACGCGCAGGACACGAGGGAAGATTCTGCCAGACGTCCGCCGCGCACGACCAATCCGGTCCGGCCCACGCCCATCACGGGCTACGCGGCCGCGTCGAGACCGATGAACGCGCGGACCGCCTCGGCGCCGGTGACCTCGACCGGCACGTCGCCGCGCACGAAGGTCTCCGGCGTGAGGACCAGGCCCTGGTTCAGCGCCAGCTCCCCCTCGCGCCGCTTGATGCGGCTCACCGCCGTGGGCTGGTAGCCGACCTTGCGCGACACCGCGAGCGAGGCGGGGTTGTCGAGGAACGCCGCCGAGGTGATCTCCTCGAAGCCGAGGTGGTCGAACAGCAGCGCGCACATCGCGCGGCGCATCGCCGTGCCGAGACCCCGCCCCTGGAACTCCCGCCCGAGCCACGAGCCGGTCTCCCCGGTCCGCGTGACGGGGAAGTTCCGGGCGGCCACCCCCTGGCTGCCGATCACCCGTCCGTCGAGCAGCACCGCGAGGTCGAGGCAGAAGTCCTCCGGCGAGAACGTCGAGCGCTTGCCCCAGTGGTAGGCCGCGGTGTTGCGGCCGAGCTCGCCGGCCGGCGCGGCGGTCCAGGGGAAGTAGAACGGCATCTCGGCCGGGTCGTGGATGCCCGCCTCGGCGACGGCGCACAGCTCGACGATGAGCTCGTCGGTCAGCCCGCGCAGCTCGAGCGGGCCGGCGACCACGTGCAGGCCGAAGGGCGGATACAGGTCCACGGCGGTCGTCATGGGTCCATCCTCATCTGCGCGCGTGACCGTCACAAAACCGATTCCGTGCCCGGCCGGCAACCACGCGCGCTCCCCCCGCGTCTACCGGTCATGACCACAGCGCACGCGGGGCACCTCGACCCCCTCGAGCTCCCGGCACGGCTGACCGCTCCCCCGCGCCTGACCCAGCGCCACCCCTGGCTGCTGCCCGTCGCCGTCGCGGTGCACCGGGGGCGACGGCGTACCCGGTGGGTGCGGGACGCGTGGTCGGGGCGTGTCGTGTGGGCGCGCACCCGTGCCACCGCGGACCTGCCGGTCCGGGTCAAGCAGCACGGCTCGCTGCTGCTGCGCGAGCTCGACCCGGCGCAGATGCACCTGCAGCACAGCAAGGTGACCAACCTGCGACTCGCTGCCGGCCGCCTGGACGGTGTCGTGATCCGGCCGGGAGAGACCCTGTCGTTCAACCGGGTGGTGGGCAACTGCACCCGTCGCAAGGGGTACGTCGAGGGGATGAGGCTCTCGAACGGCGCGGCGGAGGCCGGCGTGGGCGGCGGGATCTGCCAGCTCGCCAACCTCGTCCACTGGATGGTGCTGCACTCGCCGCTGACCGTCGTCGAGCGTTCGGAGCACTCGTTCGACCCGTTCCCGGACCGCGGTCGGGTGCTGCCGTGGGGCGTCGGGTGCTCGATCGTCTACAACTACGTCGACCTCGTCGTCCGCAACGACACGGCGTACACCTTCCAGGTCCGCACGTGGGTCGGCGAGCGGTACCTCCACGGGCAGCTGCGTGCCGACACGCGGCCCGAGCACGCCTACCGGGTGGAGGCGCGCGGCGAGCAGTTCCTGCGGCATGACCGCCGGGTCTACCGGCGCAACCAGGTCTGGCGACGGGTGCTCGACCGCCGCACCGGCGACGAGGTCGGCGAGGAGCTCGTGAGGACCAACTGCGCGCTGGTCGTCTACGAGCCCGGGCCCGAGGTGGAGGTCATCGACCTCGGATGACGCCTCGCAGGACGATCGCCCTCGGCGTGCGGAGCACCGACAGGTCCTCGACGGGGTCGCGGTCGTAGACCACGAAGTCGGCCGAGGCCCCCTCCGTGAGGCCGTCGACGCCGAGCCACTCGCGGGCGCGCCAGCTCGCCGCGCCGAGCGCGTCGTGGGCCGGCATGCCGATGCGCACCAGCGCCTCGATCTCGCCGGCGATGTTGCCATGGCGGCTGATCCCGCCGCCGTCGGAGCCGGCGTAGATCGGCACCCCCGCCTCGTGGGCGGCCATGATCGTGGCGGGCATCCGGGCGTAGAGGTCGGTCATGGTGGCGGCGTAGTCGGGGAACCGCTCCTGCCCGGCGGCGGCGTGCTCGGGGAACTTGTCGAGCTGCATGACCGTGGGCACCAGCCGGGTGCCGCGCGCGACCATCGCGTCGATGAGGTCCTCAGTCAGCCCGGTGCCGTGCTCGATGCAGTCGATGCCGGCCTCGATGAGACCGGGCAGCACGCCGTGGCCGAAGCAGTGGGCGGTGACCTTCGCCCCGTGGGCGTGGGCGGCGTCGATCGCCGCGGCGAACGCCTCGGCCGGGAACGACGGCGCGAGGTCACCCTCCTCGCGGGAGATCCAGTCGCCGACGAGCTTGATCCAGCCGTCGCCGTTGCGGGCCTCCTGCGCGGCGTACGTCGCCAGGTCGGCCGGTTCGACCTCGTGGGCGTAGTTGCGGATGTAGCGCTTCGTCGCGGCGATGTGACGACCGCAGCGGATCAGCCGCGGCAGGTCGTCGCGGTCGTGGATCCACCGGGTGTCGGCGGCCGAGCCCGCGTCGCGGATGAGCAGCGCTCCCCCGTCGCGGTCGTCGATCGCCTGCTGCTCGGTGGCCTCGTCATCGGTGGCGCCGAAGTCGTCGAGGCCGAGGTGGCAGTGGGCGTCGACGAGCCCGGGCACGATCCACCCCTCCGCCACGGTGTCGGCGCCCGCCTGCGGCTCGAACGTGATCCGGCCGTCGACGACGTACAGGTCGCGGGGCTCGCCGTCGGGCAGGACCGGTCCGCGAAAGCGCTGGGCAGTCATGGGACCGACCTTAGGGGCACTCCGGCCCGCGTCGGCGACGCGACTCAGATCCGGTCGAGCAGCCAGGACGGGCTGAGGACCTGGGCGGGGGCGACGTTGGCGGCCAGCAGCCGGTCGGCGGTCACCACCACGACGCTACGCCCGCCCTCCGCGGCGCGGCGTGCCTGGGCCCGGATCTCGCTGTCGCCGTCGCGGGCGGCGTGGACCGTGGTGACGTGGCCGTCGCGGCCGGCCCGGACACCCCCCTTGGCCTGGCCCTCGAGGACCAGCACCACCTCGTCGTACGGCGTGTCGGCGACGAGGAGCCGCTCGTGGAGCCGGCGGGCCGCACCCGCGCGGTCCTTCCACCACCCGTCGGGCACCGAGCCCACGACGTTGGCGGCGTCGACGACCAGGACCGAGACCATCGGTCCATCATCGCGCTAGTCCGACAGCACGAACTCGTCGCCCCTCGTGACCGGTACGACGGAGCCGTCGGCGTGGATCCCGTCGATCTGCACCTCGGGGCTGCCGATGACGATGTCGACGTGCGTGTCGGACTGGTTGAGCCCCTGGGCGAGCCGCTGCTCCGGGGAGAGCTGCACGGTGCCGTCCATCGCGCTGGTGTAGCCCATCCCCCAGGCGACGTGGGAGCCGACGTTCTCGTCGAACAGCATGTCCTTGTAGACCAGGCCGGTCCGCGCCACGGTGGAGTCCGAGTCGACGATGGCGACCTCACCCAGGTGACGCGAGCGCGGGATCAGGTCGAACTGCGCCTGCACCTCCTCCTCGCCCCGCGAGGCGGTGGCGCCGGTGATCGTGCCGTCGCTGATCTCCAGGGCGAGGTCCTCCACGAGCGCACCCATCGAGGCGAGGAAGAACGGGGCGGAGGTGCGGACGTGGCCCTCCGCGCGCCGCCAGTCCGGCGAGATGAAGACCTCCTCGGTGGGCATGTTCGGCACGAACTCGACACCGTCCTGGTTCTCCAGCGCGCCGCCGATCCACCGCGACCCCGCGGCCATGCCGAGCGTGAGGTCGGTGCCGGGGCCGCGGTAGCGCACGCGGTCGAAGCGGTGCCCGTTGAGGATCTCGGCGCGCGCCCGGAGCTTGGCGACGTGCGCCTGCCACGCCGCGACCGGGTCGGCCTGGTCCAGGCGCATCGCCACGGCGACCGCGTCCCACAGCTGGGCGAGGTCGGCGACGCCGACGCTGTCGGCCCAGCCCTTGGTCGGCGCGCCGACCACGGTCCACGCGACCTGGTTGGTGACGATCAGCGGCATCACCTGCTGGATCAGGTCGATGGGCGTGGACCTCGCCAGCCGCGTTGGGTCGAGCCCCTCCATCAGCGCGGGGTGGGGGTTGCCGGTGAGGCTGATGAGGGCCGGCTTGCTGTCCTTCCACGCGCGGACCTGGGCGAGCTCGTGGTCCTGCGAGACGCCGAGCTGGTCCTCGGGTCCGTGCTCGACGGCCGCGCGCTGGACGTGCGGGTCGACGTAGTCGATGCGCACCCGCGAGGCACCCACCCGGTACGCCTCGTCGGCGATCGCGCGCGCCGCGTCGGCCTGCTCCGGCAGGCCGTTGATGACGACCTCCTGCCCCGGCTGCACGTTGACGCCCACGCGGACGACGAGGCGGGCGTACTTCTCCAGCAGGTGGTCGAACGGCTCGGTCATGGCCCCAGCCAACGCTATTTCAAGAACTGGGAGAAGTCCTTGGGGAGGTTGAGCTGCTCGGCGGCCTTCTCGTAGTCGACCTCCGCACCGTCGGGGTTCCCGAAGGGGTTGCCGGCCTTCTCGGCCGCGGCGGCCTTCTCGGCGGCCTTCTGCTGGGCCGCCTTCGCGGGGTTGCCGGAGACGCGCTTCTTGCCCTTCTTGCCCTTCTGCGGCTGCTGGCGGGCGCCGGCGCGCTTGCCGCCGCCGAGGCCGGGCATCCCGGGCATCCCCGGCATGCCGGGCACCCCGCCGCCGCGAGCCATCTGCTCCATCATCTTGCGGGCCTCGAAGAAGCGGTCGACGAGCTGGTTGACGTCGGAGACCTGGCGGCCCGAGCCCTTGGCGATGCGGGCGCGGCGCGAGCCGTCGATGATCTTCGGGTTCTCCCGCTCGGCGGGGGTCATCGACTGGATGATCGCCTGGATGCGGTCGATCTCGCGCTCGTCGAAGTTCTCGAGCTGGTCGCGGAACTGCCCCATGCCGGGGAGCATCCCCATGATCTTCGTCATCGAGCCGAGCTTGCGGATCTGCATCATCTGCTGGAGGAAGTCCTCCAGCGTGAAGCCGCCCTTGGTGCCGAGCTTCTCCGCGGCCTTCATCGCCTGCTCGGAGTCGAAGGCCTTCTCGGCCTGCTCGATCAGGGTGAGCATGTCGCCCATGTCGAGGATGCGCGACGCCATCCGGTCGGGGTGGAACAGGTCGAAGTCGGTCATCTTCTCGCCGCTGGAGGCGAACATGACCGGCTTGCCGGTGATCGAGCGGATCGAGAGCGCCGCACCACCGCGGGCGTCGCCGTCGAGCTTGGTGAGGACCACGCCGTCGTACCCGACGCCGTCGAGGAACGCCTGCGCGGTCGTCACCGCGTCCTGGCCGATCATGGCGTCGACGACGAAGAGCACCTCGTCGGGCTGCACGGCGTCGCGGATGTCGGCGGCCTGCTGCATCAGCGTCTCGTCGACACCGAGGCGACCGGCGGTGTCGATGATGACGACGTCGTGCAGCTTGCGCTTCGCCTCCTCGATCGAGGCGCGCGCGACGGCGACCGGGTCGCCCGTGCCGTTGCCCGGCTCGGGCGCGAAGACGGGTACGCCGACCCGCTCGCCGTTGACCTGGAGCTGCTGGACCGCGTTGGGGCGCTGCAGGTCGGCAGCGACCAGCATCGGGGTCTTGTCCTGGTCCTTCAGCCAGAGCGCGAGCTTGGCGGCCAGGGTGGTCTTGCCGGCGCCCTGGAGGCCGGCGAGCATGATGACGGTGGGCCCGCTCTTGGCGTAGCGCAGGCGCCGGGTCTCGCCACCGAGGATCGCGACGAGCTCCTCGTGGACGATCTTGATGATCTGCTGGGCCGGGTTGAGGGCCCCGCTGACCTCCTCGCCGCGCGCCCGCTCCTTGACCGCGCCGACGAACTCCTTGACCACGGGCAGGGCGACGTCGGCCTCGAGCAGCGCGATGCGGATCTCGCGCGCGGTGGCGTCGATGTCGGCCTCGGAGAGCCGGCCCTTGCCCCGCAGGTTCTTGAAGGTGTCGGCAAGGCGGTCGGAGAGTGTGGCGAACACGGTG
>JAYSEC010000072.1:6334-14776 GCA_041914085.1 Nocardioides sp.
GCTCAGCCGCCGAGGGCGGTGCGGACGGCGTGGGCGGCCGCCGCGGCCCGCTCCTCGGTGGGACGGACGCCGCCGACCTCCTGGACGTAGAACACGTCGACCGCCTGCGGGCCGAGGGTGGACACGTGCGCGGAGGCGACGGTCAGGCCGAGCCCCGCGAGCGTGGTGAGCACGCGGTGCACGACGCCGGGACGGTCCGAGGTCCGGATCTCGAGCACCAGCGAGGCGCGCGAGGCGTCGGGGCGGACCTCCACGATCGGCGGCAGCTCGTCGCTCGGCCGCTCGGCCAGGTCGGGCAGCCGCTGGCTGCCCTCGACCACCCGCCTGATGCGCTCGCGCACCACGGTGGCGTCGAGGTAGGCGTCCGGAACCTCCCAGGCGCTGACGCCCCACTCCCCGTCGGCGTCCACCTGCGCCCACGCGCGGGCCGCCTTCACGGGCACCCGCAGCGCGGCCAGGCCGCCCGCGACGTCGGCCAGCAGGCCGACCCGGTCCGCGGCGATGACGGTGACCGTGGCGCCGACCTCGTGCGGGGTGATCTCGACCGAGACCGCGCCGGCGTCGCGGCGTACGGCGTCGGGGACCGGCAGCGCCTCGACGGGGACCACCGGCACGATCTCCGTGCCGAGCGCCTGGCCCGCGCGGGAGACCAGCCGGTCCACGAGCGACTCGCGCCAGGACGTCCAGGCCGCCGGCGCCGTGGCCCGGGCGTCCGCCTCGGTGAGGGCACGCAGCAGCTCCAGGCTCGCCGCGTCGGGGACGTGGGTGAGCAGCTCGGCGGTCGTCGCCGGGTCGTCGGGGTCGCGGGTGGTGGCGAGGCCGGCGAGCAGCAGGTGCCAGCGCACGAGCGAGGCCACCACCTCGGCGTCGAGGTCGGTGAAGCCCATCCGCGTGACGATCTTGCGGGCCAGCGGCTCACCGGCGACCGAGTGGTCGTGCAGCGAGCCCTTGCCGATGTCGTGGAGCAGGGCGGCGACCAGGAGCAGGTCCGGACGCCGCACGCCGCGGATCAGCGCACCGGCCTCGGCACAGGTCTCCACGACGTGGCGGTCGACGGTGAAGCGGTGGATCGCCGAGGCGTGCGGCAGCAGCCGGACCTGCTCCCACTCGGGGAGGAACGACTCGACGCCCCCGACCTCGTCGAGGGTCTCCCACACGGGCAGCAGGGCGGCGCCGCTGGCGAGCAGCCGCACCAGCGCGTCGCGTGCCGGCGACGGCCAGGGGGTCGGCAGCTCGGCCCCCTCGCGCACCAGCCGGGCGGCGGTGGTCGGGGCGAGCACGGCGTCTCGGCTGGCGGCCTCGGCCGCCGCGCGGAGCAGCAAGGTCGGGTCGTCGCCGGGACTGGTCCCCGCGTCGAGGACCACCTCGCCGCGGGACAGGGCGATGCCGGGCGCGATCCGCTCGAGCGCGGGCGTGCGGCGCCCCTTCTCCCCCGTCGGCCTTGCCAGGACGGCATCGGTACGCCGCCACGCCAGGCGGGAGAGGTGGGTGATCCGGCGACCCAGCGAGCGCACGTGACGCTGCGCGGCCCCGGCGTCGGGCAGGCCGAGCCGCTCGGCCAGAGGTCCCCACATCTCGGGGGCGATCCGGTCGCCCGGTCGCCCCGCCAGGTCCTGCACCTCGTCGCGGACGTCGAGGAGCAGCAGCCGGGCGGCCTCCAGGGCCGGGGTGGACGCGTCGACGAGCCAGCTGGCCTCGATGGCCTTCAGCACGCCGGCGTCGCGCAGCCCACCCTCGGCCTCCTTCACGTCGGGGACCGAGGCATGGGCCAGCTCGCCGGTCACCTCGTGGCGCTTGCGGGTCAGCGCCTTGAGCTCCGGCAGCCGCGAGCGGGCCTGCCGCCGCCAGTCGGCGAGCATGGTGGTGCGCAGCCGCAGGCTGAGCCCGGGGTCGCCGGCGAGGTGCCGCGCGTCGAGCAGGCCGAGCGCGACCCGGAGGTCGCCGGCGGCCTCGAGCACCTGGCTCATCGACCGGACCGAGTGGTCGATCTTGCGGCCCGAGTCCCACAGCGGGTACCACAGCTCGCTCGCGAGCCCGCCGAGGTCGACGGAGTCCTCGTGGACGAGGACCACGTCGAGGTCGGAGTGGGGCGCGAGCTCCCCGCGCCCGTAGCCCCCGACCGCGACCAGGGCCACCCCGGCGACGGGCCCGTCGCAGGCGGCGTACGCCTGCCGGCACAGCTCGTCGGCGGAGGTGGCCCTGGTCTGGCGATGCGCTGCGGTCATGAGACGGTGCCCGAGACGTCGACCATCAGAGCGCGGACGCGTCCTGCTCGCCGGTCCGGACCCGGACGACGGTCTCGACCGGGCTGACCCAGACCTTGCCGTCGCCGATGCGACCGGTCTGCGCGGTCTTGACGATGATGCCGACGACGTCGTCGGCGTCCGCGTCGTCCACGACGATCTCGAGGCGGATCTTGGGCACGAGCGCGATGTCGTACTCGGCACCGCGGTAGACCTCGGTGTGCCCCTTCTGGCGGCCGTAGCCGCTGACCTCGGAGACCGTCATCCCGGCGACCCCGAAGGTCTCCAGCGCCTCGCGGACGTCCTCCCACTTGTGCGGCTTGATGACCGCGGTGACGAGCTTCATGCGTTGACTCCTTCCGTGCGGGTGGCGGTGCTGGCGGCGAGGACGCTCGACGAGCCGCCGCTGGTGCCGCTGTGCAGGTCGTACGCCGACTCGCCGTGGGCCGCGAGGTCGATCCCGTTGACCTCGTCCTCCTCGTCGAGGCGCAGGCCGATCGTGTACTTGACGGCGAGGGCGATGACCGTGGTCAGGACGCCGGAGTACAGGACGGCCACCACGACGCCGAGCGCCTGGTCACCGAGCGAGCCGAAGCCGCCGCCGTACAGCAGCCCGTCGACGCCGCCGGCGCCCTCGGAGGTGGAGAACACCCCGATCAGCACGGTGCCGATGATGCCACCGACGAGGTGCACGCCGACCACGTCGAGCGAGTCGTCGTAGCCGAGCTTGTACTTCAGCCCGACGGCCCAGGCGCAGACCGCACCGGCGATGGCACCGATGGCCACCGCGCCGGACAGGTTGACCGCACCGGTGGCCGGGGTGATCGCGACGAGGCCGGCGACGATGCCGGAGGCCGCGCCGAGCGAGGTGGCCTTCTTGTGGATCAGGCGCTCGACCAGCAGCCAGCCGAGGATGGCGGCCATGGTGGCCAGCGTCGTCGTGGCGAAGGTGCGACCGGTCTCGAGCGGGAACTGGGTCTCCGGGTCGTCGCCGAAGACGATCGAGCCGACGTTGAAGCCGTACCAGCCCATCCACAGCAGGCCCGCGCCGAGCATGGTCAGCGTCAGGTTGTGCGGACGCATCTGCTCGCGCGGCCAGCCGATCCGCTTGCCGAGCAGCAGCACCAGGACGAGGGCCGCGACACCGGCGTTGATGTGGACCGCCGTGCCGCCGGCGTAGTCCTGGGCGCCGATGCGGCCGCAGATGAGCGAGTCGTCGGTGCAGCTGAAGACCATGTGCGCCATCGGGAAGTAGACGATCACCGCCCAGAGCGGGACGAACAGCACCCACGCGGAGAACTTCATCCGGTCGGCCACCGCACCGCTGATGAGGGCGGCGGTGATGATCGCGAAGGTCATCTGGAACATCACGAAGATGTAGTCACCGGTCGAGACGCCGTCGAGCCAGAGCAGCTCGAGCGGGTTGGCGAACAGCGTGCCGTCCCCGCCGAAGCCCATCGACCAGCCGACGGCGACGTACAGGATGCCCACGATCGCGGCGGCGACGTAGGACATCATCATCATGTTGAGCACGGACTTCGACCGGGACATGCCGCCGTAGAACAGGGCCAGCGCGGGCACCGTCATCATCAGGACGAAGGCAGTCGCCACCAGCATGAAGGCGTAATAGCCGTCCACAGAACCTCCAGGGATCGGGCAGGAAACGTACGGGTGTGGTCCGCCGGGGTCATGACGCCGCTGTCATGCAGGGGTCCACGCGTTCGTCGGAAGCCTGCGCGGAGGAGGTTTCGCACGGCGGCGACGCATGTTGCGCGCAGGCAACGGAATCCCCGCTCGTGTTACGGGTGTGTGAACAGGACGGCCCGCTGAGCCGCCTTGTTAGTGTTCGGCCGTGTCCCGACTGGCCGTGATGGCGCACTACGACGTCGCCGGAGATCTTCGGCCGCACGTGCGTGGCCAGGTCGAGGCGCTGGCCGCGTCGGTGGACAAGCTGCTGGTCTGCACGACCGCCCACCTGCAGGACTCCGCGCGCGAGTGGCTCAACGAGCGTGCCCAGGTCGTCGAGCGCGCGAACTACGGCTACGACTTCTTCAGCTACAAGGTCGGCCTCGACGCGGCGGGCGACCTGACGGCGTACGACGAGGTGGTGGTCTGCAACGACACCTACGTCTTCGCCCTCGACTCCTACGCTCCCGTCTTCGACGAGATGGCGACCCGGCCGTGCGACTTCTGGGGCCTCACCGCCGCGGAGCGCCTCGCCCCGCACATCCAGTCGTTCTTCGTCGCCTTCCGCCCGTGGGTGGTCGCGTCACACGCGTTCACGGAGTTCTGGGAGGAGATGGAGCCCATCTCCAAGCGGCGCCAGGTGATCCGCCGCTACGAGATCGGCATGTCGCGCCGGCTCTACGAGGCCGGCTTCTGCTCCGACACCTACTTCGTCGAGACCCCCGAGGACCGTCGCATCGCGCGCGAGCGGATGCGCTGGTGGGCGGCGCACCGCTCCTCGTTCCCCCGCACGCGCGCGGAGGTGCGCGAGTGGCGCGAGCGCGCCAACGAGCCCTGGAACCCTGCCCGCAGCCTGGCCGACCGGGTGCTCGACAACGCCCGGCTCCCCTACGTCAAGATCGACACCCTCCGCTACGACCCCTACAACCTCGACGCCGACCGGCTGCTCGAGCTGTGCGAGCGCCGCTTCCCCGAGCGCTTCGACGGGGTGCGCCAGTTCCTCGCCGACACCGCGCAGTACTACCCGCTGCGCGACACCGAGCGGCTGCTGCCGACCCCGCTCGCGCTGGAGCCGCTGTTCCCGCGCGTGAGGTACTCCGATGCGCGGTGAGCGCCGCCAGCACCAGGTGAGGCTCGACGACCCGGCGGAGGTGCTCGTCGACTCCGGGCTCGTCGACGTCGACTTCGTCGCCGCGCAGCTCGGCACCCGGTTCGGCTCGGCGTACGACGCCGCCCGCGCGGCGGTGCAGGCCGGCGAGGTCTCGCCGCACCCGCTCTTCGAGGCGCAGTGGATCGGCCGGCGCCGCTCCTGGCTGCGCTCGGGCCAGCACCCCGTCCTCTGGTACGTCTCCGAGCGTCGTCGCCGCAACCGGATCGCGCCGCACCCGCTCGTCGACCCGCGGATCATCTTCGCGGCCATGCCCGAGGCCCGCCACCACCCCTACGGCGCGCTGTCCTACTGGCTCTCGGTGTCCGGACCCGGCACCGCGCTCCCCACCCGGATCCTGCCCCGGAAGGTCTCCTGGGGGACCTACCGCGCGGCCGCGATCGAGGCGGCCACAGCCTGGCGCGAGGAGGTCGTGCTCGAGCGGCCGGGACTGCTGGGACCCTCGCCCGAGCTGCCCCAGAAGCTCGGCACGTCACCGGCCGTGACGGTGGTGATGGCGGCCCAGGACTGCGGTCCGCTGGTCCGGCAGACCGTCGCGTCCCTCCAGGCCCAGACGTTCGCCGACTGGCACCTCGTGGCGGTCGACCGCGGCTCTCACGACGACACCGCCTGGGTCCTCCAGGGCATGGCGGCCTTCGACGACCGGATCACCCTGGTCCGGGAGTCGCGCTGCGGGCACGCCCGGGCGCTCAACACCGCCCTCGAGCACAGCACCGCCGAGCACGTCGCGTTCCTGCCGCCGGGCCGCGAGTGGCTCCCCGACATGCTCTCCGGGCTCCTCGCGCACGCCCACGACTCCGGCGCCGCCGCGGTCCTCGCGGGCGCTGGGGCGGTCGGCCGCTCGCGGCTGGAGCTGGTGGGCGGGCGACCGGTCGACCTCGCGACGGCGCTGCTGCGTCGTACGGCGATCAAGGACGTCGGCGGGTTCGACGAGTCGCTCGGCGGCTCGGCCGAGCGCGACCTGCTGCTGCGCCTCACCCGCGACCACGAGCCGGTCCCGGTCGACGTGCCCGTGCTGCGGCGACCCGACGCCGGCGGCGGTGGCTATGACGACGACTGGGACTCCGTGGTGCTCGAGCGCCAGCTCGTCGACTGGGACGCCGCGGCCGCCCGCCCCCGCTCCGAGGACCTCGTCACGCACGTCCTGCCGGTCGGCCCCGAGCCACGCCGCACCGTGGAGTGGCTCAGCTCGCTGCCGCGCGAAGGCTCGGAGCTGCTCCTCGTCGGCGTGCGGCTGCGGCGCGCCCACCACGTGCTCGCCGCCTCGATCGCTGCGATCATCTCCGGCGCCCGGTTCATCTCGGTGCCCACCGCGGTCTCCACCTCGGCGGCCACCAACATCGGCATCGCCCAGGCCGACGGCAGCACGCTGCTGCTGATCCGCCCCGAGGCCACGCCGCCGCGCCAACCCATCGCCGAGCGGCTGGCCGACGTGCTCCGCGCGCCCGGCGTGGCGCTTGCCCAGCCGCTCGTCGTCGACCTCGACGGCGTGGTGCTGAGCGCGGGAGCCCGCTTCGACGCCGACAACCCCAACCCCGAGCTCTTCCTCGCCGGCCTCCCCACGAGCGACGCGGTGCGCATCGGGCAGTGCGCCGTCGCCGCGCCGGCCGCCCCGCTCGTCGCGCTGCGCACCGAGACGGCCGTCGCGCTGCGCGGACTCAACGGTCGCTTCCACTCCGTCCTCGCCGAGACCGACCTCGGGCTGCGCGCCCGCCACGCCGGCCTCGGCGACTCGGTCGTCGTGCCCGACGCGGTCATCACCTCCCGCACCGACTACGCCGGGCCCGAGGAGCTGATCGGGGCGATGGCCTCGCTGCGGTCGAGCGGCCTCACGCCCCCGCCCGACACCGCGCCCGAGCTGCTGCGCGCGGCCGGGCTCGAGGTCACCGACCGGCGCAACCGGCGGGTGTGCGCCGACCCCGAGGACCGGCACTCACCCGCCGTCCTGGTGCCCGAGCTGGTGCTGCGGCCCGTGAGCGGGGTGCACGAGTCGCCTCCGCGGCTGCGGTGGGCCATCGACATCGCGGCGCCCGCGGCCAACCGGGGCGACCGCTGGGGCGACACCTACTTCGCCCGCTCGCTCGCCGACGCGCTCGAGCGGCGCGGCCAGCACGTGGCGATCGACCGCCGCGACGCGCGCGAGCGCGACTCCCGCGACCACGACGACGTGCTCCTCGTGCTGCGTGGGCTCGACCGCGTGACGCCGCGCCCGGGGCTGCTCAACGTGGAGTGGATCATCAGCCACCCCGACATGATCACTCCCGAGGAGGTCGCGGGCTACGACCACGTGTACGCCGCCAGCACGAGCTGGTCCGCGCGCATGACCCGCGAGTGGGGCACCCCCATCGAGCCGCTGCTCCAGTGCACCGACACGCGCTGGTTCCACCCCGACCGGGCCCAGCCCGACACCGGGCCGGCCGTGCTGTTCGTCGGCAACTCGCGAGGCGTCTACCGGTACGCCGTGCGCAGTGCGCTGGCGATCGGCGCCGACCTCACGCTGCACGGCAACGACTGGACCGAGTTCGTCGACCGCGAGCAGATCGCGTCCGGCGGGGTGGCCAACGAGGAGGTCGGCGCCCTCTACGCCTCCGCCGGCGTGGTCCTCAACGACCACCACCTCGACATGCGGCGCGACAGCTTCGCCTCCAACCGCCTCTTCGACGCCGCCGCCTGCGGCGCGCGCATCCTCAGCGACCGCATCGACGGGCTCGAGGAGATCTTCTCGGGCCTGGTGCTGCCCTTCGACAACGAGCACGAGCTCGCCCGCCTCATCGCACCGCCGTACGACGCCTTCCCCGACGACGAGGCGCGCCGCGCCATCGCCACCCGGATCATCGCCGAGCACAGCTTCGACAAGCGTGCCGAGACGCTGATCGACGACGCCGTGCGGCGCATCCTCGCCCGCCGCTGAACGACGAGCGCGGGGTGCGACCCCGGACTTGTCAGGCTCTCGCTGAACTTGTCGGCCCGTGCACGGCCTGACATGTTCAGCGATCCCCGGCTGACCGGGGATCACTGAACGGGCGGGCCGGCGTCAACCGAGCAGGGCGTCCACGAAGGCGGCGGCGTCGAACGGCGCCATGTCGTCGGGACCCTCGCCGAGGCCGACGAGCTTGACGGGGACGCCGAGCTCGCGCTGGACCTGGACCACGATGCCGCCCTTGGCGGAGCCGTCGAGCTTGGTCAGCACGATCCCCGTGACGTCGACGATCTCGCTGAAGACGCGGGCCTGGATCAGGCCGTTCTGGCCGGTGGTCGCGTCGAGGACGAGCAGCACCTCGGTGACCGGCGCCTGCTTCTCGATGACCCGCTTGACCTTGCCGAGCTCGTCCATCAGGCCGGCCT
>JAYSEC010000073.1:0-14771 GCA_041914085.1 Nocardioides sp.
GCCGGTCTGCACCTCGTCGAGCCACAGGAGGGCGCCGTGCCGGCGGGCGATGCGCTGGGCGGCGGCGAGGTAGCCGGCGTCCGGTACGACGACGCCCGCCTCGCCCTGCACGGGCTCGAGGACGATCGCGGCGACGGTGTCGTCGACGGTCGCCTCGAGCGCGGCCACGTCGTCGTACGGCACGAAGGTGACGTCGCCGGGCAGCGGCTCGAACGGCTCGCGGTAGGCCGCCTTGGACGTGAGCGCGAGCGCGCCCATCGTGCGGCCGTGGAACGATCCCTCCGCGGCGACCAGCCGGGTGCGGCCGGTGCGGCGGGTGAGCTTCAGCGCGGCCTCGTTGGCCTCGGTGCCGGAGTTGCTGAAGAAGACGCGGGCGTCCTCCCCCCAGCCCAGCAGCGACACGAGGCGCTCGGCGAGTGCGACCTGGGGCTCGGTGGCGAAGAAGTTCGACACGTGGCCCAGCGTCGAGAGCTGGGTCGACACCGCCTCGACCAGCGCCGGGTGCGCGTGACCGAGGGCGTTGACGGCGATGCCGCCCAGGAGGTCGACGTACTCCTTGCCGTCGGCGTCCCAGACGTGCGCCCCCTTGCCGCGCACGAGGGCGAGCTGCGGCGGGCCGAACGTGTTCATGACGGCGCCGGCGTAGCGGTCCTGGAGGGTGCTCATCACTCATCCTCCTCAGTGGCGTAGGGCTTGCGCATCTTCGTCACCGCGCCCGGCAGCACCTGAGTGCCGACCCCCTCGTCGGTGAAGATCTCCAGGAGCACGGCGTGGGGCTCGCGGCCGTCGACCACGGTCGCGCGCGGCACTCCCCCGGTGACCGCCTCGTAGCAGGCGCGCATCTTGGGGACCATGCCCGCGTCGAGGGTCGGCAGCATCTCGCCGAGCGCCTCGGGGCTGATCTCCTGGATGAGGTCGTCGGAGTTGCCGTAGTCGCGGTAGAGGCCCTCGACGTCGGTGAGGACGAGCAGCTTCTCCGCCCCCAGCGCGACGGCGAGCGCCGACGCGGCGGTGTCGGCGTTGACGTTGTGCACGCGGCCCTCGACGTCGGGTGCGACCGAGCTGACCACGGGGACCCGCCCCGCCTCGATCAGGTCGAGCACGGCCTCCGGCCGCACCTTCGCGACCTCGCCGACGAGGCCGAGGTCGACCTCCTCACCGTTGACGACGGTGTTGGTGGGCTCCGCGGTGAACAGCCCGGCGTCCTCGCCGGAGAGGCCGACCGCGAGTGCGCCGTGCTGGTTGATCAGCCCGACCAGCTCGCGCTGCACCTGGCCCACGAGCACCATCCGGACGACGTCCATCGCCTCGGGCGTGGTGACGCGCAGGCCACCGCGGAACTCCGACTCGATGCCGAGCTTGTCGAGCATGCGGGAGATCTGGGGACCGCCGCCGTGCACGACGACGGGCTTGAAGCCGGCGAACCTCAGGAAGGCGATGTCCTCGGCGAAGGCCACCTTGAGGGACTCGTCGGTCATCGCGTTGCCGCCGTACTTCACCACGATGGTGCGGCCGTGGTAGCGCTTGAGCCACGGCAGCGCCGCGGCGAGTGTGCGGGCCTTGGCCGGGTCGGGCCGGCGGGGGGACGGGACGGTCTGCGGGGTCGTGTCGGTCATGAGCTGTAGGCGCTGTTCTCGTGGACGTAGGCGTGGGTGAGGTCGTTGGTCCAGACGGTCGCACGCGCGTCGCCGGACTTGAGGTCGATCGTCACGCTGACCTCGCGGCCGGTGAGGTCGACCGTGGCGGGGTCCTCGGCCGGCGTCGAGCTGCGGCAGACCCAGACGCCGTTCATCGCGACGTCGAGGTCGGCGGGGTCGAAGGCGGCCGTGGTGGTGCCGATGGAGGCGAGCACGCGTCCCCAGTTGGGGTCGTTGCCGAACACGGCGGCCTTGAAGAGGTTGCTGCGGGCCACGCTGCGGCTGACCTCGACCGCCTCCTCCTCGCTGGCGGCGTGGAGGGTGGTGATGGCGATCTCGTGGTCGGCGCCCTCGGCGTCCTTGAGCAGCTGCATGGCGAGGTCGGTGCAGGCCTGCGTGAGGGCGGCGGTGAAGTCCTCGGGGGTCGGCGTGATGCCGCTGGCGCCGCTGGCCATCACCGTGACGGTGTCGTTGGTCGACATGCAGCCGTCGGAGTCGAGCCGGTCGAAGCTCACCCGGGTGGCGGCACGCAGGGCGGCGTCGAGGTCCGCGGCCGGGACGACCGCGTCGGTGGTCAGCACGACGAGCATGGTGGCGAGCTGCGGGGCGAGCATGCCCGCGCCCTTGGCCATCCCCCCGATCGACCAGCCCGGACCCTCGACCACGGTGTTCTTGCTGACCGAGTCGGTGGTCATGATCGCCTCGGCGGCGCTCGGCCCCCCGTCGGCGGACAGGGCGGCGGTCGCCGCCTCGACCCCGGCGAGGAGGTCGTCGCGGTCGTTGGCCAGGCCGATCAGCCCCGTCGAGCAGACCACGACGTCGATCGCACCGATGCCGAGGCCCTCGGCGACCTTCTCGGCCACCGCGTGCGTGGTCTGGAAGCCCTCCGGGCCCGTGTAGCAGTTGGCGCCACCGGAGTTCAGCACGACCGCGCGCACGACGCCGTCCTTGACGACCTCCTGGCTCCACAGGACCGGGTTGGCCTTGCAGCGGTTGGCGGTGAACACGGTCGCGGAGTCGAACGTCGGTCCCTGGTTGACCACGAGTGCCAGGTCCTTCGCGCCGGTCGACTTCAGGCCGGCGGCGACGCCGGCGGCGGTGAAGCCCTGAGGGTGCGTGACGCTCATTCGGGGCCCCCGTCGGAAGCGCAGCGAAGCGAGCATTTCGATGGGGTCGAGGTCATGGAGCCAGTCCGATCGTGGAGAGCCCGGTGGTCTCGTCGAGCCCCAGGGCGAGGTTCATGCACTGCACGGCGGCGCCGGCGGTGCCCTTGGCGAGGTTGTCGACGACGCCCACGGCGACCAGCCGCCCGGCAGCCTCGTCGACGGTGACCTGGAGGTGGACGGCGTTGGAGCCCAGGACGGACTGGGTCTGCGGCCACTGCCCGGCGGGGAGGAGGTGCACGAAGGGCTCGTCGGCGTACGCCGTCGCGTAGGCGTCGTACGCCTGCTGCGGGGTGACGGCCGAGGCGAGGGGGGCCGAGACGGTGGCGAGGATGCCGCGCGGCATCGGCACGAGGACCGGCGTGAAGCTGACCCGCACGTCGCCGTCGTGGACGAGCCGGAGGTTCTGGACGATCTCGGGGGTGTGACGATGGACGCCGCCCACGCCGTAGGCGCTGACGTTGCCCATCACCTCGCTGCCCAGGAGGTGCGGCTTGGCCGCCTTGCCCGCTCCTGACGTGCCGCTGGCGGCGACCACCGTGACGTCGGGAGCGACCAGCCCGGCAGCGAGTGCCGGGGCGATCGTCAACGTGGAGATCGTCGGGTAGCAGCCGGGGACGGCGACCCGGGTGGCGCCGCGGAGCAGGTCGCGCTGCCCGGCCAGCTCGGGCAGCCCGTAGGGCCACGACCCGGCGTGCCGGCCGCCGTAGAACTCATCCCACGCGGCGGGGTCGGTCAGGCGGAAGTCGGCGCCGCAGTCGATCACGACCGCCGCGTCACCGATGGCGTGGGCGATCGGCGCGGACTGCCCGTGCGGCAGGGCGAGGAAGACGACGTCGTGCCCCGCGAGCACCTCCACCGTCGTGGGCTCCAGCACGCGCTCGGCGAGCGGAACGAGGTGTGGCTGCAGGGTGCCGAGCCGCTCCCCCGCGTTGGACCCGGCGGTGAGGGCACCGACCTCGACCTCGGGGTGGCCGAGGAGCAGGCGCAGCACCTCGCCACCTGCGTAGCCACTGGCGCCGGCGACGGCCACTGAGACGGACATGTGCATGACTATACATGCTGATGCATGGGCACGCGACACGGACCCTGGGTAAACGGCGCGCACTCCGTCCTACCACTCCCCTACCGTGCACGGGTGACCCGACTTTCCCCTGAGAGCTACCTGTCCCACCTCCGCACGGAGTCCGCGCGGTTCCGCGAGGTCCTCGCCACGTGCGACCCGCAGGCGCGGGTGCCGTCCTGCCCGGACTGGTCGGCGGCCGACCTGCTCTGGCACCTCGCCACCGTCCAGCGCTGGTGGGCCGAGGTGCTCGGGGCGCGGCCCGCGCGGCCGGAGGAGGTCGAGCCGCCACGGCCGGAGACCCACGACGACCTGCTGGCCGCCTACGACGGCTGGTCGCGCGACCTCGCGACCGCCCTGGAAGGTGCCGACCCGACCGAGGAGGCGTGGACGTGGTCGGACGACCACACGGTCGGCTTCATCCTCCGTCGGCAGGCGCACGAGGCGCTCGTCCACCGGGTCGACGCGGAGCTGGCGGCCGGGGTCTCGTCCCCCATCGACCCGGCACTGGCCAGCGACGGCGTGCACGAGGTCCTCGACGTGATGTACGGCGGCATGCCGCCGTGGGGCGGCTGGACGCCGGGCGAGGGCCTGGTGCGGGTCGACGTGACCGACACCGGCGAGGAGTTCTGGCTGCGGTTCGGCGTCTTCGAGGGCACCGACCCCGACAGCGGCACGACGTACGCCGACGAGGAGGACTTCCACGTCGTGGCGCCGCCGGACGACGCGGACGTCGAGCCCGACGTCGTGGTCGACGGGACCGCCGAGACGCTCGACCGCTGGCTGTGGAACCGGGCGGACGACACCGGGATCTCCGTCGCCGGGGACCCGGAGACCTACGCCCGGTTCCGGGCGATCGTGGGCACCCCGATCAACTGAGGCGGGCGACGATGGGCCGTGAGCCTCCTGGAGACCCACGGCCCACCGCGCTGGTGGAATGGTCCGCTCAGGTGCGCTGGACGGCGCCCGTCCGCTCGGCGGCGAGCGCGACGGCTGCGTCGCGGGCAGCCGCGGCCTCGCCCTCCTTGAGGGTCCGGTCGGCCGCGCGGAACCGCAGGGCGTAGGCCAGCGACTTCTTGCCCGCTCCGACCTGCTCGCCCGTGTAGACGTCGAAGAGCCTGATCGACTCGAGCAGCTCGCCCGCACCTTCGCGCAGGGCCGCCTCGACCTCGGCCGCCGGCACGGAGGCGTCCACCACGAGGGCGACGTCCTCCTTGGCGACCGGGTACGACGAGAAGGTCGGGGCGGGGCGCAGGTGGACCGCGAGCTCGAGGAGCAGGTCGAGGTCGACCTCCGCCGCGACGGCGCGCTTGGGCAGACCGAAGGCGGCGCACACCGTGGGGTGGAGCTCACCGGCGTGACCGACCACCTGGCCCTCGACCGACAGCTCGGCGCAGCGACCGGGGTGCCAGGGCGCGACGCCTGCCGAGGCTGCGGAGACCTCCAGGCCCAGCGCCGCCGCCACGGACCGGACCGCCTCGACGGCGTCGGCCCACGAGACCGGCCGCGGCTCTCCCCACCAGCCGCCCGCCGTCTCGTCACCGAGGGCGACGAGAGCGAGGTGGAGGGGCTGGGCGGGCAGGGCCGCGTCGAGGGCGGCGAACTCCTCGTCCGTCGGGCGCCGGTCGACCGGCAGGATCGCCGCCGGTCCGGCGTCGCGCGGCAGGGTGACGGTCGCGGTCTCGAAGATCGCGACGTCGGGGTTGCCGTGGCCGACGTTCCGGGCCGCCGCGCGCAGCACGCCGGGCAGCAGCGTGGTGGTCATGAACCCGGCCTCGGAGCTGAGCGGGTTGGACAGGCGCAGCAGGTGGCGGCGCGGGTCGTCGTCGGGCAGGCCGAGCGCGTCGAGGTCGCTGGTCCCGACGAACGGGAAGCTCACCACCTCGACGTAGCCCTCGCCGGCGAGCGTGCGCCCGACGCGGCGGCGCAGCTGCTGCGCGCGGGTCAGCCCGCGGCCCGACGGCGGGGTGGGCAGCACGGAGGGCACCTGGTCGTAGCCGACGAGACGGATGACCTCCTCGGAGAAGTCCTGCGCGTCGGTGAGGTCGGGGCGCCAGGGCGGCGGGGTGACGGAGAGCATGCCGCCGTCCTCGTCCGGCACGACCTCGCAGCCGACCGCACGCAGGCACTCGATGCTGCGCTCCTCGGAGATCGGCATGCCGGACACGCGCGCGGCGAGGTCGCCCGGGACGCGGACGACCGGCATCGCCGGAGGCGTGCCGACGACGGTGACGCCCGGGTCCGCGGTGCCGCCGCCGTGCTCGACGAGCAGCTCCACGACGCGGTCGGCCGCGGCCTCGCAGATGGTCGGGTCGACGCCGCGCTCGTTGCGCTTGCCGGCCTCGGACGAGATCTTGTGGCGCTTGCCCGTGCGGAACATCGACACCGCGTCCCAGTGCGCCGCCTCGACGAGGATGGACGTGGTGGTGTCGGACATCTCCGTGGTCTCGCCACCCATGACGCCGCCGAGCCCGATGATCCCGGAGTCGTCGGTGACGACGAGGTCGGCCGGGTCGAGCACCCGCTCGGTGCCGTCGAGGGTGGTCAGCGTCTCGCCCTCCCGCGCCCGTCGTACGACGATCGCGCCGCGCAGCTTGTCGGCGTCGTAGCCGTGGATGGGACGACCGGTCTCGAGCATGACGTAGTTGGTGATGTCGACCGCGAGCGAGATCGGGCGCATGCCGGCGGCGGTGATCCGCTGCGTGATGACGTCGGGCGTCGGCGCGGACGGGTCGAACCCGGTGACCTTGCGGGCGACGAAGACCGGGCAGCCCTCGGCGTCCTCGACGACGACCGGGTGGCCCTGGTCGTTCGCGGCCGGGGTGTCGCGCAGGGCGGGGTCGCGGAAGTTGCTCGCCCCGTCGACCGAGACGAGCACCTCGCGGGCGATGCCGCGCAGGGAGAGCGCGTAGGCGCGGTCGGGGTTGATCTCGAGCTCGATGACCTCCTCGTCGAGGCCGAGGAGCGGACGGACGTCCTCACCGGGGGTGCCGGCGTCCTCCGGCAGCACGATGATGCCGTCGTGGTCCTCGCCGAGACCGAGCTCGCGGGCCGAGCAGATCATCCCTGCCGAGACGTGGCCGTAGGTCTTGCGGGCGCTGATCTCGAAGCCACCGGGCAGCACGCCGCCGGGCAGCACGGTGACGACCAGGTCGCCGGGCTTGAAGTTGTGGGCACCGCAGACGATCCCCTGCGGCTCGCCGGTGCCGTTGGCGTCGCCCACGTCGACGGTGCACCAGTTGATGGTCTTGCCGTTCTTCTGCGGCTCGGGCTCCATCGTGAGGACGCGACCGACGACCAGCGGACCGGTGATGTCCTTGCCGGGGCTGGCGATGGCCTCGAGCTTGAGACCCGTGAGGGTCAGGCGGGCGGTGAGCTCGTCGGTGGTGGTCCCCTCGGGGACGTCGACGTACTCCAGGATCCAGGACTTGGGGGCCTTCATGGCTGCCTCTCAGATTTCCGTGCCGAAGGCGCTGCTGAACCGGACGTCGCCCTCGAAGAGCGGACGCAGGTCCTCGAGGTCGTGGCGGAACATGAACGACCGGTCGATGCCCATGCCGAACGCGAAACCGCTGTAGACCTCGGGGTCCACCCCGCAGGCGACGAGGACGCGCGGGTTGACCACGCCGCAGCCTCCCCACTCGATCCAGCCCTCGCCGCGACAGGTGCGGCAGGAGTCCGAGTCCACGCCTCGGCACACGAAGCACTTCACGTCGACCTCGGCCGACGGCTCGGTGAAGGGGAAGTACGACGGCCGGAACCGCGTGGTGATGCCGTCGCCGAACAGCTGGGAGGCGAAGTGGTCGAGGGTGCCCTTGAGGTGGGCCATGGTGATGCCCTCGTCGACCACGAGGCCCTCGACCTGGTGGAACATCGGCGAGTGGGTGGCGTCGTACTCGTCGGTGCGGAACACCCGCCCGGGGCAGACGACGTAGATCGGCGGCTTGCGGGTCAGCATCGTGCGGGCCTGCACCGGGGAGGTCTGGGTGCGCAGCACGACGTGGTGGTCGACCGGCTCGGTCCAGAAGGTGTCCTGCATGGTGCGCGCCGGGTGGTCGGGCCCGAGGTTGAGCGCGTCGAAGTTGAGCCACTCGGCCTCGACCACCGGGCCCTCGGCGACCTCGTAGCCCATCGCGACGAACAGGTCGGCGATCAGCTCGGACTGCAGGGTGAGCGGGTGGCGGCCGCCGCGCCGGCGCCGGGTGGTCGGCAGGGAGACGTCGACGGTCTCCTCGACCAGCATGCGCTCCTCGTGCTCGGCCTCCAGCACGGCCTGCCGGGCTGCGATGGCCTGGTTGACCGCACCGCGGGCCTGGCCGACACGCTGGCCGGCCTCCTTGCGGGCCTGCGGCGGCAGCGCGCCGATCTCGCGGTTGGCCAGCGCGAGCGGGGAGCGGTCCCCGGCGTGGTCGAGGCGCACCTGCTTGAGGGCGTCGAGGTCGGCGGCGCCGGCGATGGCGGCCAGGGCCGCCTCGCGCATCGCCTCGACCTGCTCGGCCTTGAGCGGGGTCACTTCGACAGGGTCGTAGTCGGTGTTGGGGCCGGACATGGCTCCCTTTCCTCACGAGCAGCAGGATGTCGCCGCTGAGTCTAGAAGTGGATGAGCGTCGGGTCGGACGGGGGCACTCCCCGGACCCGGTGCGTCAGCTGCCCGACGGACCAGGTCCGGGGCGCAGAAATCGCAGGCTCGTCTCCACACGCCCACTCTACTGGGCGAACGACTCCCACACGCCAGCGCATTCGTCGCCCGCCGTGCGCGGGAGTGCCGCAAGATCGATGCGCTCGACGGCGTCCTGGGCGCGCGACCGCCCGAGGTTCCACGCGCGGGGGTCGTCGACGATCTCCGGCGCCAACCCGTTGTACGGCAGGAGCTGGAGCACGCAGCGGGACACCTGCTCGGGCAGCCGCTCGACGATGACCGGCGCGGCGTCGGACGACAGCGACTGGAGGTAGTCGAGGTCCAGGTCCCCCGTGGCTTCGTACCGGTCGATGTTGCGGCCGGCCACCCATGCGTCGGGGTTGATGGCGGCCAGCCCGACGAGCGCCAGGGCTCCCGATACGAGCGCGATCCGTGGCAGCCAGCTGCCGCGGCGGGTCACGCCGGCGACCATGATCGCGAGGACCACGAAGCCGAGCCAGCCCTCGAAGACGTCGACGAACAGGCGCAGCGTGGTGAACCCGTAGGCGTCCTGGTAGACGCTCATCCCGCGCAGCGCCGAGGCGACGACGAGCAGCGTCAGCACGCACAGCAGGCCCAGCGAGGCGAGCAGCCAGCGGCGGTCCTCCGGAGCGTTCCCGGCGCGGCGCGACGCGACCCAGACGACCAGCACCGTGAGCGCGGTGGCGAGGGTGAGCTGGCCGAAGCCCTGGTGCACGAAGTCGGCGTAGGTGAGGCCGGTGGTCTCCTCGATGTAGTCCCGCCCACCGACCAGCGCCCGCGCCTGGGCGGCGATGAAGCCCAGGAAGACGCCGTCCACGACCAGCACCGGGACCAGCCACTCGAAGCGGTTGGCCAGGGGCGCCGGCCTCCGGGCCGCGAGCACCTCGACGCGTGACGGGTTGAGCGCGAGGTAGGCCGCGCCGAGCGTCGCCGCGAAGACGAAGCAGGCGAGGAACGCGCGCCCGACGAGGTCGTTGAAGGTCAGGTTCGGCAGCAGCCGGTTCACCCAGGAGCCGAAGACGGGGTTGGCGCTGGCGAAGATCGTCCCGAACACCGCCAGGCCCAGCAACGACCACGCGGCGGTGCGCACGAGGGCCGGGGTGCGCGACCCGGTGCCGGCAATGCGCAGGGACCGGGCGAACCACGGGAGCCCGCGCAGCGAGGCGAGCGGCCAGGAGAGGCCCGACAGCAGGATGCCGGGCATCGTGCGGGCCCCGGTCACGCCGCACAGGAACACCGCGGTGGCCGCGACGAGGCACACGAGGTGGACCCACGACGCGTCGAGGAGGGTCATGGGCAGCACGAGCAGGAGCGCGAGACCTGCGCACAGCAGCGTCCAGGGCTCCCGGCGCCGGCGGGCCGTCGCGAGGGCGGCGGTCCCGCAGGCGATCGCGACCAGGGTCCAGCTGATGCCGACGTCGGTGAACGACAGCGCGAAACCGGCGAGCAACCCGGCGGCTGCCGAGGCGCCCACCGTGCGGAGGCCCGACGGCACGCCCTGCTCGGGCCAGAACCGGCCGAACAGGGCGTCCATGCCCGGCTTGCTGCTCGTGGGGACCGGTGGGAGCGGGGCCGGGGTGGGCGCGGGCGTCGTCGTGCTCATGGCGGGCTCCGGGGTCGGGGAGGGGACGGTCAGGACGGGTGCGCCGACGTGGGCGGCGGGACGGACTGGGGCGTCGAGGCGCAGGCGCGCACCGCGGCCGCTCGGGGGGTCGAGGAACCGCAGGGTGCCGCCGTGGAGCTGCGCGACCCACCGGGCTACGGCGAGCCCGAGCCCGGTGCCCCCGGCACCGTCGGTGCCGAACCGCTCGAAGACCCGCTCACGGTCGGCGGGCGGCACTCCTCCGCCCTCGTCGGCGATCTCCAGCCACCAGGCGTCCTCCCCGGCGCCCGCGAGGACCCGTACGTCCGTCCCGGGCGGTGCGTGGCGCGTGGCGTTGTCGAAGGCGTTGACCAGCAGCTGCTGGAGCCGCGCGGGATCCGCGCGGACGACGAGCTCCTGGGGCACGGCGACGTCGAAGCTGCCGGTCCGTCCGGCCGACCTCACCTGCTCGACGGACTCCTCGACCAGCGCCCGCAGCACGACGTCGCGCCGGTCCAGCTCGACGACGCCGGCCTCCAGCCGGGACAGCTGGAGCAGGTCGTCGACCAGTCGGGCCAGCCGCTCGGCCTGGTCGAGGGCGCCGCCGAGGTGCTCCCGGTCGGCGGGGACGACACCGTCGGCGAGGTTCTCCAGCAGCGCGGTCATCGCGGTCAGCGGGGTCCGCAGCTCGTGGGACACCGTGGCGATGAGGTCGCGGCGCTCGCGGTCGACCGTCGCGAGGTCCTCGGCCATGCGGTTGAACGCGGCGGCGAGCTGGCCGACCTCGTCGGTCGAGGTCGTCTCGACACGGCCGGAGTAGTCACCGCGGGCCATGGCGCGCGAGACCTCGGTCATCCTTCGCAGCGGCTCCACCATGCCGGCAGCCAGGAGCTGCGTGACGCCGAGCGCCAGGGCGACGGTGACCGGCACGACGAGGAGCGGCTGCACGTGGGCGGCCGAGCCGAGCAGGGTGAGCAGCGCGGCCACGACCACCGAGGCCGCGACCAGGAGACCGAGCTTGACCTTGATGCTGGCGACCGAGTCGAGCGGCGTCGTCACGGGAGGTCCTCCAGCGCGTAGCCGACGCCGTGCACCGTGCGGATCCGCTCGGCCCCGACCTTGCTGCGCAGGGCCTTCACGTGGCTGTCGACCGTCCGGGTCGCGCTGCTGCTCGCCCAGGCGTCGCCCCAGTCCCACACGTCGCGCAGGAGCCGTTCACGCGTCAGCACCTGCCCGGACTCGCGGGCCAGGCAGAGCAGCAGGTCGAACTCCGTCGGCGTGAGGTGGACCGGCGCGCCCGCGACCGTCGTACGACGGGTGCCGGGGTCGATGCTCACGCCGCCGACCTCGACCACGGCGGGGCGCTGCTCGGCGAGCGCGGCGGCGCGGTCGACGCGCCGCAGCAGCGCCGAGACCCGGGCCACGACCTCGCGCATCGAGAACGGCTTGGTGAGGTAGTCGTCGGCTCCGACCCCGAGGCCGACCAGCACGTCGGCCTCGTCGTCGCGGGCGGTCAGCATCAGCACCGGCACCGGACGATCGGCCTGGATAAGGCGGCACACCTCGAGCCCGTCGAAGCCCGGCAGCATGACGTCGAGGAGCACCACGTCGGGGCGGGCGGTCGTCGCCAGCTCGACGGCCGACGGCCCGTCGAACGCCTGGGCGACGTCGTACCCCTCGGCGCGCAGGCGCTGGGCGAGCGCGTCGTTGATGGTGCGCTCGTCCTCGACCACGAGGGCCGTGCGGGTGGTCGCCGAGGCGGCAGGAGTCATGGCACGAGGTTAGGAGGCCGACCGGGCGGGCGGCGGGGACGACTCGTGAAGGTTGTGTGGAGGTCGACCGGCTACTCCGGGCGCAGGTCCTCGCTCGGCCAGTCGACCATCACCCGGGCGCCGCCGCCGGGCGCGTCCTCGATGGTGACGCGGCCGCCGTGGGCGCGGGAGAGACCGCCGACGATGTACATGCCGAGGCCGCTGCCGCCGGACTCGCCGGTGGTCCAGAACTTCGTGAAGACGCGGCGGCGCATCTCGACCGGGATGCCCTCGCCCTCGTCGTCGACGGTGATGCGTACGCCGGGCAGCTCGGGGCGGGCGGCGAGGCGCACCGTGACCTGGCCCTGGCCGTGCCGGACGGCGTTCTCGACGAGGTTGGTGACGACCTGGGTGAACTTGTCGGGGTCGGCGAACACCTCGGGGAGGTCCTCCTCGACCTCGAGGGTGATGCTGCGGGCGGTGCCGGCCTCGATCGAGTCGACCACGCGCCGCACCAGGACCTCGGCGGAGGACTCGCGCGGGTAGAGCTGGAGGCGACCGGTGTCGATGCGCGCCACGTCGAGCAGCTCGGCGATGAGGCGGGCGAGCCGGTCGGCGTCGGCGTTGACCGTTGTGAGCATCAGCTTGCGCTGGTCGTCGGTGAGCTTGTCCCAGCGGTTCAGGAGGGCCTGCACGAAGCCCTTCACGCCGGTGAGGGGCGAGCGCAGCTCGTGGGCGACGGTGGCGACGAGGTCGGAGCGCTCGCGGTCGAGGAGGGCGCGTCCGCGGCCGCTGCGCAGCCCGACGGCGATGCCGGCGACCCGGCCGGTCCGTCCGTCGCGCACGAGGGTGGCCGTGGTCAGCACCTCCTCGCCGGACGCGTTGAGCCACGACTGCTCGGGCATGCCGCGCACGATCGAGATGCTCTCGAACGGGCGGTTCACCCCCAGCCACGTGCGCCCGTCCTGGTCGAGCAGCCGGAGCACGTCCTCGAGGGGCATGCCGAGGGCCTCGTGCGCGTCGACGCCCAGCAGCGCGGCGCCCTGGGCGTTGAGCAGGGTCACGTCGCCGTCGCGGGTGGCGCCGAGGATCCCGTCGGGGTAGTAGTCCGCCAGCGAGCGCAACCGGCTCGGGCTGCTGTCGACCCGGCGACTGAACTCCTCGGACACGTCGGCCACCCTAGTCGCGCAGGGGCTTGGGACGGCGCAGGCCCGCGGCACGCAGGGCGGCGACGAGCTGGCGCGAGCTGACGGGCACCGCGCCCGCCTCGACCATGGCGTCGTACCAGTCCTCGGGGACGTCGTAGTGGTCGCGGTCCCAGCCGCGGGCCGGGATGCCGTGCTGCTCGGCGAAGGCGTGCGCCTCGTCGTACGACGTGTCGCTGGCGAGGTGGGACCAGAGCCGGTCCCACCTCGCCACGGCGGGTGGATCGATGAGGATCATTGACGAGGGAGGCTAGCGCTCAGGCGCGCTGGGCGCGTGCGCTGGCGTAGAGGCAGACCGCAGCAGCGGTGGAGAGGTTGAGGCTCTCGGCGCGCCCGTGGATGGGGATGGCGACCCGGTGGTCGGCGAGGGCGGCCAGCTCGGGCGGCAAGCCCCACGCCTCGTTCCCGAAGAGCCAGGCGGTCGGCCCGGACAGGTCGGCGTCGAAGAGCCCCACCTCGCCGGCACCGTCGGCCGCCAGCACGGTGAGCCCGCGGTCCTGGGCGGCCCGGACGGCCGCCGCCGCGTCGGGCTCCACGGCGAGGGGCAGGTGGAACAGGCTGCCCACGCTCGCCCGGACGGTCTTGGCGTTGTAGGCGTCGACGGACTGCCCGGCCAGCACCACCCCGTCGGCACCCGCGGCGTCGGCGGTGCGGATGACGGTGCCGGCGTTGCCGGGGTCACGGACGTCGGCGCAGATGGCCAGCAGGCGCGGCGCAGCGGCCAGGACATGGCCCAGCGGTGCGTCGACCGGACGGCACACGGCGACGACACCGGCGGGCGACACCGAGTCCGACAGCGACGCCAGCGCCCGGTCGTCGACCAGCGTGACGGGCGCGGCGCCGAGCAGGTCGGCGTACTGCTCGACCGCCTGCGGGGTCGCGAAGACCTCGACCACGCAGCCGGCGACGGACAGGGCGCCCTCGACGGCCTTCGGGCCGTCAGCGAGGAAGAGCCGCCGCTCGGCACGGACCGAGCGACGGCTCAACTTGCGGGCGTCCTTGACGCGAGCGTTGCTCGCGACCAGGGGGACGTCCATCTGGCTCAGGCGGAGACCTTGGGCGCGTTGACGTCCTCGGGCAGCGCAGCCTTGGCGGCCTCGACGAGCGCGGCGAAGGCCGGCGCGTCGTTGACGGCGAGCTCGGCGAGGATCTTGCGGTCGACCTCGATGCCGGCCAGGCCGAGGCCCTGGATGAAGCGGTTGTAGGTCATGCCGTTCGCGCGGGCAGCGGCGTTGATGCGCTGGATCCACAGCTTGCGGAAGTTGCCCTTGTTCTTGCGGCGGTCGTTGTAGCTGTAGACCAGCGAGTGGGTGACCTGCTCCTTGGCCTTGCGGTAGAGCCGCGAGCGCTGGCCGCGGTAGCCGCTCGCGCGGTCGAGGGTGGTACGACGCTTCTTCTGGGCGTTCACTGCGCGCTTCACGCGTGCCATGGGGTTACTCCTTGATGCAATGGGTTGAAGATCGGGACGGCGGCTGAGCCACCAGGTGGGACGAGGCTCAGATGCCGAGCATCTTCTTGGCGCGCGAGACGTCGGCCTTCTCGAGCTCGACCACGCCCGCGTTGCGGCGGTGCTTCTTGCGGCTGCCCGTCGTCGGCGCGGACGCGAACGCAGCGCCGGACTTCCGGCCGGCCTGCAGGCGCTGGATCTTGCCCGAGCCGGTCACCTTGAAGCGCTTCTTCGCGCCCGAGTGGGTCTTGTTCTTCGGCATG
>JAYSEC010000074.1:0-1113 GCA_041914085.1 Nocardioides sp.
TGCGGCCCTTGCCGATGTCGATGAAGGCGGCCTCCATCGAGGGCAGCACGTTCTGCACGCGGCCGAGGTAGACGTTGCCGATCAGCGAGGTCTGCGACTCGCGGGCGACGTAGTGCTCCACGAGCACCCGGTCCTCGAGGACGCCGATCTGGGTCAGGTCCTCACGCTGCCGGATGACCATCACGCGGTCCACGGACTCGCGCCGGGCCAGGAACTCCGCCTCGCTGACGATGGGGGCGCGACGGCGGCCGGCCTCGCGGCCCTCGCGGCGGCGCTGCTTCTTGGCCTCGAGGCGCGTCGAGCCGGAGACCGCGGTGATCTGGTCCTCAGCGGTTCGGCGGCTGCGCACCCGGGTGACGGTGTTCGGGTCGTCGTCGTCCGAGCCGCCCTCCTCGCCGGCGCGACGGCGGCGGCGACGCCGGCGCGACGTGCCCTCGCCGTTGCCCTCGCCGGAGTCCGCGGAGCCCACCTCCCCGCCCGAGGTGTCCGCCTCGTCGGAGGAGGACGCGTCGTCGCCGGTCTCGCCGTCGCCGTCGGCCCCTTCTGCGCCCTGCGAGTCGGAGGAGCCGTCGGAGGACTTGCGACGCCGACGACCACCGCGCCGACGGCGGCGACGGGCGGGACCGCCCTCACCGTCGGTGGCCTCGTCCTGGTCCTGCTTCTCGTCCGGGTTCTCGTCCTGGTCCTGGTCCGAGCCGCTCTCGGCGCTCTCGGCGGTGTCCTCGGCCAGGGTCGCCTCGACCGGCTCGGTCCCGACCTCGGCGGCCTCGTCCACGGTGCTCGCGTCGCCGTCGACCACCTCGGGCTCGGCGACCTTCTTCGCTGCCCTGCCGGACTTCCTGGACCTCGAGCCGGACTTCTTGGCGGGCGCCGCCGCCTCGCCGGCGTCGGCCGGCTCCGCGGCGGCCTGGGTGGACCCCTCGGTGGACTCCTCGGTGGGAGCCGCCTCCTCGGCAGGAGCCGGGGCGGCCTTCTTGCGGGTACGGCGGGTGGTGGTGACCACGGGCGCCTGGAACAGCACGGCGTGGCCGGTGTCGGCGTCGGTCGCGTCGTCGGCCGGCGCGGCGGCGTCCTCGGCGGTCGGCTCGGGCGCGGGAGCGGCCTTCTTGGCCG
>JAYSEC010000074.1:1213-14480 GCA_041914085.1 Nocardioides sp.
GGCGCGGCGGCGTCCTCGGCGGTCGGCTCGGGCGCGGGAGCGGCCTTCTTGGCCGCGCGCTTCGCGGGCGCCTTGGCGGTCTTGCGGGCGGCGGCCTTCTTCGCAGGCGCCTCGGTGGCTGCCTCAGCGGGAACCTCGCCAGCAACCTCGCCAGCAACTTCGGCCGGAGCATCGGCGGAGGGCTCGGTCGCGACGGCCTTCTTGGCGGCCGTCTTCTTCGCGGCGGTCTTCCTGGCCGGGGCCTTGCGCGCGGTCGACTTCTTGGCGGCCGGAGCAGCGTCGGGGGCCTCGTCGGAAGGCTCAGCGGCGGGCGGGGCAGCCGCGGCCTTCTTGGCCGGGGCCTTGCGCGTGCGCCGGGTGACCACGGGGGCGGCCGGAGCGGCGGGGGCCTCGGCGGCCGGCTGAGCAGCAGCCCCGGTGGCGGCGTCGGTGGTGCTGTCGGGCTGGTCGGAATCGAGCATGTGGTGCTCCTCGGGCACCGTCACGGTGCCGGATACGGCGTCCGCCGGTCTCGCGGGAGCGATCGCGGGGGCGCAAAGCTTCAGTGGCGGCGACACCCTCCGCGTGTGCGTCACCGGTGGCTGTCGGTCACCTGCCGCGGTCGCCGGGCCCGTACGGAGTCGCTGTCACCGACCCCGGAGGCCGCGTCGCGGTCCGGTGACGTCCACCCGTCCGGGGTGCCGGGCACTCCCCCAGGTGCGAGGGTGACCGGCGAGAACGTCGTCGGCTCGACGGATCCCGACGGTGGTCGGGGCGTCGAACGTGGCGAGTATCGCACACCCCGCCGCACGAGCCGCTACGCGCGGGACGCCAGCGGGTCGCCGAGCTCGCCCGTCGCGAGCAGCGGGCCCTGGGCGAGGCGCGTCATGAGCGGCGACTCACCGGCCGCCAGGCCGGCGACGGCCTCGAGTCCCCTCAGCACGTCGTCGGGCCGGACCGCCGGGGTGCCGTGCCGCAGCACCACGTCGAGCGACGTACGTCCCGGCGCCTCGTCGTCCTCGGGCAGGACGAGGAGCGAGACGACGGCGCCCCGCGCGTCGAACTCCCGCATGCCCTTCTTCGTCATCCGCTCCACGAGCGCCTCGTCGGCGGCGAGGAAGCGCTCGACGGCCGCCGTCGTGGTTGCGCGGTCGGTCGCGAGGTCGATGCGCCAGCGGCTGCCCTCCAGCAGGTCGGCAAGCGAGCCGCCCGGCGACTCGACCACCTCGAGGACGTCGAGGCCCGGCGGGAGGGCCTCGTCGAGCATCGCGTGGACGTCGGCGGGCACGACCACCTCGGCGAGCGCGAGCTCGAGGTACTCAGCCTCGCTGGCCGAGCCCGTCGGCGCGGCTCCGGCGTAGGAGATCCGGGGGTGGGGGTTGAACCCGGAGGAGTACGCCATCGGCACCCGCGCGCGGAACACCGCACGCTCGAAGGCGCGGCTGAAGTCGCGGTGGCTGGTGAAGCGGAGGCGGCCGCGCTTGGCGTAGCGCACGCGGAGGCGCTGGACCGGCGGGGCCTGCTGCTCGGGCTGTTGCTGTGGCACGGCGCCACGGTAGTCGGACGTGGTCGTCGGAGGTGGCCGTCGGGCGTGACCGCGAGCCGCCGAAGCGGGGCCGCAAGGCGCCAACTTGTAGCCTTCCGGATCGATGGAGACAAGGGGGAGCACGTCGTGACGCTCGGAACCGAGGGCCGCACGGGCCTGGGCAGCCGCCCCGGCACCCGTCTGGGCACCCGCCTCGGCGCCCGCCCGGGCGGGGGCGCGGTGACGCCCGTGGTCCTGGCCCTCGTCGTGCTGGTGTCCGTGGTCGCCTCGGCCGGCCTCGACTCCGCCCTCCCCCTCGTGGCCGTCACCGTCGGCGTCTCGATCGCCGCGCACGCCCCGCGCGTGGGCTGGCACCTCTCGACGGCGGTCGTCCTGCTCGCGCTGACGGTGCTCCAGGTCGTCGTGTCGTGGTTCGCGCCCCACGTCGGCTGGTCGCTGGCGACCGACAGCGCGATCGCCTGGTGCGTGTGGGCGCTCGTGCACGTGGCGCTGCTCGCCCGGCTGCCCGCCGGCACCTGGTACGGGCCCCGGGTCCGCGACCTGGTGTCCATCGGGCTGGTCCCGATCGCGCTCGCCGGCTACTTCGGCTGGACCGCCGCCACGGCTGCGAACAGCTGGATCGGCTGGTCGATGCAGGGCGACTCGGCCAACAACATGATCCTCAACCGCGAGTTCGTGGAGCAGGGGGGCCTGCTGCGCTCGCAGGGCAACGGCGCCCCGCTGGCCACCGTCCTCCACGGCAGCTGGGCCGCACCCGGCCTCGACCTGGACTCGCGGTCCGAGGCCGTGCGGCAGATGGTCACGGGCGCGGGCGTGATGATGCTGGCCCTCGTCGCGCTCCTCAGCGTGCTCGGCTCGATGATGGCGCTCCGGCGGCTGCCCGCCGGGTCCCCGCAGCGGCTCGCCGCCGGTGTCGCGGCCGGCCTGATCCCGTGGCTGTGGTGCATCGGCGGCTACGTCTTCTCCTACGGCTACCAGAACGCCACGCCCGGCATGCTGATGCTCGCGCTCACCTGGCTGTGCTGGACCGAGCAGCGCCACCACGCGGTCACGGCGGTGACCGGCCTGGTCCTGGCCACGTGGGCCGCCGCGATCGCCTGGGGACCGACGCTCCTGATCCCGGCGTTCCTCCTCGTCGCGGCCGTGGTGCGCCAGCGACGTACCCTCCGCCACGCCGGCCGCACCCTCCTGCTCCCCCTCGCCGCCCTGCTCGGCGCCCTGGCGTACGGCGTGCTGGTGACCCTGCGCGACCTCACCGCGCAAGGCGGCGTCCCCGGCGCCGACGGCGCCCACCCGCCGCTCGACCAGCACTGGCTCATCGGTGTCGTGGTCGTGGCGGCTGTCGGCCTCGTCGTGCTCCACCGGCGCGTGGACGCCGACCTGCAGTGGGGCTTCTGGGTCGCCCTCGTGGCCGCCGGACTGGTCCTGTTCCAGCTCGGCCGCGCCCGGCAGGCCTCCGACCTCCCGTTCTGGGGCTACTACCCGATCAAGTTCGCGTGGATCGCGCTGACCGTGGCGGCGCTCGTCGCCTTCGCCGAGACCTACCCGTTCTTCGCCCGCATCTCGCGCCGGCTGTGGGCCGGCAGCGGGGCGGTCCTCGCCCTGGGCATCGCCTACGCCCTGTTCTTCCAGCTCAGCGCGCCCGTGCGGCCGGTGAGCGTCTCCGGGGTGCTCACGCCGGTCCGGCTGCACGACAGCAACCTGGACGCGGTCTACGACGAGATGTTCGACATCATGGCCGTCGACCCGAAGACCGTGGTGTCCTCCTACTGGGGCCCGCCCGGCGGCGAGGGCGAGGACAGCCAGACGAACTTCTGGCTGCTCGAGGCGGGCGCGTACGGCATCGCGGACCCGATCCGGTTCCCGGCCTACACGATGAACTCGCGTGACCCCGCGGGGCTCTGCTGGGCGATCACGTCCTGGAACGGCGGGGTCACCGTGCTGACGAGGCACGACCCCGAGCGCCTCGAGAAGAAGCTGGCGAGGGACTGCGTCGCGGACCCGGCGACGTACGACGTCGTGGGCCGCAGGGAGTTCTTCGACCGCTGAGCGAGCACTCCCCCGGCGCCCGTGGGCCGATTCCTCACTTCGCCCGGTGGCGTGCCCCTGCGGTATCGTCCTGCGGGTGAAACGGGTGGAGAACGTGGCTTTCGTCGTGCCCGTCTACAACGAGGCGCAGGTCATCGGCGGGGTCATCAAGGAGATCCTCGAGCACTGCCCGGTCGTGGTCTGCGTCAACGACGGCAGCAAGGACACCTCGGCGTCCGAGATCGTCAAGGCCGGCGGCTACCTCGTCGACCACCCGATCAACATGGGCCAGGGTGCCGCCCTCCAGACCGGCATCGAGTTCGCCCGCCTGCTGCCCGGGGTCGAGAAGTTCGTGACCTTCGACGCAGACGGCCAGCACCGCGTCGACGACGCCCTCGCCATGCTGGAGCTGCTCGACACCGCCGACGTCGACATCGTCCTGGGCTCGCGGTTCCGCGGGCGCACCGAGGGCATGTCGACGCTCAAGAAGGCCGTGCTCAAGATGGCCGTGCGGTTCACCAACTTCACGTCGGGGGTCAAGCTCACCGACGCGCACAACGGCCTGCGGGCGTTCAACCGCCACGTCGCCGACACCATCGAGATCACCGCTCCCGACATGACCCACGCGAGCGAGATCATCGAGCTCATCTCGCGCAACGGCTACACCTACGTCGAGGCGCCGGTGACCATCGACTACACCGAGTACAGCGTCCAGAAGGGCCAGCCGGTGCTGAACGCCGTCAACATCGCCGTCGACACCCTGCTGCGGAAGGTGAGCGGCTGATGGTCATCGTCCAGGTCCTCATGATCGCCTCGACGGTCGCGCTCGCCTTCCTCGGCCTGCGCGGCAGCGGCAGCCACCGGGTGAGCGCGAGCAAGAAGCTCGCCTTCCTGCTGCTGATGCTCATCACCGTCGTGGCGGTGCTCGACCCGCTGCTCGTGGGTCGCATCGCCCAGGCCGTGGGCGTGGGACGCGGCACCGACCTGGTGCTCTACGTGCTGGCCCTGTCCTTCGGGTTCTACGTCGTCAGCCAGTACCTCGCCGAGCAGCGGTCCCGCAACGTGCTGCACCGCCTCGCGCGCCGCATCGCCCTCGTCGAGGCGGCCGAGCGCTACGGCCTCGAGGGCACCCGCCCGCGCACGGAGGGCGAGGCGCCCCGCGCCACCTGAGACCCGAATGAGACTGGACATCATGCTCCCCTACTGGGGAGATCCGGGCCTGCTCCACGCCACCGTCGAGAGCGTCCGCGCGCAGACCGACCCGAGCTGGTCGCTGACCATCGTGGACGACTGCTACCCCGACCCGTCGGTCGCGGAGCGCTACGCCCACGAGCCCGACCCCCGCATCACCTACCGCCGCAACGAGACCAACGTCGGCATCACCGCCAACTACGAGCTGTGCCGCGACCTCGCCACCGAGGAGCTGATGATGTTCCTCGGCTGCGACGACCTGCTCGGGCCGACCTTCGTCGAGACCGTCCTGGCCGCGCACCGCCGCTTCCCCGAGGCCGCGATCATCCAGCCGGGCGTGCGGGTCGTCGACGGCGAGGGCGTGGAGGTCCACCCGCTGGCCGACCGGGTCAAGGCACGCATCCGGCCGGCCGCAGCCGGACCCGTCGTGCTCGCCGGGGAGGACCTCGCCGCCAGCCTGCTGACCGGCAACTGGCTCTACTGGCCGTCCCTCGTCTTCCGCACCGACGCGGTGCGCCGCCACGAGTTCCGCGAGGGCCTGCCCATCGTCCAGGACCTCGCGCTGGTGATCGACATGGTCGCCGCCGGCGAGTCGCTCGTCCTCGACCCGACGCCCTGCTTCTCCTACCGCCGCCACGGCGGCAGCGCATCCGCGCTCACCCTCGCCACCGGCACCCGTCTCGCCGACGACCGTCGCTACTACGCCGACGCGGTCGCGCAGATGGAGGCCCGCGGCTGGTCGCGGGCCGCCCGTGCCGGACGGCGGCGGCTCACCTCCCGCCTGCACGCACTGTCGCTGGTGCCGGGTGCCGCCCGCCGGCGCGACCTCGCGTCGCTGCGCGGCCTGGCCCGGCACGCCCTCGCCGGCTAGCGACCGGTCCGGGCGCTCCGCGAGATCCGGCGCCTGAGCTCGGCCATCGCCCGCAGCAGCATGAGCCGCGAGCGCACGGCCGGCAGCACGCCACGCGGCCGCACCGGCGTCTGGTTGTCGGCGTGGAGCCGGCGCAGCACGGTCGGCTCCTCCACGTGGGCGATGCTGCCCGCCAGGTTGCCGTACGCCGCCAGCCACAGGTCGTGCGACTCGTCCAGCCAGGCCGGGAAGGGCAGGGCGACGTCGAGGGCGTCGCGGCGCACCGCCATCGCGCACCCGTAGTAGGGCCGCACCCCGGCCAGCAGGCCGGCCAGGTTGGCGAGCCGGCGGTCCGAGTCGGCGGCGCGCAGCTCCCACCCCGGCTTGCCGGAGGGCCCCTGCAGGCCGGCGCCGGTGCCCAGGACCCGGAGGTTGCTGGCGGCGACGCGGTGCTCCTGCAGCGCGTCGACGAGGACCTCGACGTGACGCGGCAGCCACACGTCGTCCTGGTCGGCGAGCAGCACGGCCTCGCCGGACGACTGCCGGATCGCCGCCTCGAAGGTCCGGACGTAGCCGCGGTTGGCCGGGGACCTGACCAGCCGCACGCGCGGGTCGTCGAACCCGGCCACCACGTCGGCCGTGGCGTCGGTCGACGCGTCGTCGACCACGACGACCTCGTCGGACGCGCGGAGCTGCTCGAGGATGGAGGCGAGCTGCTCCTCGACGTAGGCGGCACCGTTGTAGGTCGCCATCACGACCGACACGGAGGGGCGCTCAGCCATCGTGGGCCACACCCTCCTCCTGTCCCCGGCGGCCGCGTCGGGACACCGCCCGCAGGAACCCTACGGCGTGCACCAGGAGCCCGGCGGCGGGGCCGGCGACCAGCGCCGTCACGGAGCGCTGCTCGATCGACCCGGGCGCCAGCAGCACCGCGAACGCGACCAGGGCGGCCAGCGCCCAGCCGCCGAGGAACCAGGTGTGGGCCGACGACGCCTGGGTCGCGGCACCGGAGAGGGTCAGGGCCGCGATGGCGCACGCGCCGACGGTCAGGCCGGCGAGCACCCCTCCGTCGATGCGGTAGGCGTCGCCGAAGAGCGTCTGCATCAGCCACGGCCCGACGAGCCACGCGAGCGCGCCGCCGACCGCGGTCACGACGGTGACCACGGCCACCGCGCGGAGCACCAGCCGGACGCCCACCGACGGGGCGTGGACCAGGTGGGACACCACGAGACCCTGCACGGCGTTCAGCGGGATCAGCACGGGCGCACGGGTGAGCGAGATCGCCAGCAGGAGCGGCGCGCTGTTGCGGAAGTCGGCGCTGCTGGTGGTCACCGAGAGCAGGGCCGGGAACCCGACGATGAGGATGGCGCTGGCGGCCTGCGCGAGCACGGAGGCCGACATGCGGCGCGCGAGCGCGGCCGGGGCGGAGTCCGTACGCCGTCGCAGTGCGTCACGCACGTGCGGCATCGCGAGCAGCACCAGCAGCCAGGCGATGGCACCACCCGCCGTGGCGGCCGCGAGCAGCGTGGTCGACGCGCCGACCACGAGCACGACGAGCAGGCACAGCGCCAGCCGGCACAGCGCGTCGGTGGCGAGGACCACGGCCGACTCGCGCCACCAGCCGCTGCCGACGAGCGAGCCGACGACGACCGAGTGGAACGCGTAGCCGATCGCTGCGGCGACCAGCACCGCCACGAGCACGGGCGACGTGCGGTGCAGCACCTCAGGCTGCCACCACGGGGACAGGGCCAGCACGAGCGCGCCCGCGACCACCGCCACCGCCGCTCCGGCCACCCACACCGGCGGGCCGACCGTGCGACGGTCGCGGATGCCCGTCGCCACCGAGCGGGTGGTCTCCGTGGCGACCCCGGACAGCACGCCGTAGACGGCGAAGAGGATCGAGAAGAAGGTCAGCAGGACGGTGTTGTCGGGCTTGCTGAGGGTGCGGGCGCCGAGCCAGAGGACGACGTAGCTGACGAGGGCTCCGAGTAGCGAGGCGAGGGCCACCTGGCCCGCTCGTCCGGCGTCCCGGCGGTCCCGAGCGGGCGACAGGACTGGCTCGGACATCGTCGGCTAGCCTATCGCAGTGCCTCCCCCGCCGACGCTGACCGTGGAGCCATGAGCGACGGAACGGGCGGCGGTTCGGCGGGCGGTCCACGGGTCGGGTGCGTGGTCCCGGTGTTCCAGCCCGGTGCGGACCTCGTGGCCGGGCTCGGGAGCGTGCTGCCCCAGGTCGACGAGGTGGTCCTCGTCCTCGACGAAGCCGCTCCGGGACCCCTCACGGAGGACCTGCTGGCGCAGTGCGTCGCCGCCGGGGCGCGCGTCGTGCGCCACGACGCGAACCGGGGCATCGGTGCGGCGCTGAACTCCGGCGTGCGCGCCCTGGCCGGGCACGCACCGGACTTCGTGCTGACCCTCGACCAGGACAGCCGGCTCGACGAGGGGTACGTCGCCGAGCTGGTCGCGGCGTACCGCTCGGCCCTGGAGCACGGTGTCCGCGTGGGGATGGTCGCCCCGGCGTCCGTGGAGTCCATCGGCCGGATGTCGGCGCGGCAGGAGGGGGACGTGCTGGTGGGGGGTGAGCCGATCCAGTCCGGCCTGCTGGTCCCCCGGGCGGTGCTCGAGGAGGTCGGAGGGTTCGACGAGGCGCTCTTCATCGACGGCGTCGACACCGACTTCTACCTCCGCGCCCTCGACGCGGGCTACGCGTGCGTGGTCGCGCCCGGGACCCGGATCGGCCACCGCCTGGGGCGCGCCCACGAGGGTCCGGTGCGACGGGGCCCCGCGCTCGTGGTCGCGGCCGACTTCCGCTACTTCTACCAGTGGCGCAACCTGGTCCGGCTGCTGCGCCGCCACGGCCGCAGGCACCGGGGCTGGGCGGTGCACGCCGTGTGGAAGGCCGTACGCCACCTGGGCATCGTGACCGTCCTCGTCCCGGGGCGCCGGCCCCGGATCGCCGCGGCAGCGGCCGGGCTGCGTGCCGGGGTGACCGGCCGCGAGGGCCGCGCACAGGCGTGAGCGCCGCCTCCGCCGATACGCGGAGCGGGCCGGCGCGTTGGTACCGTGCGGGCATGCGTCCTCCCGCCAGCAGCACGACCCGGGACGAGGCACCCGCATCCACGGAGGACCGCTGGACGGTCCGGCTCGGCGACAAGGTCGCTACCCGGGACAACAACTTCGACGTCCTGCGCCTGTTCGCGGCGTGGGCCGTCCTCGTCTCGCACTCCTTCGCCCTCGTCGGCCGTGACGAGCCGCTGTCGTGGTTCGGCACCTCGCTCGGCCACGTGTCGGTGCTGATCTTCTTCGCGGTCAGCGGCCTGCTGATCCGGCGCAGCTGGGAGTACGACCCGCGCGCCCGCGACTTCTGGGCGAAGCGGGCGCTGCGGCTGCTGCCCGCGCTGGCCGTCGTGGCCCTCGTGACCGCGTTCCTGATCGGACCGGCGGTGACCAGCCTGTCGCTCGGCGACTACTTCTCGTCGTGGCAGACCTGGTTCTACCCGGTGCGGGTGACCCTCCTCTGGACCTTCGGAGCGCCCCTGCCCGGGGTCTTCGACGCCAACCCGCACCCCGGCGTGAACGGCCCGCTGTGGAGCCTCCCGGTCGAGGTCGTCGCCTACTTCTTCCTGTTCGTGCTCGGTGTGAGCGGCCTGCTCAAGAGGCGAGGGGTGGTGACCGCCGTCGCCGCGCTGAGCCTGGTGTGGGCGGCGTGGTGGGTCACCGTGACGTCGACCGCCATCGGGGCGACGTACGTCCTCGCCGGCTTCGCCGTGGGCGCCGCCGCCTACTCCTGGCGCGAGCGCATCGTGCTCGCCTGGCCGGTCGCGCTGGCACTGGTGCCGCTGTGCATCGCGACGGGGCTCGGACCCGAGCCGCTGCGGGTCGTCACGTGGACGCTCGCCGCGGTCTACCTGAGCTACTGGTTCGCGTTCGCGGTGCCGCCCGTCGGCCGGACGCTGACCCGGTTCGGCGACGCGTCGTACGGCGTCTACATCTGGGCGTTCCCGGTGCAGCAGACCATCGTGCAGGTCGGTGGTCCGGACACCAGCCCGTGGACGATCATCCTGCTCGCCACGCCGGTCGTGTGGCTGCTCGCCATCGCCTCGTGGCGGCTGGTCGAGCGACCGGCCCTGCGGCGCAAGCCGCGTCCGGTCCGCCCGACCGCCTGAGCCACGCCGGGCGCGAGCCCGTCAGGACCCGCGCAGCCGCCGCGCGACCGCCTTGAGGCGCGTGCGGGGGCGCAGCCGCTGGCGCAGCGTGGGCGGGGTCGGCGCCTGCGCCGCCCCGCGCTGCTGACGCAGCTTGCGCTGCAGCCGGCGGATCTGGGTCTGCTTCTGCGCGGACTTGCGCTCCAGCTGGGTCACCCGGCGCTGCATCTGGCGGGTGCGCTTGCGCAGCTCGGTGAGCTCGAGCAGGTCCGCGCGCAGCTGCCGGGTCTCCCCCGGCGGCAGGAGGAACGGTCGCGAGTCGATGCGCCGCTCGATCTCGCGCTGGTTCTGGGCCCACTCGTCCACGGGGTGGGCGGTGCGCGAGGACTCGCGCGTCTCCCACCAGCGGTAGATCGCGGTGCCGCGACCGATGTCGGTGACCCCGGCGAGCTGTGCTGCGCGCAGCAGGAACTCCCAGTCCTCGGTGGTGGTCATCGAGTCGTCGTAGGAGAGGCCGAAGTGCGTGGCCAGCGACCGCGGGAAGATCCACCCGATCGGCGGCGACTGGTTGGCCACGAGGTGCCCGGTCAGCGAGAAGTCGTCGTCGTAGGCCTTCTCGGGGGCGGTCGTGGAGCGGATGCCCGGCAGGCCGCGGACGGTGTCGACAGAGGCGCCCTGCTTCATCGCGATGGTGCGCAGGATCCGGCCACCGTGCTCGCGCTCGGCGTCGCGGAACTCCTTGACCCAGTCGCCCATGACCACGTCGTCGTCGTCGAAGATCGCGACGTAGCGCCCAGAGGCCGCCTCGATGCCGGCGTTGATCGGGGCCGAGCGCTGGCCGCGGTCGAGCAGGACCAGCCGGATCCGCTCGCGCAGCGCGGGCGGCTGGTCGTCGATCACGACCTCGACGGCCTTCTGCTCCGCGGCGTTGGTCTTGTGGGCGACGACGAGGACCTCGAAGTCCTGGCACGACTGCGCGGCGAGGCACACGAGCGCCTCGCGCAGCTCCTGGATGCGGCGACCCTGGGTGCGCATCACCACGCTCAGGAAGCGGTCGGTCTCGGTGCTCGCCGGGTCGACGTAGTGGGGGGTGGGCCGCGGCGGCGCCGCGGTGAGCGCCCACACGAATTGGTTGACGAGCCCGTTGGGCTCGGCGTCACCGCGCACGGTGCGGAGGTAGCGGGAGAAGGTGGTCGCCTCGGAGAGGCCGACGTGGTCACCCGGGAAGTGCTGGTCGCTCCTGGCGACGAGCACGTCCTCGCGGCCGATGCGCGACAGCCCGGCCGACCGGAAGGCCGCGGTGAGGCTCTGCTCGCTGTAGAGCTGGAAGTGGGTGACGTCGAGCAGCCCGGCCTCGGTGTAGTCCCAGGTGCCGAGCAGCGTCTTGATGCCGACGTCGAGGTGCGTCACGTTGGGCACGCTCGTGACGGCCACGGCACGGTGCTCGGCGAGCAGCTCGCCGAGCGCCTCGAGCGCGTGGGTGCCGTTGGTGAGGTGCTCGAGGCCGTCGAGGAAGGTCACCGAGACCAGCCGGCGACCGTCGAGCACCTTGCGGAGCCGCTCGGCCACGTCGGGGTCGGTGAGGTCGGCCGCGTGGGCCTCCAGCCCGCGCTCGCGCAGCTGCTCGAGCTCGTGGTCGTCGACGTCGACGCCGACGTAGTGGAGGCCGAACCTGTCCTTGATCGGCTCGGCGATGTGCCCGAACCCGCAGGCGAGGTCGAGGTGCACGCCGTCCTGGCCGAGGTCGGCCGGGAGGTGCTGCTCGAGGAGCCGGAGGGTGTGCCCGAACTTGTTGTCGGGCTGCACCTCGTTGTCGTACTTGTGCAGGTCGGGATGGAAGTCGGGGGCGTCGTTCACAGCGAGTACCTGTGCTCTGCGTAGCGGCCCTTGGCGAAGGTGCCGATGCGGTGTTCGGGGTCGCGCTGCTCGACGAGGCGGCCCTCGCGCTCACGCGCTCGGAACTCCCGTGCGGCAGCCTTCTCCTCGGGGCTGGCGTCGTCGGACTCGAAGCGGCGCAGGATGGACTTCACCAGCCCCGGCTTCGACCACTTGTGGGCGATGAGCAGCCCCGCCTCGGCGGAGAACCGCACCTCGGCGCTGGTGGGCATCCACCGGCCGTCGGTGTCGAGGTACTTGTCGTGGAAGACCACGGCCGCGGGCTGGAAGACGACCTGCTTGCCGGCCTCCCGCACCCGCCAGGAGTAGTCGACGTCGTCGCAGTACATGAAGAACGTCTGCGCGTCGAAGCCGCCGAGCTCGAGGAAGAGGGGACGCGGTGTCATCGCGAACGCGGTGGTGGCCCAGGAGGTGAAGCCGGTGCCGCTGGCGTAGTCCTTGGGGTGCTCGATCGGCAGCTGCTTGGCCTCCACGAACCCCACGGAGGGGTCCTTGAAGGCGGCGAGCATGCGCCAGATCGCCCGCGGCTCGGGGACCACGTCGGGGTTGGAGAAGATGAGGTAGTCGGGATTGTCGAGCAGCTGCGCCATCTCGTTGTGGCCGCGCGAGGTGCCGACGTTGTCGCCGAAGAAGTGGTAGCGCAGCTGGTGGATGTGCGGCAGCCGGGCGCGCAGCTCCTCGAGGTCCTCGTCGCTGAGCAGCCGCTCGGCCGACGCGTCGCCGAGGGTCACCACGAAGCCGGTGCACATGCCCTCGCTCTGCCCGATGCGTGAGGAGTTGTCGAGCGCCTCCAGCATGCGCTCCACCCCCTGCATCGGGGTGTGGTAGAGCAGCGACTGCACTCCGATGATCACCGGCTCATCGAGTCGTGGCTCATCGAGCACGCGCATTCCTCCTGTGACTGGCTGTGGCGGGTACGGGACGGACGGGTGCCCGCACGCCTGACGCAAACGTGCAGCAGCATAGCCGTCGCGGCCTCCGTCGGACCCGGCGGCGGGACGCGGGCGGGTCGGGTCAGACCACGCTCAGCGGGAGCAGCTTCTGCCCGGTCGGGCCGACCTGGATCTCGGTGCCCATCTCCGGGCACACGCCGCAGTCGTAGCACGGCGTCCAGCGGCAGTCCTCGATCTCGATGTCGGCGCCGTCGGCCGCCGCGAGGGCGTCCTCCCAGTCACCCCACAGCCAGTCCTTGTCGAGGCCGGAGTCGAGGTGCTCCCAGGGCAGCACCTCGTCGTAGTCGCGCTCGCGGGTGGTGTACCAGTCGACGTCGACGCCGGTGCCGGCGAGCGCCTTCTCGGCGGACGCCATCCAGCGGTCGTAGGAGAAGTGCTCGCTCCAGCCGTCGAACCGGCCCCCGTCGCGCCAGACCTCCTCGATGACCCGGCCGACCCGGCGGTCGCCGCGCGAGAGCAGGCCCTCGACGATGCCGGGCTTGCCGTCGTGGTAGCGGAAGCCGATCGCGCGGGCGTACTTCTTGTCCTCGCGGACCACCTCGCGCAGCAGCCGCAGCCGCTCGTCGGTCGCCTCGTGGTCGAGCTGCGGCGCCCACTGGAAGGGCGTGTGCGGCTTGGGCACGAAGCCGCCGATCGACACCGTGCAGCGGATGTCGTTGCGGCCCGAGACCTCGCGGCC
>JAYSEC010000075.1:0-14346 GCA_041914085.1 Nocardioides sp.
GCACGACGCCGCCCGCGGGCGTGCGGCACACTCCGGGTGTGGAGCTGCGACCGGTCGGGGTGCTGGCGCTCGTCGGTGTGCTCGCGCTGGTGGGGTGCACCGGGTCGCCCGACGGCACGGACGAGCCCGTGCCGGTGACCGTGAGCTGGACCGAGCGGTCGCTGCCCGCGCCCGCGGGTGCACCCGGCCGGACCGTGGTCCGCGACGCCGTCGGGTGCGGAGACGGCTGGTGGGTCGTCGGCGCCGTCTTCCTCGACCGCCCGACCGAGACCCGCGACACCCGTCCCGCTGCCTGGTTCTCGTCCGACCGCACGACGTGGGCGTCCGTCGCGGTCGACGCGTCGACGTACTGGGGGAGGCGGGCGATCCTCAACTCGGTCGCCTGCTCGCGGGGGCGCATCGCGGTGGTGGGGGCCCGGTCCGGGGGCGCCCACGGCAACCCGCGGGTGACCACCTTCAGGCTCGAGGGCGACCGGCTCGTCGACGTGTCCGCCGTCTTCACCCAGTACGGCGGGGTCACCGCGACCAACGTCGGTCCGATCGCCGGCGGCCCGACCGGCTGGCTGATCGCCGGCAACCGCCTCTCCGGGCCCGGGGTGTGGTTCACCGACGACCCGCGCGGGTTCACCCGGGTCGAGGGCGAGCCGGGGCTCACCGACGACGGGGACCTGGAGTCGCTGGCCCAGGGCGCGGGCTGGTCGGGGGAGGAGTGGGTGCTGGTCGGCGCCGGTGCCCGCACCGGTCGCCACCTCGACCAGGACCCGCTCGCCTGGACCTCGCGCGACGGGCTCGCGTGGACACCCGAGGAGATGCCGGCCGCCGACGGCGTCCAGGACGTGCACCGCGTCGTGGCGCTCGACGACGGCCGCGTCCTGGCGGTCGGCCGCAGCGGGGACGGCTTCGCCGCCTGGGTGCGCGACGACGACGGCTGGGGCGACGCGGTGCCGTTCGGGGCGATCGCGGACTCGTGGCGCGGAGCCCCCTACGTCGCGTCGCTGGTGCGCACGTCCGTCGGCGTGCTCGCCACGGTCAGCACCGGCGACCACTACCAGCTGTGGCAGACCGGCGACGGCCGCGACTGGCGGCAGGTCGTCGTACCGCTGGAGCCGCAGACGGCCGGCGACCACACCCTGGTCGCCGCGGCTGGCGACGACCTGCTCCTCGTGGGCGACGCCGGCGACGGCGGCCACGTGTGGAGCGGGACGGTCGCTCCCACCGGCTAGGTACGTCGCGAGCCGTCGACCGGACCAGTGGTCCAGTCCGCTGTGGCGCTCGCCACGCGGGCGCGGTGGTCGGTTCGGTAACAAACCGGTCACGGCTGCGATCCGGTATGGACGTGACCACCATCACTCCATATGTTGTGTCGAACAACATATGCGCGGAGGCATGGCGACCTGCCACCGACGTGCGATCGAAATCGCTAGGAGGCGGTTCGTGTGAAGCGGAAGCACAGTTTGGTCCTGGTCCCCCTGCTCGGCCTCTCGATGGCGCTCACCGCCTGCGGTGGCGACGACGGGGACTCGGGTGACGCCGGCAGCGGCAGCGACAACGGCGGCAGCAGCGCGGCCGACGGCAAGATCGGCGTGATCCTGCCCGACACCGAGTCGTCGGTGCGCTGGGAGAGCGCGGACCGCCCGGCGCTGGAGGCGGCCTTCGAGGAGGCCGGTGTCGAGTACGACATCCAGAACGCCGAGGGCGACGCGGAGCGGATGACCCAGATCGCCGACACCATGATCGGCAACGGCGTGACGGTCCTCGCGATCGTCAACCTCGACTCCGAGTCCGGCGCGGCCATCCAGGAGAAGGCCAAGTCGCAGGGCGTCGCGACCATCGACTACGACCGCCTCACCCTCGGCGGCTCGGCGGAGTACTACGTCTCCTTCGACAACACCGTCGTCGGCGAGCTGCAGGGCCAGGGCCTCGCGGACTGCCTCGGCGACAAGAAGGCGAACATCGTCTACCTCAACGGCTCGCCCACCGACAACAACGCGACGCTGTTCGCCGAGGGCGCGCACAGCGTGCTCGACGAGATCAGCAACTACACCGTCGTCGGCGAGCAGGCGGTCCCGGACTGGGACAACGAGGAAGCCGCCACGATCTTCCAGCAGCTCTACACCGCTGCCGACGGCAAGGTCGACGGCGTGCTCGCGGCCAACGACGGTCTCGGTGGCGCGGCGATCAGCATCCTCGAGGGCAACGGCCAGGCCGGCAAGGTCCCGGTCACCGGCCAGGACGCCACGGTCGAGGGCCTGCAGAACGTGCTCGCCGGCACCCAGTGCATGACGGTCTACAAGTCCGCCACGCAGGAGGCCAACGCGCTCGCCGACGCCGCCATCGCGCTCGTCAACGGCGAGGAGGCGCAGACCACCGGCACCACGGTCGACTCCTCCGACGACAGCGAGGTCCCCTCGATCCTGCTCGAGCCGCAGGCCATCACCAAGGACAACGTCGGCGACGTGATCGACGACGGTGGCCAGAAGCTCGAGGACGTGTGCGCCGGCAAGTTCGCCGACCTGTGCACCGAGGCCGGCATCTCCTGATCCCGATCAGGACGGTCTGACCTCGACGGAACGCGACGCCCGGGCTGGAGGACCCGGCCCGGGCGTCGTTCCCGTCGTCTCGCACAACAAATTCTGCTGATCGGAAGTGGGACCCATGGTTCAACCGCTGCTCGAGCTGCGCGGCGTCAACAAGAGCTTCGGCGTGGTGCACGTCCTCCACGACGTGGACTTCGCCGTCTACCCCGGACAGGTCACCGCGCTGGTGGGTGACAACGGCGCCGGAAAGTCGACGCTCGTCAAGATCATCGCCGGCATCTACGGCCGCGACAGCGGTGACTACTACTTCGAGGGCAACAAGGTCGACGTGCACGGCCCGCGCGACGTGGCGGGCCTCGGTGTCGAGGTCGTCTACCAGGACCTCGCCCTCTGCGACAACCTCGACATCGTCCAGAACATGTTCCTCGGCCGGGAGGAGACCAAGGGGATCGGCCTCGACGAGGTCACCATGGAGTCGCGTGCCCGCGAGACCCTCGCGTCGCTCTCCGTGCGCACCGTGAAGTCGGTGCGCCAGAGCGTCGCCAGCCTCTCCGGCGGCCAGCGCCAGACCGTGGCGATCGCCAAGGCGGTGCTCTGGAACTCCAAGGTCGTGCTCCTCGACGAGCCGACCGCCGCCCTCGGCGTCGCGCAGACGCGCCAGGTGCTCGACCTCGTGCGCCGCCTCGCCGACCGCGGCCTCGGCGTCGTGCTGATCTCGCACAACATGGGCGACGTCTTCGAGGTCGCCGACCGGATCACCGCGCTCTACCTCGGTCGCGTGGCCGCGGACGTCCCTGCCAAGGACGTCTCCCACAGCCAGGTCGTCGAGCTGATCACCGCCGGACGCTCCGGGGACCTCGGCATCGCCGAGAACCCGTCGACCGCGACCGTCTGAAGGAGCCGACATGACTGACATGACCGACGTCCCCACCCCTGACGCCGCCGGCGGCACGGGCACCGCGCCGAGCCCCGCTCCCCGGGGAACCGGCGGGTTCGACAACGACAACCGGCAGGCGGCCTCGATCCGCGACTCCGCCCGCGACTACCTCGACCGCCTCCGTGGCGGCGACATGGGATCCCTGCCCGCGATCCTCGGCCTGGTGTTCCTGTTCATCGTCTTCAGCTCGCTGCACGACCGCTTCCTGACGACCTACAACATGGCCAACCTGGTGATCCAGGCCGGCTCGATCATCGTGCTCGCCATGGGCATCGTGTTCGTCCTGCTGCTGGGCGAGATCGACCTGTCCGCCGGCGTGGCCGGTGGCGCAGCGGCGACGATCATCGCGCTCATGCTCATCGACTACGACTGGACGTGGTGGGCGGCGACCCTCGCCGGCGTCGCCGCCGGTGCGGTGATCGGCCTCGCGATCGGCGCCCTGGTCGCCTTCCTCGGCATCCCGTCGTTCGTGGTGACCCTCGCGTTCTTCCTGGCGCTCCAGGCCATCCCGCTCAAGCTGATCGGCTCGGGTGGCTCGCTGCGCTTCAACGACGAGGTGCTGCGCGGGCTGTCGATCAAGAACGTGCCGGTCACCGCGGGCTGGATCGCCGCGGTCCTCATCGTCGTGGGCTTCGCGGCGATGTCGCTGTGGAGCTATCGCACCCTCTCGGCCAAGGGCCTGGTGCACCAGCCACTCGGCCTGGTGATCCTCCGGATCGTCGTGCTGGGCGCGGTCGTGCTCGGCGTCACCGCCCTCCTCAGCGCCAACCGGGCGCCCAACCCGGCGCTGTTCGACATCAGTGGCATCCCGTGGGTGCTCCCGGTCGTGGTCGTGCTGCTGCTGTTCTGGACCTTCGTGCTCACCCGCACGCGGTTCGGTCGGCACCTCTACGCCGTCGGCGGCAACGCCGAGGCCGCGCGCCGCGCCGGCATCAACGTCAACCGCGTCAAGATCGCCGCGTTCGTCATCTGCACCTCGATGGCGGCCCTCAGCGGGCTGCTCGCCGCGTCGTACACCGGCAAGGTCTCGCCGGGCTCCGGTGGCGGCAACGAGCTGCTGTACGCCGTCGGCGCCGCGGTCATCGGCGGCACCAGCCTCTTCGGTGGTCGTGGCCGGGCGATCGACGCGGTGATCGGTGGCCTGGTGATCGCGACGATCCCCAACGGCCTCGGTCTGCTCAACCAGGCGAGCTACATCAACTTCCTCGTCACCGGCGGCGTGCTGCTGCTGGCCGCGAGCGTGGATGCGGTGTCGCGACGTCGTCGTTCCTCGGCCGGCGTCTAGGTCACCCTCATGAGCCCGCAGCGGCGCGCGGGCCTCGGGACCAATCAAGAGGCCGTCAGGCGCCACAACCTCGGCACGCTGCTGAGGCACGTCCACGGCGCCGGCCAGATCTCGCGCGCCGAGCTCACCAGCCTGATGGGGCTCAACCGCAGCACCATCGCCGGCCTGGTCGGCGAGCTGGAGTCGCTCGGGATCTCCGAGCGGGCCACGCCAGCGGGCGGGCCCCGGCAGGGAGCCGGGCGCCCGTCGGCGGGGGTGCGGATCGCGGCCGAGGGACCGTTCGTGATCGCCGTCGACCTCGGGGTCGACCGGGCCGTGGTCGCCCGGGTCGGGCTCGGCGGCCGGGTGCTGGAGCGCGCCCAGGCCCCGGTGAACAGCGACGGCGAGGCCTGGCAGGTCGGCGCCTCGGTGGCCGCCCTCATCCGCCGGGTCGTCGAGGGCGCGCCGGCCGCCGCCCCGCTGGTCGGCATCGGCATCAGCGTCCCCGGCCTGGTGCGGCGCAGTGACGGGCTCATCCGGCTGGCGCCGAACCTGGAGTGGCACGACGTCTCCTTCGGCGGCATCGTGCTGGCCGCCCTGGGCCTCGACGTCCCGGTCTCGCTCGCCAACGACGCCGACCTGGGTGCGCTCGCCGAGCACATCCGCGGCGCGGGCGTCGGCGTCGACGACCTGATCTACGTCTCGGGCAACGTCGGCGTCGGTGCCGGGGTGATCACCGGTGGGGTCCGGCTCGAGGGCGCCGGCGGGTACGCCGGTGAGGTCGGCCACCTGCGGTTCAACCCCCAGGGCCGGCCCTGCCACTGCGGCAACCGCGGCTGCTGGGAGACCGAGGTCGGCGGCCACGCCATCGCCGAGGCCATCAGCTGCCCGCCCGACAAGGTCGCCCAGCTCGACGAGGTCCTCGAGGGCTACACCAGGCCGACCCCGGAGCTGCGGGCCACCGGCACCGCTCTCGGTCACGGGCTCGCCAGCATCGTCAACACGTTCAACCCGCGGCTGATCGTGCTGGGTGGCTACTTCCGCACCCTCTACCCTCTCGTGGGCGCCGAGGTGAACGCCGGGCTCGCCGATCGCGCGCTGCCCGCGCCGCTGGAGTCGGTGACCCTGACCCTGCCGGGGCTGGGCTCCGACTCCCCGCTGCTGGGCGCCGCCGAGATCGCCCTCGAGCCGCTCTTCGTCGACCCCGTCGCCGCGCTGGGGTCAGCCCTCGTCGACGTGGGCTCGCTGCTCGCGGTCTGACGACCACCCGTCGGGCTCGGCGAGGTCGAGCTCGCCGGAGAACACCGGGCCCAGCGACTGCTCGGCCGCTCCGAGGGCGGCGGCCTGGATCCCCAGCGTGCTCAGCCGCAGCTCCGGGCGGACCTGCACCGCGGAGGCCAGCCTCTCGTCGAGGGTGCGCCGGGCAGGTCCCAGGACGAGCTCCCCGAGGGGTGTGAAGTAGCCGCCCAGCACCACGACCTCGGGGTCGAGCACGCTGCTGAGCATGGACAGGCCCAGGCCGATGTCGCGGCCCACGCGCTCGAGGCCGGCACGCACCGCGGGGTCGTCCGCGGCGCGGGCCGCGACCGCCTCCGCCGTGCGCAGGGGCGTGTCGAGCTCGGGCATCCCGACCGCGGCGAGCATCGCGTGCAGGCCGACCGACGCCTCCCAGCACCCGCGGCGGCCGCAGCCGCACCGGGCGGTCGAGTCGCCGACGGGCATGTGGCCGACCTCGCCGGCGAACCCGGCGCCACCGCGCACCAGCTCGCCGTCCTGGACGATCCCGGCACCGATGCCGACGGTGCCGGTCAGGTAGAGCGCGTGGGCGACCCCGACCGCGGCGCCGTGGTGCGACTCGGCGTACGCCGCACAGTTGGCGTCGTTGCTCACCTGCACCTCGCCGCCGGGCAGGAGGTCGGCGACCGCGTCGGCCAGACCGGCACCCTCCACCTCGAGGTTGGGCGCCCACGCCACCGTGCGGTTGTCGCCGCGCACCAGCGCCGGCACCGCGAGGGTGGTGCCGACCAGGACCCGGCCCGGGCCGGCGTGCGCGGTCACGGCGTCGCGGGCCAGGTCGAGCAGCGCGCCGGGTGCGGCCGGACGGCTCTCGCTCAGGACCACCTGCCCCGCGAGGTCGAGCACCACGGCGGACACGTAGTCGACGTTGAGCTCGAGGCCGAGGGCGACGAAGCGGTCGCCCCGCAGCGCGACCGGTCGCCCCGGGCGTCCGCGGACGCCCGGGCGTGAACCGCCCTCGGCCACCGCGCCGGCAGCCTCGAGGTCGGAGACGATCACGCTGATCGTCGCCTTGGCGAGGCCGGTCAGCTTGGCGAGCTCCGCGCGGGTGGACGGACCCTGCTGGCGCAGGGCGCGGAGCACCACCGCGGTGTTCTGCCGACGCAGCCCCTCGGTCCCGGCCGTCGGCCTCGCCGGACCGGGCGAGGGACTGGTCACAGGACGGCTCAGCGGACGCCGTAGAGGTGCTCGAGCGCGAGCTGGTCGAGGTGCTCGGTCGCCGCGCCGATGGTGGCCAGCGCGTCGGGGTCGGGCAGCTGCCAGTCGAGCAGCTGCTGCCACCCCTCGCCGTCGCCCAGCGTCGGCTGGGCCAGCTCGGGCAGGCGAGCAGCCTCGAGCGCCGCCTGCACCTCCGGGTCGGCACGGAACGCCTTCACCTTCTCGCGCAGGATCAGGTAGTTGCGCATGTTCGCGGCGGCGCTGACCCACACGCCGTCCTCGTCCTCGATGCGGGAGGGCTTGTAGTCGAAGTGGACCGGGCCGTCGTACCCGCCGGCCAGCAGGGCGTCGACGACCCAGAAGGCGCCACGCACGTTGCCGGCGCCGAAGCGCAGGTCCTGGTCGTACTTCGGGCCGTTCTGGCCGTTGAGGTCGATGTGGTAGAGCTTGCCCTGCCAGAGCGCCTGGGCGTAGCCGGCCGCCGCGTTCATGCCGGCCATCTCCTCGTGCCCGATCTCGGGGTTCACCCCGACCAGCTCGGGACGCTCGAGCTGGTTGATGAAGGCCAGCGCGTGCCCGATCGTCGGGAGCAGGATGTCGCCGCGGGGCTCGTTGGGCTTCGGCTCGATGGCGAAGCGCAGGTCGTAGCCCTGGTCGACGACGTACTGGCCGAGGAGGTCGAAGGCCTCCTTCATCCGGTCGAGCGCGACGCCCGTGTCCTGCGAGGCGCCGTACTCCGCGCCCTCGCGACCGCCCCACGCGACGTAGACCTTCGCGCCGAGCTCGGCGGCGAGGTCGATGTTGCGCATCACCTTGCGCAGCGCGAAGCGGCGGATCTCGCGGTTGTTGTTGGTGAAGCCGCCGGCCTTGAAGACCGGGTGGCTGAAGAGGTTGGTCGTCGCGGTGGTGACGACCAGCCCGGTGTCGGCCAGGCCCTTCTTGAAGCGGTCGATGATCGCCTGGCGGGTCGCGTCGTCACTGCCGAACGGGATCACGTCGTCGTCGTGGAAGTTCACGCCGTAGGCACCGAGCTCGGCGAGCTTCTCCAGCGCGTGCACGGTGTCCATCGGCGGGCGGGTCGCGCCACCGAACGGGTCCACGCCCTGCCAGCCGACGGTCCAGAGGCCGAAGGAGAACTTGTCCTCGGGGGTGGGGGTGGGGATCTCGATGCTCATCGGGGTTGCCTTCCGGTCAGGTGGTGGAGGTGCTGGGGGTGGTGTCGGTCCAGGTGTCGGTGCGCTCGCGCAGGGCGGCGTACGCCTCGCGGACGTGCGGAGTGGGGTCGGCCTCGAGGACGGTGGTCTCGGGGGCCGGCCACTGCGGCGGCTCGGCCGTCCCGGCGAGCGCCCAGGCGGCCTGCCGGGCCGCGCCGAGGGCGACGTACTCCGAGGGCGGCGGCAGGGTGACCGGCGCCCCGAGGACGGCTGGGGCGAGTGCGCGCAGGGCCGCGCTGCGGGTCGCCCCACCGACCATCAGCAGTCGGCGCGGCTGCTCGCCGGTGGCCGCCACCAGGCGGTCGACCGCGTCGGCGAGCGAGCAGAGGAGCGACTCGTACGCCGCCCGCGCGAGGTCGGCGCGGGTGGTGGCGGGCGTGAGGCCGGTCCAGGTGCCGACGGCGTCCGGGCGGTTGGGGCTGCGCTCGCCGCCGTAGTAGGGGAGCAGGGTGACGCCGCCGGCGCCGGGCGTGGACTCGAGGGCGAGGGCGGCGAGGCCGTCGTGGTCGACGCCCAGCCACCGCGCCTGCAGGTCCAGGATCCCGGCGGCGTTCATCGTGGTGACCATCGGCAGGAAGCCGCCGCTCGCATCGGCGAAGCCGGTCACCACGCCGGTGCCGTCGGCCACGGCCGTGGCGCTGACCGCCGACGCCACGCCCGAGGTGCCCACCGAGACCAGGACGTCGCCCGGCTCGAGGGCCATGCCGAGCGCGGCGCCCATGTTGTCGCCCGTCCCGCCGGCGAGCAGGGCGCCGGAGGCGGTCTGTCCCGCCGCGCTGCCGGGGACGACCAGGCGCGGGAGGCGCGCGTCGTGGCCGAGTGCGAGCGCGAGGAGGTCGGGACGCCACTCGCCGGAGCCGGTGGCGAAGTAGCCGGTGCCGGAGGCGTCACCGCGGTCGGTGAACGCCTCGGTGCCGGGAGCGGCGAGGTGGTGCGAGACGTGGTCGTGGGGCAGCCGGACGCTCGCCACCGCCGCGGCCCGCTCGGGCTCGTGGTCGCGCAGCCAGCGCAGCTTCGCCGATGTGAACGACGCGACCAGGACGCTGCCGACCGCGTCGGCGCACGCCTGCGGACCGCCCATCTCGTCGATGAGGTCGCGGGCGGCCTGCGCCGAGCGGGTGTCGTTCCACAGCAGCGCGTCGCGGACCGGCGTCCCGGCCTCGTCGAGGGCGACCATGCCGTGCTGCTGACCGGCCACGGAGACCGCGTCGGCCCGCTCGAGCAGGCCCTCGGTCGCGGCGTCGACCGCGTCCAGCCAGGCCGCCGGGTCGACCTCGGTGCCGGGCGGGTGCGGCGCGCTGCGCTGGTCGACCACCGTGCCGTCGTCGGCGTCCACGAGCAGCGCCTTGGTCGACTGGGTCGAGGAGTCGATGCCGAGCACGAGAGCCACGTCACTATTAAGTACGAGTCTCGAACTAATGTCAAGGCAGCCGTGGCGAGAAGCAAACCTAAAGATGTTAGGCTTGCAACGAAGAACCGAAGGGAGACGACATGGCACGCGCCGGACTGACCAGCGACCGTGTGACGCGGGCCGCCGCCGACCTCGCGGACGAGGTCGGGCTCGACGCCGTCACGCTGTCCGCCCTGGCCAGGTCGTTCGGCGTCGCCGTGCCCAGCCTCTACGCCCACGTCCGCAGCTCGGCCGACGTCCGGACCCGGGTCGCGCTCCTGGCCCTGGAGGAGACGGCCGGGCTGGCGGCCGAGGCGCTCGCAGGCGTCAGCGGGCGCGACGCGCTCGCCGCCCTGGGCGGGGTGTGGCGGGAGTACGCCGTGCACCACCCGGGCCGGTATGCCGCCACCCGGCTGCCGCTCGACGCCGAGACCGCCGCCCGGAGCGCCGGCCCGCGGCACGCCGAGCTCACCCGCGCGGTGCTCCGCGGCTACCGGCTCGCCGACGCCGACGTCACGCACGCCGTGCGGCTGCTGGGCGCGACCTTCCACGGCTACGCCGCGCTCGACGCCGCCGGCGCCTTCGGCCACGGCACGGCCGCCCCCACTTCCGACGAGACGTGGGAGCGCGTGCTCGACGGCCTCGACACCCTCATCCGATCCTGGGAGACCACATGACCGACCTGCTTGCCCTGCCCGGCCTGGTCCGCGGCGCGCTCGAGCTCGAGCGCACCGAGCGGGGCCTGCTGCCGCACCGCCTGCCCGCCTGGGCGCGGGCGCAGACCGACGACCCGCAGCTCCACCTCGTCGAGGCGCAGCCCGCCGGCGTACGGCTCGCGATGCGCACGGCCGCCACCCGTCTCGAGCTCGACGTGCTGCCCACCAAGCGGGTCTATGCCGGCGTCCCTGCGCGCCCGGACGGCACCTACGAGGTGCTCGTGGACGGCGAGGTCGTGCAGCGGCTGACCGCGACCGGCGGCGACGTGCTGCTGGTGGACATGATGACCGGGGCCAGCACCCACCAGCCGGGCGAGGCGACGACGCTGGTCGTCGACCTGCCGGCCGGCGAGAAGGACGTCGAGGTGTGGCTGCCCCACGACGAGCAGACCACGCTGGTCGACCTGCGCGCCGACGCGCCCGTCGAGCCGCTCCCCGTCACGCGACCGCGCTGGGTGCACCACGGGAGCTCGATCAGCCACGGGTCGGTGGCGACGTACCCCACCGAGACCTGGCCGGTCGTCGCGGCCCGCCTCGCCGGGCTGGACCTGGTCAACCTCGGCTACGGCGGCAGCGCGCTGCTCGACCCGTTCGTCGCACGCACCATCCGCGACACCCCGGCCGACCTGATCAGCCTCAAGCTCGGCATCAACCTGGTCAACCAGGACCTGGTGCGCCGCCGGGCCCTCGGCCCCGCCGTCCACGGCTACCTCGACACCATCCGTGACGGCCACCCCGACACCCCGATCCGCCTCGTCTCGCCGATCTACTGCGGCATGCACGAGTCCGTGCCGGGCCCGACGGGCGTCGACATGTCCGGCATCGCCGAGGGCCGGGTGGGGTTCGTCGCCGAGGGCGACCCGGACGCGGTGGCTCGTGGCGGCCTCAGCCTCGAGGTCGTCCGTGAGGTGCTGGCCGAGGTCGTCGAGCGCCGTGCGGACCCGCACCTGACCTACGTCGACGGGCTGGCGCTCTACGGCGCGGCGGACGCCGAGCGGCTCCCGCTGCCCGACGACCTGCACCCCGACTCCGCCACGCACCGGCTGATCGGCGAGCGGTTCGCGGCCCTGGGCGGCTGGCGGCAGCCCTAGCATCGGCACCATGGCTCGCTACGGCGCACAGTTCGGCCCCGACATCACCTTCCTGGGCGTGCCCGCCTGCGACCTCGACGACGAGTCGTCGTACGCCGGGGCCGACGTCGTGGTCGTCGGCGCCCCCTTCGACGGAGGTACGTCGCACCGGCCGGGCACGCGTTTCGGCCCGCAGGCGATCCGGATGACCGACTACCTGCCCCACGACGGCTCGCGCCCGTCGCTGGCGCTGCGCACGGACGGGCTCCAGGACCTGCGCGTCGTCGACGCCGGCGACGTCGAGATGCCGCCGGGTGACATCGAGCGGGCCCTCGGCGTGCTCGAGGCGGCGGTGGAGAAGGTGGCCCGCGCCGGTGCGATCCCCGTCGTGCTCGGCGGCGACCACTCCATCGCCTACCCCGACGCCAAGGGCGTGGCCAACGTGCTCGGCCACGGCCGGGTCTCGATGATCCACTTCGACGCGCACGCCGACACCGGCGACATCGAGTTCGGCTCGCTGTGGGGCCACGGCCAGCCGATGCGCCGGCTCATCGAGTCGGGCGCGCTGCGCGGCGACCGCTTCCTCCAGGTCGGGCTGCGCGGCTACTGGCCCGGACCCGAGACGCTCGACTGGATGGCCGCGGAGCGGATGCGGTCCTACGAGATGACCGAGATCGTCCACCGTGGCCTGTCGGAGTGCCTCACCGAGGCGTTCGGGATCGCCACCGACGAGTGCGAGGGCGTCTTCCTCTCCGTCGACATCGACGTGTGCGACCCGGGCCACGCACCGGGCACCGGCACGCCCGAGCCCGGCGGCCTCTCCGCGCGCGAGCTCCTCGACTCCGTACGCCGGATCTGCCTCGAGCTCCCGGTCGTCGGCATCGACGTCGTCGAGGTCAGCCCGCCCTACGACCACGCCGACATCACCGCCGCCCTCGCCAACCGGGTCGTGCTCGAGGCGCTGTCCGCGATCGCCCGCAAGCGCCGTGACGAGCGCGACGGCACGACCTGGGACCCCGCGACACCTCTGCTCGACCGCTAGGCCCCGAGCAGGACCTCGACGTAGGTGCGGGCCACCGCCTCGGCGTCGACGTCCACCACCACGTCGACCAGGCAGCCGTTCGCCGCCTCGGTGAGGTGGGCCCCGACGAAGTCGATCCGTCGCTGCTCGACGGTGAACAGGTCGGGATGGGTCAGGAGGACGAGCGCGCCCGCGTCCCCGATCAGGTGCGACCTGCGCACCGCCAGCAGCTCGCCCGCCAGGCGGGCGGGCGGCCGGTCCGACCGGAGGAGCCGGTCGACGTCGGCCGGGGCGACGCGGACCTGCTCGAAGACGTCGATGACGTAGAGGGTCGTGGGGCGTCCCGAGGCGAGCACCCGGGCAGTGGCCCCGCAGTCGTGGCTGGCGTTGAGCTCGGGCGGGTCGTCGACCGCCAGCTCCCCTCCCACCAGGACGACCTCGGCTGCCGCGTCCGCCATCGCGGGCAGGTCGGTCATCGGCGCCAGGCCGACGAGGGTGAAGGGCCCACCGGCCACCGCCTGCCGGACGACGGCCTCGACGCCCTGCGCCTGGGCGACGTCGTGGGCCGGCACCACCACTCCGCCGAGCCCGTCGGGTCCGTGGTTCGTCGGTCCGGTCCGCGGGCCGGCGCCGGTCGAGGTCCGGGCCGCGCCGACCGCGACCGGCACCTCGCCCGCTCCCGCCAGGGCCAGGACCGCGGCGGAGTTGCGGGCGGCCACCTCGACCGGCACGTTGCCCGCCACCGCGGCCACGCCGCAGAGGTCCAGCGCCGGGCTGGCGACGGCGTACAGCAGGGCCAGGGCGTCGTCGATCCCGGTGTCGACGTCGAGCACGACCCGGGTCGGAGGCCTCATCGGTCCACCGTAGGTCCTCCGCTCCCAGCGGATCCGCGGCGAGCAGAACGCCCTGTGGTCCGCCCGCGGGCCGCGCCACGCTGGCGGCATGACCATCACCACTTCCGAGCGCATCGAGGACGAGCTCGTCCGCCGCCTCATGCACCAGCGCATCATCGTCCTCGGCGAGGAGCTGCGCGAGGGCAACGGCAACCGGCTGATGCACCAGCTGCTCCTGCTCTCCGCCGAGGACCCGCGCGCCGACATCAGCCTCTGGATCAACTCCCCGGGCGGGTCGGTCTCCGCGATGCTCGCCATCCACGACGTGATGCGGCTGATCCCCAACGACGTGAGCACGCTCGCGATGGGCATGGCCGCCAGCGCCGGGCAGTTCCTGCTCTCCGCGGGGACGCCGGGCAAGAGGTACGCCCTGCCGCACGCCCGCGTGCTGCTGCACCAGGGGTCGGCCGGCATCGGCGGCACGGCCGTCGACATCGAGATCCAGGCCGACGACCTGCGCCACACGCGCGACACGGTGCTCGGGCTGATCGCGGAGCACACCGGCCAGGACCGCGACACCGTCGAGCGCGACTCCCGGCGCGACCGCTGGTTCAGCGCCGAGCAGGCCCTCGACTACGGGTTCGTCGACCAGGTCATCAGCAGCATCGACCGCGTCACGCCCGCGAGCGCCCGTCCCGTCGGCCTGGCCGGTGCGCGATGAGCACCTACACGATCCCGTACGTCGTCCAGCAGACGCCGCGCGGCGAGCGGACCCTCGACCTCTACTCCCGGCTGCTGTCCGAGCGCATCGTCTACCTCGGCACGGAGATCGACGACGGCGTCGCCAACGCGGTGATCGCCCAGCTGCTGCACCTCGCGTCCGAGAACCCCGACCTGCCGATCAGCCTCT
>JAYSEC010000076.1:0-8760 GCA_041914085.1 Nocardioides sp.
ACGGCGTGATCGCGTAGACGAAGCCCTCGAGCGGGCGGTGGTCGGTGCGGTTCCAGATGCCGGGGCTGTTCGCGATCGGCTGGTCGGTGAGGATCTGCTTGGCGTAGTGGACGTTGTAGCGCCAGAAGTCGATCAGCTCGCAGGCTGCGTCGATCTCGGCCTGGAACGCCGTCTTCGACTGCCCCAGCATCGTCGCGGCGTTGAGCCGCTGCCGCCAGGGGCCGGCCAGCAGGTCCGCGGCCTTGAGGATGATCGCGCACTTCTCGTCGAACGGCATCGCCTGCCAGTCCGGTGCCGCGGCCGCGGCCGCGGCGATGGCGTCCTCGGCGTCCTTCGTCGTGGCACCGCGGAAGGTGCCCAGGACGTGCTGGTGGTCGTGCGGCTGCACGACCTGGGTCTCGGTGCCACCCCCCTCACGGTGCTCGCCGCCGATGACGGCGTGCAGGGTGTGGTGCTCGCCCTCCAGACGGGCCAGCTCGGTGACCAGTGCCTCACGCTCCGGGGTGCCGGGCGCATAGGTCAGGTTCGGCTCGTTGGTGGGAGCCGGAGGAAAGGTGATCGCGTCCATGCCGCTGATCGTGTCAGAGACCGACGCGCGCCTCAAAAGGGCTGGTCCGGCGCGGGGTCACGCGGGGCCGAGGAGGTCGTCGACCTCCTGCGTGGCCCACCAGGCGAGGTCGTCGTCGGGGTCGGCGTCGTCGTGGTCGTCGGCATGCACGGCCACCACGTCGCGCCAGGTCACCGCCGCTGCGGCGGTGGTCGTCTCGGCGACGACGACGACGCGGCGGCGCTGCCCGTCGGGGAGGCCCGCGAGGAGCTCGGCCGAGGCGTCCGCGGCGGTCATGAGGGCGGCGTACTCGGTCTCCTCGGTGTCGTCCTCCGCGACCACCGGGTCGAGCACCTCGGGGCCGTCGGCGTCGCGGGCCGCGGCGAGGCGCGGCAGCGTGGTCGGGAGGTAGTGGCGGGTCACGTGCGCGCCTTCCGGCCGGACCGCGACCGGCCACGGGGGGCTCGGGGGCGGGTGTCGGACGCGGAGTCCTTCAGCTCCTCGAGGGCCTCCAGCACGCACTGCCCCAGGATGTCCGCGTCAGGTACGGCGTCCCGGTCGGCGGTGATGCCGTAGAACACCCCGCCGTCGTAGGACGTGACGCCGATGGCCAGCGGGTGGTCGGGGAGCAGCGGGTGGACCGGGTAGGACTCCAGCATCCGCGCCCCGTCGGCGTAGAGCGGGAACTGCGGGCCGGGCACGTTGGTGATCGAGATGTGGAAGCCGTGCCGCAGCTCGGCCGCGGCGACGCGTGACCCGAGCGCGTGGAAGGTCGTCGGCGCGAAGCCCGAGATCCCGGACAGGCGGCGCGCGGAGACCGCCCGGCCGTCGTCGCGGTGGGCCTTGAGGTCGTAGCTGACCTGGTGCAGCCGGACCACCGGGCTGGGCTCGGTGATCGGCAGGTGCACGAGGTGTCCCTTGACCTGGCTGCCGAGCGACGTCGCCTCGAGCTCGTCGTCGATGACCGACATCGGAACGATCGCCTTGATCGTGCGGAGCCCGCCCATCGACTCCGCGCGGGTCATCAGCCAGCCGCGCAGACCGCCGGCGAGGGTGGCGAGGATGACGTCGTTCACGGTGCCGCCGTGGACCTCACGGATCGCGCGGTAGTCGGCGAGCTCCGTGCGGAGGGCGAGGAAGCGCCGCTGCTGGGAGAGCCGGCGGTGGACCGGCGTGGAGTGCACGGGCCCCCGCCCGGCGAGGGCGTTGGCGACCTCCGCGAACCGGGCGCCGGTGGTGGACGCCTGGCGGGCGAGCGCCTCGGCGTTGGCCCGCGTCGTCGACCAGAGGGTGCGCGGGCTCTCCAGGCTGTCGGTCACGGCGTTGAGCGCGGCCGCCACCGGGCCGGCGGTGCGGCGGGGGCGCCAGTCGTCGTCGTGGCCGAGGGTGGAGCGGTCGGGCGAGGTGTCGAGCAGCACCTGCCCGATGTCGACGGTCTCGCGGCCGTCGACCAGGATCTGGTGGCTCTTGGTCAGCAGCGCGACCCGGCCGCCCTCCAGGCCCTCGACGAAGTAGCACTCCCACAGCGGCCGGCTCCGGTCCAGCGGCCGGGAGGCGATGCGGGCGACGAGCTCGCGCAGCTGGTCCATGCTGCCGGGCCGCGGCAGCGCCGATCGGCGTACGTGGAAGCCGAGGTCGAAGTTCTCGTCGTCGACCCACGCCGGGTTCGCCAGCCGACCGGGCACGAGCTGCAGGCGCTGGCGGTAGCGCGGGACGAACGCGATGCGGTCGGCGATCAGCTCGACGAGCCGGTCGTGGTCGAAGCCGGAGCCGCCCGGCTCGAACACCTCGACGGTGGCGTTGTGCATGGGCGTCGTGGGGGACTCGGCGGCCAGGATGGCCAGGTCCCGCGGCATGAGCCGCTCGCTCATGTGCTGCCCTCTCGTCGATGACTTTGTCCCGCATGGGATTCTGGCAGAGCCAGTGGCACGCTGCGTCCGTGGCCACCGCCTGTCGGTTCTTGAAGGAGAAGTCCGTGTCCCGTCGCGTCCTGTCGCGCCTCGTCCCCCTCACCCTCGTGCTGGCCCTCGGGCTCTCCGCGTGCGGCGACGGGGGTGACGACGAGCCGACGACCACCCCGGGCAGCAGCTCCCCCAGCAGTTCCGCCAGCGACTCGTCCAGCAGCAGCCCCTCGAGCGAGGCGGACGACACCGTCGCGATCACGGTGACCCGCGAGGGTGACACGTTCACGCCCAACGGCGAGCGGGTGGAGCTCGAGGTCGGCCAGACGCTCGACCTCACCATCACCTCCGACGCCGCCGGCGAGCTCCACGTGCACAGCACCCCGGAGCAGGAGATCGCCTACGACGCCGGCACCAGCGAGCACCAGATCACCATCGACCGACCCGGCGTCGTCGAGGTCGAGAGCCACGAGCCCACCTCGATCGTCCTGCAGCTCGAGGTCCGCTGACGGTGGACCCGCTGGACGCGGGCCGGATCTCCGCCCACGGCCTCGGTGGCGCGAAGGACCTGCCGATCCCCTCGGAGCTGGCGATCGCCGGAGCCGTCGCCGCCCTGGTCGTCTCCTTCACGGTGCTCGCCGTGGCCTGGCGCGAGCCGCGCTACGACGCCGCCACCAGCGGTCGCCCGGCCCCGGCGTGGCTGGACCGCTTCGCGTCCTCGCGCAGCCTCGCGATCGCGCTGCGGGTGCTGGGCATGGCGTTCTTCCTGTACGTCGGCGCCGCCGCCGTGCTCGGCAAGGACACCCTGATCAACCCGTTCCTCGGGACCGTCTACGTCATCCTCTGGGTCGGCCTGGTGCCGGCGTCCCTGCTGCTCGGCCCGTTCTTCAAGGCGGTCAGCCCGGCCCGCACGATCAGCATGCTCTTCGCCAAGGTGTCCGGCGTACCCGAGGGGCAGGGGCTGTACGCCTACCCCGCGCGGCTGGGCTACTGGCCGGCCGCCCTCGGCCTGTTCTCCTTCGTCTGGCTCGAGCTGGTCTACCCGCACTCCACCGACCTCGGGCCGGTGCGGCTGTGGTGCGCCGCCTACCTCGGGATCATGCTGATCGGCTCGGCCGTGTGGGGCACGACGTTCCTCGAGCGCGCCGACCCGTTCGAGGTCTACTCGTCGCTGGTCGCCAAGCTGTCCGTCTGGGGGCGTCGCGACGGGGCGCTCGTCGTGCGCAGCCCCCTGGCGAACCTCGACACCGTCGTCCCCGCGGCCGGGCTGGTGGCCGTGGTCGGCGTGCTGTTCGGCAGCACGGCCTTCGACTCCTTCCGCGAGTCGAGCGAGTGGCTCGGCCTCGTGCAGTCGATGTCGATCGACCGGATCGTCCCCGACACGCTCGCGCTGGTCGCGTTCTCCGGCGGGGTGGCGCTCGTCCTGACGGCGGCCACCATGGCGACCGGCGTCACCAGCGACACGCCCCGCCGCGCGCTGCCCGACCTGTTCGCGCACTCGGTGGTGCCGATCATCGTCGGCTACGTCGTGGCCCACTACCTGACGTTCTTCGTCGAGTACGGCCAGCAGACGCTCATCCAGCTCAGCGACCCGTTCAGCCGCGGTGACGACTACCTCGGCACCGCCGACCTGCAGGTCAACTACTGGCTCTCGCTCCACCCGACGTTCCTGGCCGTGACCAAGGTCCTCGCCGTGGTCCTCGGCCACGTGGTCGGGGTGGTGGCGGCCCACGACCGCGCCATCAAGCTGCTCCCGCCCCGCCACCACCTCACCGGTCAGCTGCCGCTGCTGCTGGCGATGGTCGGGTTCACCGCGGGAGGTCTGTACCTGCTGTTCGCGGCGTGACCGGGCCGTAGGGCCAGCCGGCGGGCGGGGCCTGCACGACCTCGATGATGTCGCAGGAGCCGCGGTAGTCGATGACGTCGGCGGGGTCGCGGCGACCGACGAAGACGACCCTGTCGGCGTTGCCGGAGTCGTGCTGGGTCGGGTCGTCGCAGTGGATGCGGTCCTCGACCCCGTCGGGGTAGACGTAGATGGTGTCGTTGCCCTGCTCGCCGAACACCTTGTCCCGGCCGGGACCGAGGAAGACGACGTCGTCGCCCTCGTCGCCCTTGACCTTGGTGTCGTTGCCGTCGCCGTCGATCAGCACGTCGTCGCCGGGGCCGCCCTGGATCGCGCCGTCGTCGCCGGGGCCGCCGTCGATCCAGTCGGTGCCGGCGCCGCCGATGTGCTTGTCGGTGCCGTCGCCGCCGAAGAGCTGGTCGTTGCCGTCGTTGCCGCCGAGGGTGTCGTTGCCGGCCTCCCCGTGGACCACGTCGTTCCCGACGTTGGCCGACAGCACGTCGTCGCCCTCGCCGCCGTAGAGGGTGTCGTCGCCCTGGCCGCCGTCGACGCGGTCGTTGCCGAGCCCGCCGGCGACCCAGTCGTTGCCGGGCTGGGCGGTGATCCAGTCGTCACCGTCGTCGCCGGTGACGGTGTCGCTGCCCTTGCCGGCGTAGACGGTGTCGTTGCCGCCGTTGGCCGTCACGCGGTCCCGGCCGCCGAGCGCCATGATGTGGTTGGCGCGGGCGTTGCCGGAGATGACGTCGTTGCCCGTGGTGCCTTGCGCCCTCGCCAGCGCGGGCGCCGCGGTGAGGGTGAGGGACAGGGCGACGAGGGCGAGGCCAGTCGTGCGCATGGTGTCAACCATCGGAGTCTCCTTGAAAGTAGACTCCAAGTTAACGAATTCTTGACGAAAACCAGAATCTTCTACCGGTTGCGTCGCCGGCGACCACGCGGAGCCGAGGCCCGTGCGCTGGCCGGGAAGACGGCATCGGCCAGCGCGGTCAGGCTGCGCCCCAACGAGGACTCCGCGCCCTCGACCAGGGGGCGGCCGGTCACGAGGGCACGGTCGGTGGAGACCCGGTCCTCGGGCAGGAAGTGCAGTCCGGCGACGCGGCTGAACCCCTCCACCATCCCCGCGATGTCCTTCTCCGACCAGCCGATCGACCCCCGCATCCGGTTGACGACGACCCGGACCGGGACCGCGCCGACGCGGTCCCTGAGGTCGACCAGGCCGCGGGCGAGGCGGGTGAGCCCGATGGGGTCGGCAGCGCCGACGACCACGACCTCGTCGGCGTGCTCGAGCGCGGCGAGGGTGAGCGCGTTGCGGCCCGGGCGCCCGCCGAGGTCAGGGGCGCCGTCGTCCTCGAGGCTGAACCCGGTGTCGACGACCACGTCACCGAGCCGCGCGGCCTGCTCGAGCAGCTGGTCGACGTGGGCGGCGCGGACCTCGCGCCACCGGTCGGCGCGCGGCAGACCGGTGACGACCGCGAGGTGCTCCCCGACGGCGCGGCACACCGACGCGAAGCGCTCCTCGAGCTGCCCGGACCCCGCCAGCCGCGCCGCGGAGAGCAGCCCCGACACCTCGTCGAGGACGCCGAGCTGCTGGGCCACCGCGCCGCCGTAGGGGTCGAGGTCCGCGAGCACGACGCCCCTCGACCGCCGGGCGAGCTCGCAGGCGAGGTTGGCCGCGACCGTCGTACGACCGGGGGCGCCGGCGGGCCCCAGACCACCACCACCACCCGGCCGCCGGACGACTCCTCGGCGGGCGGCGCCGGCAGCGGCTCCGCCTCGCGGGCCCGGGTGTCGGCGACGTCCTCGACGGTCGTCACCACCTCGGGCAGCGTCGCGAGCCCACCCGCCCCGACGACCGCCGAGATGCCGAGCCGCTGCGCGTGCTCGCGCACGTCGAGGTCCTCGGCCGCGGCGGTGGTGACGCCCACGGGACGTACGGCGTGGCGGCGCAGGTGGGCGATGCTGGCCGGGTCGAGCCCGGGTGCGTCGAGCGAGAGCACGGCGACGTCGGCCTGGCCGCTGGTGACCGACGCCAGCAGGTCGTCGACGTCGACGCAGCGCTTGAGCACCACCACGCCGGGATGGGCCTCGAGGTCCGCGAGGGCCGGGGACTCCCAGGCCTCCCCCGCAGCGAGGAGCAGCACGCAGATCACGGCCGTCAGCCCCGGCCGACGACCCGGACGCGGTCGTCACCACTCGCGGCGAGCACCGCGGCGAGCGAGTCCTCGTCGGCCTGCGGCACGGCGAGCACCAGCTGGCGGGTCGTCGCGGAGGCGAACGCGTCGGAGACCACCGGGGCGTCGAGGATCACCACGTCGCCGAGCACCAGCTCGGCCGCGGCTCGTGGGCGCCGGTCCTCGCCCAGCACCCACACGTCGACCCGCGACCCCCGGGCCAGACCGGTCGGGACGTGCTCGGCCGGCACCGCGATCGACACCGACACCGTGTCGTCCGCCGTGGCCTCGCCGAGGGCACCCGCGGGCACGAGCTCACCCTCGGCGAGCGGTCGGGTCAGGGTCAGGCCGGCCGGCAGCTCGTCGTCGACGGCGAGGTAGCGATCCTCGTCGGCCGCGTCGTCGAAGCGCACCCTCGTCGCGGAGAGGTCGTCGGCCTGCAACGTCTCGCCGGCCGCGAGGTCGCTGGAGGCGGCCCACACCGCGGTCATGTCGTCGGCGCCGGCCATGATGCGCGCCCCGGCCACCACCGACCCGGTCACGAGCGCCACCCCGATCCACAGTCGCGGGTCGCGCCACCCGGGCGACCGGGTGCGGGTGGCGGCTGGCACGTCGAGGAGCCGGTCGTCGCGCGACGACGCCCGAGAGGGTTTCCGAGACACGCGAGCATCATTGCCGCCCGGCGCCGACTTCACACCTGCCTGTCCACAGGCCCGTGCCGGTCGCCGCCGGGAGCGCCCGGGCAGGTGGCACGATGACCCCATGCCCGACGACCCACGCTTCCTCACGCTCGCCGACGTGGCGGAGGTCCTCAACACCTCCAGCGCGCAGGTCTACGCGCTGGTCCGTCGTGGCGAGCTGCCCGCGATCAAGATCGGCGGCCGCGGGCAGTGGCGGGTCGAGCGGTCGCAGCTCGAGGACTTCATCCAGCGGATGTACGCCGAGACCCGGTCCTTCGTCGCCGAGCACCCGTTCGTGGACTCCGAGGCAGCGCCCGTCGACGGCGAGTCCTCCACCCCCTAGCCGGACCGGTCGGCGTCGTGCGGCGCTACCCCACCTTGCCGTCGAGCTCGACCTCGACGACCTGCTCCTCGCCACCGCGCACCACCGACATCTCGACGGTCTCGCCGGGCCGGTGCGTCCGGATCGCCACGATGAGGGCGATGCCGTCGTTGACGGGCTGGTTGCCCACCCGGGTGATCACGTCGTCCTTCCTCAGCCCCGCCCGCTCCGCCGGGGTGTCCGGCATGACCTCGGTGATCGTCGCGCCCTCCGACTCCTGCTCGCCGCCGGTGCGCACCTGCGCGCCGATCACGGGGTACTCGGCCCTGCCGGTGCGCAGGATCTGGTCGACGGTCGTGCGGACCTGCTCGATCGGGATCGCGAAGCCCACGCCGATGTTGCCGGACTCGGTCGTCGCGCCGCCCGTCGTGGCGATGGCGGAGTTCACGCCGACCACCTCACCGGCCAGGTTGACCAGCGGGCCGCCGGAGTTGCCGGGGTTGATCGCGGCGTCGGTCTGCACCGCGTTGATGTAGGAGGAGTCGTCGGCGGAGTCGCCCGTGGTCACGGGCCGGTTGAGCGCGCTGACGATGCCGGACGTGACTGTCTGGCTCAGCCCCAGCGGGGCGCCGAACGCCACGACCGGGTCGCCGACGTGCAGCACCTGGGAGGCACCGAGCGCCGCGGGCTCGAGCCCTCGGGCGTCCTCGACCTGGAGCACTGCGATGTCGTAGACCGAGCTGCGGCCCACGATGGTCGCGTCGTGGCGGTCGCCGGCGTGGTCGATGACCACGATCGGGCCCTCGTCCTCGGCGGCCGAGGCCACCACGTGGTTGTTCGTGACGACGTGACCGTCGCGGTCGAGCACGAAGCCCGAGCCGGTCGCGCCGCTCGACTCGCCGTCGTACTCGGCGACGATCTGGACGGTGCTGGGCAGCAGGGCCTGGGCGACGGCGGGCACGGACCCGTTGTCGGCGTCGAGCGGCGCCGCGCTCTGGGTCCGCACGCCGTCGAGGCCGTCGTCGACGGTGCCGCCGGAGGAGGCGAGCTCGTCCTGCAGGGCTGCGCCGGCGAGGCCGCCGAGCACGCCCACCACGAGGGCGACGGCGGCCACCGCGAGCCAGGACCACAGCGGCAGCTTGCGGGCCGGGGCCGGCCGGGCGTAGTCGGGGCGCGGGTAGGGACCCGGACCGAAGTACGCCGGCCCCGCGGGCGGGCCGGGATGGGGTGCCATCGGCACGGTCGGGGGAGCCGGCTGGCGAGCGGGCTGTGCGCCCTGCTGCGAACCCGGCTGGGGAC
>JAYSEC010000076.1:8860-14257 GCA_041914085.1 Nocardioides sp.
TGACCGGAGGCGGGCCGGCGACCAGGTGGTCGTCGGCTGACGGCTCAGCCGAGGGCTCGGCGGACGATTCGGCGGAGCGCTCGGACGGGTGCTCGGGTGCGGGGGACTCCGCGCGCTCCTCGCCGTACGCCTGGCCGTCGGGCTGGGCGGTGCGGGGCTCCTGCGGACGCCAGCCCGCGAGGGGCTGCGTCGGCTCGTCGGGTCCCTGCGCTACGGGCCTGTGGTCATCGCTCACGGAGCAATCTTCTCCCGGATCGCGACCAAGCGCTCGGCCAGGGGCGTCCGGGAGGGTGAGACCGGGGTGCGGACGGACCGGTCGTCCGTGGTGGTCGCCGGCGAGACGGGGCCGGCGGGGCGGCTGAGGTCGGTCGCCGGCGGGCGCGGCTCGATCCGGGGAGCGCCGGCCACGCCGAGGGCGAGCACCCCGACGACGCAGGCGCTGGCGGCGCCGCCACCGATCGCCACCAGGCCGCGACGCGAGCGCGGTCCGGACGTCGGGAACGGCTGCGGCGCGAGGGTCGAGCAGCTGCCGAGGAGGGAGGACTTGAGGTCGCGCGAGCAGGTCGAGCCACCCATCGAGAGCCGGGCGAGCTGGGTCTTGACGCGGCCCTCCTGCTCGACGAGGTCACGGCAGGAGTGGCAGGACTGGACGTGGACCCAGCAGCGCTCCTCCTCCTCGGGGGCCAGCCGGCCGTCGAGGAGGGCGCTGACGCGGGAGCCGAGGTGCGACATCACGACCCCGCCCCACGGGGGCTGGCCGCGGTCGGACCCGAGTAGCGCTGTCGGCCCGCGGCGGGCTCACGGTGCGCGAGCGCCTTGCGGAGCATGGTGCGACCGCGATGGATGCGCGAGCGCACGGTGCCGAGCTTGGCGTCCATGATCTCCGCGATCTCCTCGTAGCTGAGGCCCTCGACGTCGCACAGCACGACGGCGGCGCGGAAGTCGGGCGGCAGCGTGGCGAGGGCGGTCTCGATGTCGTCGTCGAAGGTCTGGTCGGCCAGCGCGAGCTCGGGACCCGCGACCGGGCTGGTCAGCCGGGCGGCCCGCTCGTCGGAGAGCGGGTCGAAGCGGATCCGCTGCTTGCGCCGCGCGCCGTCGAGGAACAGGTTCGTGGTGATGCGGTGCAGCCAGCCCTCGAAGGTGCCGGGCGTGTAGGTGTCGAGCGAGCGGAACACCCGGACGAAGACCTCCTGCGTGAGGTCCTCGGCGTCGGGACGGTTGCCGGTGAGGCGGTAGGCGAGGCGGAAGACCCGGTCGGAGTGCTGCTCGACGACCTCGTCCCAGCTCGGCACGCCACCCGCGACCGCGCCCTGCTCGGGGCCGGCCCCCGGGGTGGTCTCGACCTGGTCACCCACGGGTGCCCCCTGGCTCGTCGTCTTCCTCGACCGCAACTGCAACGGTTCGCTGTCCTTCCTGACGCTAGGGACCGCGCCTGAGAGTTCCCTGTGAACCTCATGCGCGACGACCAAGAACTTCCGGGGAGGCCCTCGGCGTCCGACGAGCGGTCCAACGACCGACGGGGCCCGTGTGTTCCCGACCACGGTCGGCAGTCCCCGCGCGATAGAGTCCGCTCGTGCCCCACACTGCCCCGATCAAGACCGCGAGCTGGACCTACGCCGAGGACTTCGTGGCCGAGGACGAGGTCCTGGCCGCGGCCCGCAGCCGCGCCGAGGAGGTCGGCGTCTCGCCGATCGGGTCCGGCACCGGCGCGGCGCTCCGGTTCCTCGCCTCGGTCCTCGACGCCCGGGCGGTCGTCGAGATCGGCACCGGCACCGGCGTCTCGGGCCTCTGGCTGCTGCGCGGCATGCGCTCCGACGGCGTGCTCACCACGGTCGACATCGAGGCCGAGCACCAGCGCCTCGCCAAGGAGACCTTCACCGAGGCCGGCATCCCCGGCAACCGCGCCCGCACCATCGCCGGCGCGGGCCTCGACGTGCTCCCCCGCCTCACCGACGGCCACTACGACCTGGTGTTCTGCGACGGCGACAAGCGCGAGTACGCGGCGTACCTCAAGGAGGCCCTGCGCCTGCTGCGGCCCGGCGGGATCGTCGCGTTCGACAACGCGCTCTGGCACGACCGGGTCGCCGACCCCGCCCAGCGCGACGAGGAGACCGTCACCATCCGCGACCTCGGCCGGGCCGTCCTCGAGCACGAGGCGCTCGTCCCGGTCCTCCTCCCCGTCGGCGACGGCCTGCTGGCCGCCAAGAAGGAGTGGGCCCCCGAGGAGGGGTGATGCTGGCTGCGCGCTGACCGACGCCGTGAGCGAGCGTGGTTTCGAGGCTCGCTGCGCTCGCACCTCAACCACCGAGGTGGATGAGGCCGTGCTCAGCCACCGCGCCCGCGATCGGTCGCAAGTGAGGCGGATCCGGCCAACAGTCGGCCCGTCTGGCGGCCACATCCGCCGCACGTGCGGCGGGTCCTGCCCGGACCACACGTGTCCGAGATGTTGCCCTCGACCTGGACATTCGAGGGCGGTGTCGCCAACACGTGTGGCGGTTCTGGCCCTGAGAGCAAGCGTCCGGCGACCACATCCGCCGCACGTGCGGCGGATCTTGCCCCGGCGCGGCCCGTCGGGCGGCCACAACCGCCGCACGTGCGGCGCCCGGCGGGTACGACGTCAGGCGCGCGGCGAAGCCGCGAAGCCGTCCCAGCCCTCGGCGACGGCGACGATGTCGCAGGCCTCGACGAGGATCGGGGACGAGCCGATGATCTGCGAGCCGGGCGAGTCGTCGGCGGTCTCGACGAAGGTGCGCTGGAACTCCGCGCGCGCGTCGTCGGTGGCGAAGACGTAGCAGCCCTCGAACCACTCGCCGCGGACCATCCGCCAGGTCTTGAAGCGGAGTCCGGCCATCCCGGTGAAGCGGGCGTGCGAGGTCTCGGCGACGTAGGTGGCCAGCCGGTCCTCGACGCCGTCGGCGGCGTCGGCGAGGGACCAGCGGACCGTGAGGCCGAGCATCAGGCGATCCCGTCCAGGGGGTCGTCGGAGCCGAGCCAGCTGAGCAGCAGGCGCGGACCGTAGCCGCTCGGGCCGGCGGTCCACTCGTGCCGGTCGGCGGGTGACTCCGCGGCCGAGGCGAAGTCGATGTGGGCCCACGGCACGTCGCCGGCGAAGTGCTGGAGGAACAGCGCGGCGGTGATGGCCCCCGCACCGCCCGCGGCGTTGTCGCCGTCGGCGATCTTCGAGGTGACCTTCTCCTCGTAGTCCTTGACCAGCGGCATCCGCCAGACGTTCTCGCCGGACTCCCGGGCAGCGGTCTCGACCTGGGCGGCGAGGCCCTCGTGGTTGGCGAAGTAGCCGCCGGTCCACTGGCCGAGCGAGACCTTCATCGCGCCGGTGAGGGTGGCGATGTCGAGCAGGACGGCCGGCTTCAGCTCCGAGACGGCGTACGCCATCGCGTCGGCGAGGACGAGGCGGCCCTCGGCGTCGGTGTTGTTGACCTCCGACGTGCGACCGCCCCAGTGGGTGATCACGTCGCCGGGGCGCATGGCCGAGCCGCTGATGGCGTTCTCCGCGGCGGGCACCAGCCCGACCACGCGCACCGGGCAGTCGACGTCGCGCAGGGCCGCCATCGCGGCGATCACGGCGGCTCCGCCGCTCATGTCGCGCTTCATGGTCAGCATCGACTCGCTGGGCTTGATGTCGAGGCCGCCGGTGTCGAAGGTGATGCCCTTGCCGACGAGGACCACCGTCGGCATCTTCTTCGTCGCGCCGCGCGGCGTGTAGTCCATCCGGATCAGGCGGGGCGGGTTGGCCGAGGCGCCGCCGACGGCCAGCACGCCGCCGAAGCCCTCGGCGCGCAGCTGCTCCTCGTCCCACACCTGCACGGTGAGGCCGGCAGCCTCGCCGACCTCGACGGCCTGGTCGGCGAGCCAGGCCGGGGTCTTGAGGTTCGCCGGGACGGTGGCCAGGGCGCGCGAGCGCCAACCGGCACCACCGAGGGCGATCGCGCGGGCGAGCTCGTCGTCGGCGCCGTCGTCGCTGACGTCGGCGAGCACGATGCGCGCCACGGGACGCTCCTGCGGGCCCGTGGAGCGCCAGTGGAAGGAGAAGGAGCCGAGCATCGCGCCGACGACGAAGGCGGCGAGGCCCTCGTCGGGGGCGATCGCGGCGAGCGTCGTGACCACGCTGGCCCGGTCCTTGGTGGCGCGGGCCAGGGCGGCACCGGCTCGCCGGAAGTCGGTGACCGTGGCGTCGCCCACCCCGACGAGGAGCACCAGGCTCGCGGCGTCGGCAGGACCGGCCACCGGGACGGTGGTGACCTCACCGGCGCGGCCGGTGGCGCGCGCGGCGTCGAGCGCTGCGAGGAGGTCCAGGCCGAGGACCTCGGAGGCCTCGTCGGCGCCGGGGCCGAGGAGGAGTCCGTCGGGGTCCGGGAGGACCGGGAAGGCCCAGACCTCGGCCCCGCCGATCTGGTGCGGCAGGGCCGGGCTGAGTGCGAACTCGGGTGGAGAGACCTGCGTGGGCAGCTGCGCAGACGTGGCCACGATCAGCCGACGACGTCCTTGAGGGCGTCACCGAGCGACGTGGCCTCCTCGGCGTTCAGCTCGACCACGAGTCGGCCACCGCCCTCGAGCGGGACGCGCATCACGATGCCGCGACCCTCCTTGGTGACCTCGAGGGGTCCGTCGCCCGTGCGGGGCTTCATGGCGGCCATCGGCGCACCTCTTCCTGTTCAGCCATCTGGTGACGATGGTGGCTCTTCACATGCGAATCGAGGCGGCTGAGTCGTTCCTGGCCGCCCCGATCGGCGTCGTACGGTCCCAGTATCCCCCATGAGGCACGTGATCGGCACCACAGGGCGCACGGACGGGGGGCGGACGTCCGGCAGACTGCCCCCATGACTGCTCCCCCGACCACCGACGCGACCACCGACGAGACCACCGACGAGACCGCTCCGGTCCTGCTCTCGGTCGTCGACTCCGTCGCCACGATCACGCTCAACCGTCCCGAGGCGATGAACGGCCTCGACGTGGCCACCAAGGACCTGTTGCTCGAGACCGTACGACGAGTGGCCGAGGACCCCGAGGTGCGGTGCGTCGTGCTGACCGGCAACGGACGCGCGTTCTGCGTCGGCCAGGACCTCAAGGAGCACCTGGCCGGGCTCAAGGGTGAGGCGGACATCCCGCTGTCGGACACGGTGGAGAAGCACTACAACCCGATCGTGCTGGCGCTGGCGACCATGCCGAAGCCCGTCGTCGCCGCCGTCAACGGTGTGGCCGCGGGCGCCGGCGCGAGCCTGGCGTTCGCCGCGGACTTCCGCATCCTGGTCGACACCGCCGGCTACAACACCTCCTTCGCGGGCGTCGCGCTGTCGTGCGACACCGGCTCGAGCTGGACCCTGCCCCGCCTCGTCGGCCGCGCCAAGGCGATGGAGCTGCTCTACTTCCCGCGCACCG
>JAYSEC010000077.1:0-13973 GCA_041914085.1 Nocardioides sp.
TGATCAAGGCGCTCGGCAAGGGCGTGCTGAAGGTGATGTCCAAGATGGGCGTCTCCACCGTCGCCTCCTACACGGGCGCCAAGATCTTCGAGGCCGTCGGCCTCTCCCAGGCCGTCGTCGACCGCTACTTCACCGGTACGACGTCGAAGCTGGGCGGCATCGAGCTCGAGACGATCGCCGAGGAGGTCGCCCGCCGCCACGCGGTCGCCTACCCCCGCGGCGGCGCGCCGGCGCACCGCGAGCTGACCATCGGCGGCGAGTACCAGTGGCGCCGCAGCGTCAAGGGCGAGGCCGAGCCGCACCTGTTCGACCCCGAGACCGTCTTCCGCCTCCAGCACTCGACGCGCACCGGCAGCTACGACATCTTCAAGCAGTACACCGACCGGGTGAACGAGCAGTCGCAGCGCCTGATGACGCTGCGCGGCCTGTTCACCTTCAAGGACGGCGTGCGCGAGCCGGTCCCCGTCGAGGAGGTCGAGCCGGTCTCGGAGATCGTCAAGCGCTTCTCCACCGGCGCCATGTCCTACGGCTCGATCAGCCAGGAGGCCCACGAGACGCTGGCGATCGCCATGAACCGGCTGGGCGGCAAGTCCAACACCGGTGAGGGCGGCGAGGACCCCGACCGCCTCTACGACCCCGAGCGCCGCTCGTCGATCAAGCAGGTCGCCTCGGGCCGGTTCGGCGTCACGTCGGAGTACCTCACCAACGCCGACGACATCCAGATCAAGATGGCGCAGGGCGCCAAGCCCGGCGAGGGCGGCCAGCTGCCCGGCCACAAGGTCTACCCGTGGGTGGCCAAGACCCGGCACTCCACGCCGGGCGTGGGCCTGATCAGCCCGCCGCCGCACCACGACATCTACTCCATCGAGGACCTGGCGCAGCTGATCCACGACCTCAAGAACGCCAACCCCGCGGCGCGCATCCACGTGAAGCTCGTCTCCGAGGTCGGCATCGGCACCGTCGCAGCCGGCGTCTCCAAGGCCCACGCCGACGTCGTGCTGGTCTCCGGCCACGACGGCGGCACCGGCGCCTCGCCGCTCACCTCGCTCAAGCACGCGGGCGGCCCGTGGGAGCTCGGCCTGGCCGAGACGCAGCAGACGCTGCTGCTCAACGGCCTGCGCGACCGGATCGTGGTGCAGGCCGACGGCCAGCTCAAGACCGGGCGCGACGTGGTGATCGCGGCGCTGCTCGGGGCCGAGGAGTTCGGCTTCGCCACCGCGCCGCTGGTCGTCAGCGGCTGCATCATGATGCGGGTCTGCCACCTCGACACCTGCCCCGTGGGCGTCGCGACGCAGAACCCGGTCCTGCGCGAGCGCTACAGCGGCAAGGCCGAGTACGTCGTGAACTTCTTCGAGTTCATCGCCCAGGAGGTCCGCGAGCTGCTCGCCGAGCTGGGCTTCCGCAGCCTCGACGAGGCGATCGGCCAGGTCGGCACCCTCGACGTGGCCCGGGCGGTCGACCACTGGAAGGCCTCCGGGCTCGACCTCGCGCCGATCCTCCACCAGGCCTCGGCCCATGGTGAGTTCGGGCAGTTCGAGGACCAGGACCTGCGCAACACCAAGACGCAGGACCACGGCCTCGACAAGGCGCTCGACAACGAGCTGATCGCCATCGCCGCACCGGCGCTGGAGTCCGGTGAGCCGGTGCGTGCCCAGGTCGCGGTCCGCAACGTGAACCGCACCGTCGGCACGATGCTCGGCCACGAGGTCACCAAGCGCTACCGGGGTGACGGTCTCCCCGACGGCACCATCGACATCACCCTGACCGGCTCGGCCGGCCAGTCGTTCGGCGCGTTCGTGCCGCGTGGGGTGACGCTGCGGCTGGAGGGCGACGCCAACGACTACGTCGGCAAGGGCCTGTCCGGCGGCCGCCTGGTCGTGCGGCCGGACCGGGCCGCGACGTTCGAGGCCGGCGAGCAGATCATCGCCGGCAACACGATCGGCTACGGCGCCACGTCGGGCCAGATCTTCCTCAGCGGTCGCGTGGGCGAGCGGTTCTGCGTCCGCAACTCCGGCGCCAGCGCGGTCGTCGAGGGCGTGGGCGACCACGGCTGCGAGTACATGACCGGTGGCGTCGTGGTGGTGCTCGGCCCGACTGGCCGCAACTTCGCCGCCGGCATGTCCGGTGGCTACGCCTTCGTGCTCGACCTCGACGAGTCACGGGTCAACCCCGAGCTGGTCGAGCTCTCGCCCGTGCAGGGCAGGGCCGCCGACGAGCTCAAGGCGCTCGTCGAGCAGCACGCCGAGGAGACCGGCTCGGCCGTCGCCACCGCGCTCCTCGCCGACTGGGACGCATCCCTTGCTCGCTTCACCGAGGTGATGCCGAGCGACTTCAAGCGTGTCCTCGAGGCTCGTGAGGAGGCCCTCGAGGAGGGCCTCGACGAGGACGAGGCCGCCGCACGGATCATGGAGGTCCTTCATGGCTGACCCCAAGGGTTTCTTGAAGCACGGCCGGGAGGTCGCCTCGCGTCGCGAGGTCGCCGAGCGGGTCAAGGACTGGAACGAGGTCTACCCCGACGGCATCGGACGGGCCCTGCTGCCCATCATCAACACCCAGGCCGGGCGCTGCATGGACTGCGGCATCCCGTTCTGCCACCAGGGCTGCCCGCTGGGCAACATCATCCCGGAGTGGAACGACCTGGTCTGGCGTGACGACTGGGACGGCGCGATGGACCGGCTCCACGCGACCAACAACTTCCCGGAGTTCACCGGGCGGCTGTGCCCCGCGCCCTGCGAGACCGCCTGCGTGCTCGGCATCAACCAGGACCCGGTGACCATCAAGAACGTCGAGGTCTCGATCATCGACCGCGCCTGGGGCTCGGGCTACGTCCGGCCGCAGCCGCCGGAGTGGCTCTCGGGCAAGACCGTCGCCGTGATCGGCTCCGGGCCGGCCGGCCTCGCCGCGGCCCAGCAGCTGACCCGCGCCGGGCACACCGTCGCGGTCTACGAGCGCGCCGACAAGATCGGTGGCCTGCTCCGCTACGGCATCCCCGAGTTCAAGATGGAGAAGAAGCACCTCGACCGGCGGCTCGACCAGATGCGCCGCGAGGGCACCGTCTTCCGCGCCGGCGTCGACGTGGGCGGCGACCTGACCGGTCCGCAGCTGCTCACCCGCTACGACGCCGTGGTGCTCGCCATGGGTGCCACCGCGGCACGCGACCTGCCCGTGCCGGGCCGCGAGCTCGGCGGCATCCACCAGGCCATGGAGTTCCTGCCCCAGGCCAACCGCGTGGCGCTCGGCGAGGCACCGACGACCGACGGGTCGGAGCAGATCGTGGCCACCGGCAAGGACGTCGTGATCATCGGCGGCGGTGACACCGGCGCCGACTGCCTCGGCACCTCGATCCGCCAGGGCGCGCGGTCGATCACGCAGCTGGAGATCATGCCGCAACCGGGCCAGGAGCGTCCGGCGGGCCAGCCGTGGCCGACGTACCCGATGCTGTTCCGCGTCTCCTCGGCCCACGAGGAGGGTGGCGAGCGCGTCTACGCCGTCTCCACGCAGGAGTTCCTGGGCGACGAGGACGGTCACGTCTCGGCGCTGCGGCTGGTCGAGGTCGACGCGAAGTTCCAGCCCGTCGAGGGCACCGAGCGGGAGATCCCGGCCCAGCTGGTGCTGCTGGCGATGGGCTTCGTGGGCCCGGAGAAGCCGGGCCTGGTCGAGCAGCTCGGGGTCGAGCTCGACGAGCGCGGCAACGTCCGGCGCGACGAGTCCTACGCCGCCTCCGTCCCGGGCGTGTACGTCGCCGGCGACGTCGGTCGCGGTCAGTCGCTCATCGTGTGGGCGATCGCCGAGGGCCGCAGCGCGGCGGCGGCCGTCGACGCCTACCTCACCGGCTCGACGACGCTGCCCGCGCCGATCAAGCCGCACGAGCGCCCGCTGGTCGTCTGAGCCCGAATCCCGCTGTAACGCCGGGTTAGTTGCTGTACCCACTGTGATGTATCGGGGTGGGTAGTTGCAGTAACCCGGCGTTACAGGGTGTCCAGCAGACCGACATCCTTGCTTGGATCGTTCCAACACCCGCTAGGGTTGGGGCGTGCGTAGAGCCAAGATCGTCTGCACCCTCGGTCCCGCGGTGAACACCCCCGAAGGGATCAGAGCCCTCGTCGACGCCGGCATGGACGTGGCGCGGCTCAACATGAGCCACGGCCGGTACGCCGACCACGAGTCGGTCTACCGGTTGGTCCGCCAGGCCTCCGACGACACCGGCCACGCGATCGGCATCTTCGCCGACCTGCAGGGGCCCAAGATCCGCCTCGAGACGTTCTCCGACGGTCCGGTGAAGCTCAAGAAGGGCGCGACCTTCACCATCACCACCCGTGACGTCGACGGTGACGTCGCCCAGTGCGGCACGACCTACAAGGGCCTGCCCGGCGACGTGCAGCCCGGCGACCCGCTGCTGATCGACGACGGCAAGGTGCGATTGAAGGTCACCGCGGTCGAGGGCCAGGACGTCGTCACCGAGGTCGTCGTGCCCGGGAAGGTGTCCGACCACAAGGGCATCAACCTGCCCGGTGTCGCCGTCTCGGTGCCGGCGCTGTCGGAGAAGGACACCGAGGACCTGCGCTGGGCGCTGCGCCTGGGCGTCGACTTCATCGCGCTGAGCTTCGTGCGCAGCGCCACCGACGCCGACGACGTGCGCGCGGTGATGGAGGAGGAGGGCGTCTTCGTCCCGGTGATCGCGAAGATCGAGAAGCCGCAGGCGATCGCCAACATCGACGAGATCGTCGACGCGTTCGACGGCATCATGGTCGCCCGCGGCGACCTCGGCGTGGAGTGCCCGCTCGAGGACGTGCCGATCCACCAGAAGCTGATCATCGACAAGGCGCGGCGCAACGCCAAGCCGGTGATCGTCGCCACCCAGATGCTCGAGTCGATGATCCAGGCGCCGGCGCCCACCCGTGCCGAGGCCAGCGACGTCGCCAACGCCGTGCTCGACGGTGCCGACGCCGTGATGCTGTCCGGCGAGACCAGCGTGGGGGAGTACCCCATCGTCGCCGTGGAGACCATGGCCCGCATCGTGGAGTCGACCGAGGACCACGGCCTGAGCCACATGGCGGCCGTCACCTGGCAGCCGCACACCCGCGGCGGCATCATCGCCAAGGCGGCTGCGGAGGTGGCCGAGAGCGTCGGCGCGAAGTACGTCGTCGCCTTCACCACCAGCGGCGACTCGGCCAAGCGGCTCTCCCGCTATCGCGGCCCGATCCCGGTCCTCGCCTTCACCCCGGAGGCCCGCACCCGCTCGCAGCTCGCCCTCACGTGGGGCGTGGAGACGTTCCAGGGCGCGCCGGTGGAGCACACCGACGAGATGGTCCGCCAGGTCGACGAGTCGCTGCTGCACATCGGCCGCGTCCAGGAGGGCGACCTGGTGGTCATCATCGCCGGCAGCCCGCCCGGCATCCCCGGCTCCACCAACGCGCTCCGCATCCACCGGATGGGCGACGCGATCAACGAGCTGGCACCGGCGTACCGCCGCCAGCGCTGAACGCACCACGGCATTTCCCTCAGGTCGGCCCGGGTCGCGGCCGATGAGTGGAGCGGTGACCTGACGACACGGACGTCCACGGCGCCGCGAGCCACTCGGAGAACTGCCTTCATGACTTCGCCCAGCCAAGCCCTGCGAGACCTCAAGATCGGAGTGCGGCTCGCCGCCGCCTTCGCCGCCTGCGGTGTCCTCGTGGGCCTCGCCGCGTACCTCGGCCTCTCCGCGCAGAGCAAGGCCGACGGCATGCGCGACCAGATCGAGCAGGTCGCGTCCCACCGCGCCCTCGCGGACCTCATGCTCATCAACATCAACGACATCACCGGCTGGCAGGGCCTCTACCTCGCCGACGCCACGGCCTTCGGGGTCGAGGCGGCGCTGTCCGAGGACGGCTACAACCGCGACGGGTACCTGAACAGCAAGGCGGCCATCGAGGAGATGTTCGCCGAGGTCGACACCACCGGCCTGACCGGCGAGCAGAAGGACATCCTCGCCAGCACGGAGGCCAACTTCCAGCAGCTGTTCGAGCAGGACGACTGGATCGTGGAGCGTCTCGATGCTCGCGGGCTCGACGCCATGCCGCAGATCATGAACAGCATCAACGGTGGCGCCGCGGGTGAGGCCTGGACTGCGGTCTACGAGGACATGAGTGCCTTCGGCGACTCGCTGCAGGAGCGCGAGAAGGCGCTGCGGGCGGACCTCGCGGTCGTGTCCAAGCGAGGCCGGATGATGGTGTACATCGGCCTCGTGCTCGTCATCGTCGCCGGCACCGCCGTCGTGGTCAGCGTGACGCGCTCGATCACCCGCCCGCTCGGCCGTGCCGTCGGGGTGCTCCAGGCAGTGGCTGCCGGTCATCTCGACCGACGGATCGAGGAGGACCGCGGCGACGAGATCGGTCAGCTCGCGAGCGCGCTGAACAGTGCAGTGGCCAACCTCGGCGAGGCGATGTCCGAGATCGCGGGCACCGCGGTCCAGCTCGCCGGCGCGTCCGAGGAGCTCTCGGCCGTGTCCGGCCAGATGACCAGCTCGGCCTCCGAGGCCTCCGCCCAGGCCGGTCTGGTGTCGTCCGCGGCCGGCCAGGTGTCCAACAACGTGCAGACCGTCGCCGCCGCGACCGAGCAGATGGGAGCCTCCATCCGCGAGATCGCGGTCAACGCCAGCAACGCCGCCGGCGTTGCCGCCCAGGCGGTCGTGGCCGCCGAGTCGACGAACGCGACCGTCGCCAAGCTGGGCGAGTCCTCCTCCGAGGTCGGCAACGTCATCAAGGTGATCAACTCGATCGCCGAGCAGACCAACCTGCTCGCCCTCAACGCGACCATCGAGGCCGCTCGTGCCGGCGAGGCCGGCAAGGGATTCGCCGTCGTCGCCAACGAGGTCAAGGAGCTCGCCCAGGAGACGAGCAAGGCGACCGGCGACATCGACCAGCGGATCCGGGCGATCCAGGCCGACACCCAGGAGGCCGTGACCGCGATCTCCGAGATCGCCGGGATCATCGCCCAGATCAGCGACACCCAGACCGTGATCGCCTCGGCCGTGGAGGAGCAGACCGCCACCACGCAGGAGATGACCCGCTCGGTCGCCGACGCGGCGGTCGGCTCCACCGACATCGCGCAGAACATCACCGGGGTGGCCCGGACGGCGTCCGACACCCAGGCCGCGGCCGGCAGCACGAGCTCCGCGGCCGAGGAGCTGTCCCGCATGGCCCAGCGCCTCCAGGGCCTCGTCGCGCAGTTCACCTACGAGACGCGGGGCGCCACCGCCTCCGTCTGAGCACGAGGCCGCGCCGGGCTCGACCCCGGCGCGGCCTACGACTTAGGCCCGATGAGGGCGTCCAGCGCGGCGACGGCCCCGCGTCGGGAGACCGAGACCGTCCAGGGCCCCGACCGGCGCCACCGTATGTCGGCCAGGTCGAGGGCCCAGCAGCACAGGCTCAGGATGTCCTCCGACCGGTTGGTGAACTGCCAGCTAGGGTAGTCGTAGCGGCGCTTCTCACCGCCGACCATCCGGGTGGCCCAGTTGTTGACGCGTGCGCCGTCGGAGTGGAAGAGGCCTCGCAAGAAGTCGGCCGGGAACGCCCGGATGACCTCCACCTGCCACGGCTCGAGGTCGATCTGACGCTCGTGCTTGCGTCCGGGGCCGTGCTGCGGGAACAGGCACGGCCAGTGCTTCCACGACACGGTCGTGACGACCGCGCCCGCGTGGAGGCGCGCGTGCGGTCGGCCGCCGGGCTTCACGGTGGCCATCAGGTCGAGCAGGTGTGCGTTGAGGTCGGCGTATCGACCGTCGTTGTACACATGCAGGTTGAAGACGCCGCGCCGACCGCGTGAGATGTGTCCGTCACCGAGGTACCAGCCGAGAAGCTCGGCATACTCGCGTTCGGCCAGCCCGGCAGCGTCGCATCGGGGGCAGGGCGGGGCGAGGTGTCCTCCGCCGCGAGGCAAGCCTTGGCGTTGGTACGGGCGGCGCCAGCGTCGGATCGTCTTCACCGCCACCCCGTGCAGCTCGGCGTTGTCGGCGTCGCTCATGCCGCGGTCGGAGCAGGCCAGCGCGGAGTCCACGACGGACTGCGGCCGGACATGTGCCATGGATCCGAGCGTGCCTGAGACCACCGACACCGTGCCGGGTGTGGGAGTCGAACCCACACGCCCTTGCGGGCAGTGGTGTTTGAGACCACCGCGTCTGCCATTCCGCCAACCCGGCTAGGTGGGCACACCGTAGCCGAACTAGCCTTGCCGTCGTGACGCAGCCCGCCCCCGACCGAGCCGACGACAGCACCGCCCCCGACGACGTACGCCGGGTGGTGATCGCCGAGGACGAGGCGCTCATCCGCATGGACCTCGCCGAGATGCTGGGCGAGGAGGGGTACGACGTGGTCGGTCAGGCCGGCGACGGCCAGAAGGCCATCGAGCTCGCGCGCGACCTGCGGCCGGACCTCGTGATCCTCGACGTGAAGATGCCGGTGCTCGACGGCATCGCGGCCGCCGAGGTCATCGCGGGGGAGCGGATCGCGCCCGTCGTCATCCTCACCGCCTTCTCCCAGCGCGACCTCGTCGCCCGGGCGCGCGACGCCGGGGCGATGGCGTACCTCGTCAAGCCGTTCCAGCGCGGCGACCTCGTGCCGGCCATCGAGATGGCCGTGAGCCGGTTCGCCGAGATCACCGTCCTCGAGCGTGAGGTCTCCGACCTCCAGGAGTCCCTGGCCACCCGCAAGGCGGTCGACCGGGCCAAGAGCGTGCTGCAGGAGAAGCTCGGCCTGAGCGAGCCCGACGCGTTCCGCTGGATCCAGAAGACCGCGATGGACCTGCGGCTGTCGATGAAGCAGGTGGCCGACGGCGTCGTCGAGCACGGTGTGGCGGGGCTCGGCCCCGGCGCCGGTGCGACGGGCGGCGACCCGAGCGAGGGCTGACGTCGGCAGACCTCGGGCGTCGGGGAGCCGCCTCGCCACAGATCTGGCGGCCCGCGGACCCGGCGACCGTGGAAACCGTTGATGACACCGGATGTTTCGGTGCTGTTTCCGGTACAGACCGCTTGGTCACGAAACGACAACGGCCGTCGAAACCCGGCCCGCAATCGTGTCCCGCGCCACATTCATGATGTTAGGTTCCCGCCACGAGGCTGCCGAGGTGGTCAGCCCAAGAGCCATAGAAACAACGGAGGGATCCATGATCCGCTCATCCAAGACGTGGCACGCTGTCGCCGTCGCGGCGGCTGCCGGTCTGGTGCTCAGCGCGTGCGGAACCACCGACACCGATGGTGGTGGTGACGCGTCCGGCGAGGACTGCAACTTCAAGATCGGTGCCATGGGGGCCCTGTCCGGCGCCAACGCGAGCATCGTGCTCCCGTCGGTCGACGGTGCGGAGCTCGCGCTGGAGCAGTGGGACAACGACGAGTGCGAGGTGACTCTCGAGCGCTTCGACACCGAGGGCGACCCGGCCAAGGCGACCCCGGTCGCGACCCAGATCGCCGGCGACGAGTCGTTCATCGGCGTCATCGGTGGCGCGTTCTCGGGCGAGACCCGCGCGACCAAGACGATCTACCAGGACGGCGGCGTCCCGATGATCAGCCAGTCGGCCACCGCGACCGACCTGACGCAGGACGAGCCCGTCGAGGTCTTCCACCGTCTCGTTCCCTACGACGACTACCAGGGTGCGGCGATCGCCAAGTACCTCACCGACGAGGTCGGCGCCTCCAAGGTGTTCGTGGTCGACAACTCCGAGGCCTACGGCGAGCCGCTGGCCGACCGCGTCGAGGAGACCCTCGGCAAGGCGATGGTGCAGCGCGACAAGACCCAGGTCGGCCAGACCGACTTCGCACCGACCATCTCCAAGATGGAGTCGGCCAACCCCGACGCCATCTTCTACGGCGGCTACATCGCCGAGGCGGCCCCGCTGCTCAAGCAGATCCGCGACGCCGGCATCGACGCCCCGTTCGTCGGTGGTGACGGCCTCTACGGTGCCGACTTCGGCAACGCCGTCGGCGCAGCCGGCGAGGGTGCCGTCGTGATGTGCCCCTGCGCCCCGATCGAGGAGGACAGCACCTTCGCTGCCGACTTCGAGGAGCAGTTCGGCTCCGCTCCCGGCGCCTACGCCGCCGAGGGCTACGACGCGATGAGCGTCTTCCTCGCCGCGCTCGACGACGGCGCGCGCACCCGTGAGGAGGTCCTCGAGTTCATCAACGGCTACGAGGGCGACGGCCTCAGCAAGGAGATCGCCTTCGACGACGCCGGCGACGTCCCGGCCGAGAACGTCTCCTACTGGGCCTACAAGAACGAGGGCGGCACGCTCGTCCCCGAGGTCGAGGTCAAGCCTGCGGGCTGATCGAGGCACGACGCATGACACCGCGGGGGCGGCCGGCACTCGGCCGCCCCCGCTCCATGGCCCGGTGAGGGCCACGACCTTGGAGGGCCCTGAGTGGACTTCGATGCCCTGATCAACGGGTTGGACCGTCACACGCTCGACGGCATCACCCGCGGATCCATCTACGCGCTCGTCGCGCTCGGCTACACGATGGTGTACGGCGTGATGAAGCTGATCAACTTCGCCCACTCCGAGGTGTTCATGGTGGGCACCTGGACGGTGCTGGGCACCTACACCGTGATCGGTGCCACCGCCGGTTCCGGCCTCGGCATGGTCATCGGGGCCACGCTGCTCGCGCTGATCGCCGCGATGCTGGCTTCGGCCGGCACGGCGCTGGCCGTCGAGCGGATCGCCTACCGACCGCTGCGCAAGAAGGGCGCTCCGCCCCTGATCTTCCTGATCACCGGCATCGGCTGCTCGCTCGTGCTGGTCGAGACCTTCGGCCAGGTGCTGCGGGCCTTCTTCGGCCCTCCGTTCGGACGCGTGACCGCCAACGTGCCGTCCGTGCTCGAGACCAGCGTGGTCTTCACCATCCCGGGCATCGACCTCGCGGTCACCAACACCCGCCTGCTGATCATCATCGGCGCGATCGTCATGATGCTCGCCCTCGACACGTTCGTGAACAAGAGCCGCCTCGGTCGCGGCGTCCGCGCCGTCGCGCAGGACCCCGACACCGCCTCCCTGATGGGCGTCAACCAGGACCGCGTCATCATGCTGGTCTTCGTGCTCGGTGGCGCCATGGCCGGCGTCGCGGCACTGCTGTTCACCATCCAGTACGACATCACCAAGTTCGACATCGGATTCATCATCGGCATCAAGGCGTTCACCGCGGCCGTCCTCGGAGGCATCGGCAACCTGCGCGGCGCGCTGGTCGGCGGCCTGCTCCTCGGCGTCGTCGAGGTCTACGCCTCCCAGGTCTGGGACTCGAGCTGGACCGACGTGACCGCGTTCATCGTGCTCGTCCTGGTCCTGATGTTCCGGCCCACCGGGTTGCTCGGTGAGTCCCTCGGAAAGGCACGCGCATGAGCCAGATCCTCGACGCCTACCGCGGGCTCCAGATCGGCGGCCGCTGGGACCGCGCCCCCAAGTGGGTGAAGTACGGCCTGCTGCTGCTGGTGGTCGCGTTCGCGTTCTACCTGCCCTACCTCAACATCCTGCCCTTCGCCTACATCCGCACCGACCTCAACCCGACCGGCTCGGACTGGGCCAGCGTGCTGTTCCTGGTCGTCGTCTACATGATCGTGGCGGTCGGCCTCAACGTCGTGATCGGCCTCGCCGGCCTGCTCGACCTCGGGTACGTCGGCTTCTACGCCCTCGGCGCCTACTCGGTGGCCCTCTTCGGCTCACCGTCCTCGCCGGTGGTCGAGGCGCTGCAGTCGCGCTTCGGCCTCTCCGAGGAGTGGGCGGTGCCGTTCGCGATCTGCATCCCGATCGCCATCACGATGTCGTTGATCGCCGGTGTGATCCTGGGTGCACCGACGCTGCGACTGCGCGGCGACTACCTGGCCATCGTGACGCTGGGATTCGGCGAGATCATCCGCATCACCGCGCGCAACCTCGACAACGTCACCGGCGGTGCCGCGGGCGTCACCCAGGTGCCCACGCCGCCCGGCCCGGAGATCGACGGCCGACCGTTCTTCAACACGATCGACGCCGAGCGCTGGTACTGGCTGGCGCTGGTCATCCTCATCATCATCATCTGGCTGACCCTGCGCCTGGAGAACAGCCGCGTGGGTCGTGCCTGGCTCGCGATCCGCGAGGACGAGGACGCCGCCGCGGTCATGGGTGTGGCCGGCTTCAAGTTCAAGCTGTGGGCCTTCGCCATCGGCGCGTCGGTCGGCGGGTTCGCCGGCCTGCTCTTCGGCAGCAAGCAGCAGTACGTCGAGCCCAACGCGTTCATGCTCAACCTGTCCTTCCTCTTCGTGGCCATGGTGGTCATCGGCGGCTCGGGCAACGTCGTCGGCGTGCTCGTCGGCGCCTTCCTGCTCACCTACCTCCCGGAGCGGTTCCGCGAGCTGCAGGAGTGGCGACCGTTCGCCTTCGGTGTGGCCCTCGTCCTCGTCATGGTGCTGCGGCCGCAGGGCCTGGTGCCGAGCAGGCGCAGAGCACGAGAGTTCGAGGATCGACGACACGAGGCCGAGGAGGCTGCTGCCGATGTCTGAGCAGACCACGCACGACCAGGGCGTCGAGGCCCTTCCGGACACCTCGAACCACGACGCGATCACCCTCCAGACGTCGGGAGCGGTGGGTGACGTCCTGCTGGAGGTCGACCACGTCACCCTGCGCTTCGGTGGCGTCGTGGCACTCGACGACGTCAACTTCGAGATCCGTCGCGGCGAGATCCTGGGGCTGATCGGCCCCAACGGTGCCGGCAAGACGACGTGCTTCAACGCGATGACCGGTGTCTACACCCCGACCGAGGGCACCATCCGGTTCAAGGGCCAGGAGATCGCCGGCCAGAAGTCGCACAAGATCAACCAGCTCGGCATCGCCCGGACGTTCCAGAACATCCGGCTCTTCCCGGAGATGTCGGCGCTGGAAAACGTCATGGTCGGCTGCGACGCGCGCCACAAGACGAGCGTGCTCGGTGCGCTCTTCCGTGCCTACCGCGTGCGTCCCACCGAGGAGGAGCTGCCGGACAGCGGCATCCGCCGCAGCCTCGCCAAGGTGTTCGGCATCAGCCGCCACACCCTGGAGGAGCGCGCCGGTCGCCGGCGCTCGATGGAGCTGCTCCGGTTCGTCGGCATCGCCGACCGGGCGCACGAGCTCGCGCGCAACCTCCCCTACGGCTACCAGCGTCGTCTGGAGATCGCACGGGCCCTGGCCACCGAGCCCGAGCTGATCTGCCTCGACGAGCCGGCAGCCGGCTTCAACCCGGCGGAGAAGGAGGACCTGATGGGCCTCATCCGCCGGATCCGCGACCTCGGGCACACGGTCCTGGTCATCGAGCACGACATGAAGCTGGTCCTCGGCGTCACCGACCGGATCGTCGTCCTCGAGTTCGGGCAGAAGATTGCCGAGGGCAGCCCTGCAGAGGTTGCCCGTGACCCGAAGGTCATCGCCGCCTACCTGGGAGAACCCGACGATGCTGCTTGAGATGAAGGACGCCGTGCTCAGCTACGGCAAGATCGAGGCGCTCCACAGCATCAGCGTGGAGGTCGCCGAGGGCGAGGTCGTCTCGCTGATCGGCGCCAACGGCGCCGGCAAGACCTCGACGATGCGTGCGCTCTCGGGCGTCCGGGGCCTGTCCTCGGGCTCGGTGGTGTTCAACGGCGAGGACGTCACGAAGCTCCGCGCCGACCAGCGCCTGCGCAGGGGCCTGGTCCTGTGCCCCGAGGGCCGCGGCATCTTCCCGGGCATGACGGTCACCGAGAACCTCAACATGGGCGCCTACACCCGCAAGGACAAGGCGGCGATCGACGAGGACTACGACCGCGTGTTCGGCCTCTTCCCGCGGCTCCTCGAGCGCAAGAAGCAGGTGGCCGGCACCATGTCGGGTGGCGAGCAGCAGATGCTGGCCATCGGGCGGGCCCTGATGTCGCGGCCCAAGCTGTTGATGCTCGACGAGCCGTCGATGGGCCTTGCGCCGATGCTGATCCAGCAGATCTTCGACATCATCACCGAGATCGCCCAGCAGG
>JAYSEC010000078.1:0-13957 GCA_041914085.1 Nocardioides sp.
AGTCGGTCACCGAGTCCAAGAAGTCGGTCAAGGCCGTCCTGGACGAGGCCGGCACCACCGTCAAGCGCTTCGCCCGCTTCGAGGTCGGCGCCTGAGCCACGGCTCACCCGCAGCACCCACCGGGGCCCGTACGACGACGTCGTACGGGCCCCGATCACATTTCGCGCGGCCCGACCGGCTCCGGGTTCGACCCCCGACCCCGCTGCCCGGTAGGTTTCTCGGGACCCACCAAGCCGTGTGAAGGGATCCCAGTGACGGCCTACAACCGTGTCCTCCTCAAGCTCTCGGGTGAAGTGTTCGGTGGCGGTGAGGTCGGGCTGGACCTCGACGTGATCAACGCGCTGGCGGGCGAGGTCGCCGAGGTTGCCAAGTCCGGCGTCCAGATCGCCATCGTGGTCGGCGGCGGCAACTTCTTCCGGGGCGCCGAGCTCCAGCAGCGCGGCATGGAGCGTGCCCGCGCCGACTACATGGGGATGCTCGGCACCGTGATGAACTGCCTCGCGCTGCAGGACTTCATCGAGAAGCACGGCGTCGAGACCCGCGTGCAGACCGCCATCACCATGGGCCAGGTCGCCGAGCCCTACATCCCGCGCCGCGCCATCCGCCACATGGAGAAGGGCCGCGTGGTCATCTTCGGCGCCGGTGCCGGCATGCCGTTCTTCTCCACCGACACCGTCGCCGCCCAGCGCGCGCTGGAGACGCGGTGCGAGGTCATCCTGATGGGCAAGCAGGGCGTCGACGGGGTCTACGACTCCGACCCCAAGACCAACCCCGACGCGGTGAAGTTCGACCACCTCAGCTACGACGAGTACCTCGCCCGCGACCTCAAGGTGGCCGACGCCACCGGCATCGCCATGGCGCGCGACAACAAGATGGACATCGTGTTCTTCAACCTCTCGACCCCGGGCACCATCGGCCGCGCCGTGCGGGGTGAGAGGATTGGCACGCTGGTGAGCAGCACCGCCTGACCGGCCCGGCCGGGCACGCCGCGAGCACCACACCCCGACGCACGAGGAGAGAGAGCAACCGTGATCAACGACGTCATGAACGATGCCGACGCCAAGATGGGCAAGTCGGTCGAGGCGACCCGTGAGGAGTTCGCCGCGATCCGGGCCGGCCGCGCCAACCCGGCCATGTTCGCCAAGATCACGGCCGACTACTACGGCACCCAGACCCCGCTGCAGCAGCTCGCGAGCTTCACCTCGCAGGACGCCCGCACGATCTTGATCCAGCCCTTCGACATCGGCGCCATGGGCAACATCGAGAAGGCGATCCGCGACTCCGACCTCGGCGTCAACCCGGCCAACGACGGCAAGGTGCTGCGCTGCGTCTTCCCCGAGCTGACCGAGGAGCGCCGCAAGGAGTTCATCAAGCTCGCGCGGGCCAAGGCCGAGGAGGGCCGGGTGTCGGTGCGCAACGTGCGCCGCACCGCCAAGCAGGCCCTGGAGAAGCTCGAGAAGGACGGGGAGGTCGGCAAGGACGACGTCACCGGCGCCGAGAAGCGCCTCGACGCGGTCACCAAGACCCACACCGACAAGATCGACGAGCTGCTCAAGCACAAGGAATCCGAGCTGCTCGAGGTCTGAGCCCGTTCCATGACGACCCCTGACAGTCCGCCGGCGCCGGAGGCCCCGCAGCCCCCCGTGCCCAAGGACCACGGCCGCGCAGGCCGCGACCTGCCCGCGGCCATCACCTCCGCCGTGGTGCTGGTCGCGGCGATCCTGCTGTCGCTCTTCTTCTGGAAGACGGCGTTCATGGGGATCGTCGCCGCCGCGGTGGCCGTCGCGGTGTGGGAGCTGCACAAGGGACTGTCCGCCAAGGACATCGACATCCCCGAGCAGCCGCTCATGCTCGGCGGCGTCGTGATGGTGGTCGTCGCCTACTTCTGGGGCGCCCCGGCGCTCGTCACCGCCACCGCCGTCACCGCGCTGGTGATCATGCTCTGGCTGCTGCGCCGCGGGGTGGCCGGCTACGTCAAGAACGCCACCGCCTCGGTCTTCACCCTGGTCTACGTCCCGTTCCTGGCCTCCTTCGTGGCCCTGCTGCTGGGGGAGGGCGGCACGACCCCGTCGTTCGGCCTGGACCTGGACGACAACGGCGTGCGCGGCGTCATCACCTTCATCGCCATCACCGTCGCCTCCGACACCGGCGGCTACGTCGCGGGCGTGCTGTTCGGCAAGCACCCCATGGCGCGGGTCATCTCCCCGAAGAAGTCGTGGGAGGGCTTCGGCGGGTCCGTGGTCGCCACCGTCGCGGTCGGTGTGTGGCTCGTGACCTCCTTCCTCGGCGGCGACTGGTGGGTCGGCGTGGTGCTCGGCCTCATCGCTGCGGTGATGGCCACGCTCGGCGACCTGTGCGAGTCGGTGATCAAGCGCGACCTCGGCATCAAGGACATGAGCCAGGTCATCCCGGGCCACGGCGGCCTGATGGACCGCCTCGACTCGCTCCTCGCGACCGTCGCGCCGATCTGGCTGGTGCTCTACTACCTGGTCTTCTGACCGTGCGGATCCTCGTGACCGGCGGCCGCACCGGCTACCTCGGCCGCCACGTCGTGGCCGCTGCGGCGGGACACGACGTGGTGGCGGTCGGCTCGGCCGACGCCGACGTCCGCGACCCCGCCGCCGTGCAGGCGCTGCTCGCGGCCCACCGCCCGGATGCCGTCGTGCACACCGCCTACGTCCAGTCCGACTGGGCCGTCACCGCCACGGGCGCGGCGCACGTGGCGCTGGCCGCGGCGGCGTACGACGCGCGGCTGGTGCTGGTGTCGAGCGACGTCGTCTTCTCCGGCGACGACGTCCACTACGACGAGACGGCCGCTCCTGACCCGATCACCGCCTACGGCGCCGCGAAGGCGGCAGCCGAGACGACGGCGCTGGCCGTCTGCGACGACGTCGTGGTGGCCCGCACCTCGCTGATCCTGGGGGACGGCGCGTCGCAGCACGAACGGCTCGTCCACGCCCTCGTAGGCGGTGCGGAGGGCGCCTTGTTCGACGACGAGGGGCGCTGCCCGGTGCACGTCGGCGACCTCGCCGCCGCCCTCGTCGAGCTCGCGGTCGGCGACCACCGGGGCGTGCTGCACGTCGCGGGCGCGGAGGCGATGAGCCGGCTCGAGCTGGGGCGCCTCATCGCGCGGCGCGACGGGCTGGACCCCGACGCGCTGCGCGGCACGAGCCGCGCGGGGCTCCCCGGCCCCGTCGACGTACGACTCGACTCCACGCTCGCCGCGAGCGTGCTGACCACGCGCCTGCGCGGCGCCCGGGAGTTCCTGGCCCCATGACCCTCCACCTCGTCCGCCACGGCCGGCCCCTGGTCGTCCCCGGCACCCCGGCCGCCACCTGGGACCTCGACCCGGCGTCGTACGACGACGTGTGGGCGCTGCGCGACCGCCTGCCGGTCCGTGCGGCCTGGTTCACCTCGCCGGAGCCCAAGGCCGTGCAGACGGCCCAGCTGCTGACCGACGGCGACGTCGGCGTCGTCGACGAGCTGCGCGAGCACGAGCGCTCGGGGGAGTGGGTCGACGACTTCGAGGGCGCGGTCCGGCGCGCGTTCGAGCACCCGGACCGGCCCGCGCTCGACGGCTGGGAGCCGCTCGACGACTGCCGGGCGCGGGTCGTCCCCGCCGTGCGGCGGATCCTGGACGTCCACGGCGCCGAGGACGTGGTCCTCGTCGGGCACGGCACCGCGTGGACGCTCGCGGCCGCCGAGCTGGCCGGCGAGCCGCCCGACCTCGACCGGTGGGCCCGGCTGCGGATGCCGGACCTCCTCACGCTGGGCTGACGCCGATCCGCGCGGACCCAGCGTCGTACGCGTCGAATTCCCGGTCACCGCGAGCCCACCGACGGCCCGCAGGTCCGAGCGCCTAGGCTGGGGTCCGTGGAGACGGGACAGGTCGACCAGGTCGAGGAGCACCGCGACCGCAGCTTCGAGTGGTGGCACCACAGCCACCCGACGTTCGCCGCCATCGCCGGCTTCTTCGCCGGCATGCTCTACGTCACGGCCGTCCCCGGTGCCTTCGTCGGCGTCCTGCGCCTGCTCTTCAGCTACGAGACGGCCGAGCAGCTGTTCCCGTTCGTCCTCCTCGCGCTGGTGCTGCCGATCGTCCTGCTGGTGAAGCGCAAGACTCGTCGCTTCGCCCAGTTCATGTTCGTCGGCATGATCGTCACGGCGATGGTCGTCCTCGGGGTCGCCTCGCTGGTGCTCTACTTCATGGTCGACGCCTGAGCCGCTGAATCGCGCGGGCAGCCGTCCGGGTGGGACACTCGGAGGGATGTCCGATTCCACGCACGAGCCGATCAAGACCCTTCCCCTCGTCCTCAACGAGCCGCGTGGCCGCAAGAAGCCGCCGCGGCACCTCGCCGACCTCGACGAGCCGGGGCGCAAGGCGCTCCTCGAGGAGATGGGGCTGCCCGGGTTCCGCGCCAAGCAGCTCTCCACCCACTACTTCGGCCGTCTCGTCGACGACCCGGAGCTGATGACCGACCTCCCCGCCGGCCAGCGCGACGACCTCGTCTCGGCGCTGCTGCCCGAGCTGATGACGCCGCTGCGGACCATGGAGGCCGACAAGGGCACCACCCGCAAGACGCTCTGGAAGCTCTTCGACGGCGCGCTGGTCGAGTCGGTCCTCATGCGCTACCCCGACCGCGCCACCATGTGCGTCTCCAGCCAGGCCGGGTGCGGCATGGCCTGCCCGTTCTGCGCGACCGGCATGGGCGGCCTCCAGCGCAACATGTCGACCGCCGAGATCGTCGAGCAGGTCGTGGCCGGCGCGCGGTCGCTGCACCGCGGTGAGGTCCCCGGCGGTCCGGGCCGGGTCTCCAACGTCGTGTTCATGGGGATGGGCGAGCCGCTCGCCAACTACAAGGCCGTCGTCGGCGCGGTGCGCCGCCTCACCGACCCCTCGCCCGCCGGGCTCGGGATGAGCGCGCGCGGCGTCACCGTGTCCACCGTCGGCCTCGTGCCGCGGATCAGGCAGCTCGCCGACGAGGGCATCCCGGTGACCCTCGCCCTGAGCCTGCACGCCCCCGACGACGAGCTGCGCAACGAGCTGGTCCCGATCAACACGCGCTTCTCGGTGGCCGAGACCGTCGACGCGGCCCACGAGTACTTCGCGAAGACCCACCGCCGCGTCTCCATCGAGTACGCCATGATGCGCGGCATCAACGACCAGGCCCACCGCGCCGACCTGCTCGCCGACGTGCTCAACGAGCGCGGCCACGGCTGGGTGCACGTCAACCTGATCCCGCTGAACCCGATCGAGGGCTCGAAGTGGACCGCCTCCGACCCCGCCGACGAGCGCGAGTTCGTCCGCCGGTTGGAGGCCAAGGGCGTCCCCACGACCGTCCGCGACACCCGCGGTCGTGAGATCGACGGCGCCTGCGGCCAGCTCGCCGCCAAGGAGTAGGCCGCCCCACCCCGGGGCGCCACGGAGCGTTCACGTGTGCGTCGTACGGGTCGGGGCGTGCGTTGCGGCGCGCTTCCTAGCGTCCGGGACATGGACCTGCTCGAGAGGCGGCGTCGCAGCCGCACCCGTCCGGCGAACCTCGTCCCCCTCCCGACCACCGCGGCTCCCCGGCTCCGCGTGCTGGTCGTCACCGAGTCCTTCCTGCCCCAGGTCAACGGCGTGACCGGCTCGGTCCGCCGGGTGCTCGAGCACCTCGCGGCCGAGGGCCACGAGGCCGAGCTCGTCGCCCCGACCGGCCCGGCGACGTACGCCGGGTTCCCGGTCACGCTCGCCCGCGGCGCGAGCCTGCCGTTCTACTCCGGCTTCCGCATCGGCCTGGAGACGCGGCGCCGGCTGCGCGCCACCATGGAGCGCTTCGGGCCGGACGTGGTGCACATCGCCTCGCCCGCCGCGCTCGGCCACCAGGCCGCGCGCGCGGCCCGCTCGCTCGGCATCCCGACGGTCGCGATCTACCAGACCGACCTGGTGGGGTTCGCCGGGCGGTACGCCGTCCCGGGCGGCGCCCGCGCCATGGAGTCGCTCACCCGTCGCATCCACCTCGGCGTCGACCGCACGCTGGCTCCGTCGACCGCCAGCATCGACCAGCTCGCCCGGCTCGGGATCACCGACGTCGCCCACTGGCCACGGGGTGTCGACCAGGTCCTGTTCACGCCGGCGAAGCGCGATGAGGCACTGCACGCGCAGCTCGCCCCGCACGGCGAGCACCTCGTCGGGTACGTCGGCCGCCTCGCGCCCGAGAAGGAGCTCGAGCTGCTCGCGCACGTCGGCCGTCTCCCGGGCGTGCGCCTCGTGCTGGTGGGCGGCGGTCCGGAGGAGGCGCGGCTGCGGGCCCTGCTGCCGGACGCGGCGTTCCTCGGCGTGCTCCACGGCGAGGAGCTCGCCCGGGCCTACGCGACGCTCGACGTCTTCGTGCACACCGGCCGCCACGAGACCTACTGCCAGTCCGCGCAGGAGGCGCTGGCGAGCGGCGTGCCGGTCGTCGCGCCGCGTGCAGGAGGCCCGGTCGACGTGGTCGACGACACCGTCGCGGGCTACCTCTACGAGCCGGGCGACGCAGCCGGGCTCGCCGCGCACGTCGCGCGACTGGTCGCCCAGCCGGTGCTGCGGCGGCGGATGTCGCACGCCGCCCGGGCGAGCGTGCGCGAGCGCACGTGGCAGGCGGTCAACGAGGTGCTGGTCGGCCACTACCGCGACGTGGTCGCCCCCGCTGTCAGCCGGCGCCGCGCCGGGTGACGACGTCGGCGACCAGCTCGGCGGCCTCCTCGACGCTGTCGACGAGGTGGACGTGGGGCTCCATCGGGCGTCCGCGGGCGAGGGCCCGCAGCAGCGGCCAGGCAGGGAGCTGCTCGGTCCAGTAGCGCCGGCCCACCAGCACCATCGGCGCGACGGCGGACCCATCGGCGTAGTAGTTCTCGCAGGCGTCCTGGAACACCTCCTGCACGGTGCCGCCGGCGCCGGGCAGGAAGACGATGCCGGCGTCGCAGACCTCGAGCAGCACCGCCTCGCGCGGGGCGTTGCGGAAGAACTTGGCGACCGCCGTGGCCAGGACGTTCGGCGGCTCGTGCCCGTAGTGCCACGTCGGGATGCCGAGCGACTCCCTGCCCGCACCGCCGACCCGGTCGACGACCTCGAAGCCCAGGCGGGCCCAGGCGCCGACGTCCGGGCGGAAGGACGGCACCGCGGCGAGCGTCGCCAGCGCCTCGTCGAGGCCGTCGGGGACGAACGCGCCGAGGTTGGCCGCCTCCATCGCCCCCGGGCCGCCGCCGGTGGCGACGGTGAGGTGGCGGCTCAGGGCGTGGCCGAGCCGGGCCGCGTCGGCGTACCCCTCGGTGCCGCGCTCGAGGGCGTGCCCGCCCATCACGCCCACCACGGCCCGCCCGGACACCCACGCCTCGAGCGCCTCGTCGACGTGGTGGTCGTGGAGCGCCTGGGCCAGGGCCTCCTCGTGGTTGCCCCCGCTGCGGGACCAGGCGTACGCCCGCGCGTCGAGGCTGTCGGCGTAGCGCGGGGCGTCGTAGAGGTCGCGCGGCGCGTAGAGGCTCGAGCGGTAGGGGTCGACCGGGATGCCGGGGATCTCGTGCAGCACCACGCCGCCGGCGCGGCGTACGGCCTCGTCGTCGCCGTCGGCGAACTCGCAGCCGAGGAAGAGCGACTGCGCCAGGGACCGCTCCAGCAGGACAGGCCCGCGCGCGGTCAGGTCGAGCCCCAGCACGCGCCAGCCGGCGAGCGACCTGGCACCGGCGGCCAGTCGCCGGTCGAGGTCGGCCAGCGTGGTGATGTCGAGGACGCGTCCGCGGGAGTGCTTCACCCCGCCAACCTAGAGCCCGCCGCGACCAGGCTGTCGATCGTCCGCCTGACCACGCCCGCCTCAGAACGCGTGCGCCATGAGCTCGCCGAAGAGCTCCTGCTCGTCGGCGTCGAGCCCGCGCGAGCGGAACCACGCGCACATGTTGGCGCAGTCGCGCAGCAGGAAGTCCATCCCCTGCGGGTTGCCGACCAGGTCGACCATCTGCGGCAGGTCGATGATCACCAGCCGGTCGCCGGCCGCGAGGGTGTTGTACGGCGACAGGTCGCCGTGGACCAGCCCGGCCTGGACGAGCGTGGCGAGCGCGTCGCGCAGCTGCCGGTAGTACTCCTCGACGAGGGACCGCTCCGGGCGGACCTGGGCGACCCGCGGCGCGGTCTCGGTGTCCCCGTCGATCGTGACGGTGATCCACTCCATCATGATCTCGGTCTCGTCGATCTGGACGGGGTAGGGGACCGGCAGGCCGAGCTCCCAGCACCGGCGCAGGGCGTTCCACTCCGAGATCGCCCACTCGCCGGCCGCGACCTGACGGCCCCAGGTCGACTTGCGCTTGAGGGCGCGCTCGTCGCGGGACCGCTTCATGGAGCGGCCCTCGGTGTAGGCGGCCGCGCGGTGGAAGGTGCGGTGGTCGGTGTCGCGGTAGCGCTTGGCCGCCATGACGACAGCGGTCTCGGGCCGGTGCGGGTCCTCGCGCTCGACGAGGAAGACGTCGGCCTCCTTGCCGGTCTTGAGGACGCCGAGCTCGGTGTCGATGGCTCCGCTGGAGGTGACGACCCAGTCCGGGCGCGGCTCGGGACCCCGCATCAGGGCCTCGAGGTCCTCCCAGCGGGACCATCGTTGACCTGCGCCGAGCTCGTCGGCGTAGGTGTCGTAGGTGAAGACGAACGACTCGTCGATCCCCTCGAGGGGCGAACGGTCGTCAGGCCGGAGGAAGTCCTCCGGGAAGGTGTGCGTCAAGGTAGGTGCTCCGTGTGTGCGAAAGGTGGTCGGCGGGCAGGCCGAGGACAGTGATGGACATGTCACGGCTCCTTTCGGACGGGGCACGGGGTGCAGGCAGCACCCGGTGTGGCGGAACGCCGGGACCATCGTCGGGGGCGACGGGTGGGTGCCGCAACGCATTTACGTGACGAGGGGCAGCCCGGCCGAGCGGGCGGCGACCGGAGGACGGACGCGCTAGGTTCGGACGGTGACCACGCGTGCCACCCGGCCCCTCCTGTCCACCGCGCTCTGCGCGGCCCTGACCGTCGCCCTGACGAGTGCCACCGCGATGGGGCCCGCCACCAGCACGGCCACCGCGGAGTCGCCTCTGGCCGCGGCCGACGGCGCGGCGGGCATCGGCGACCCCTACTGGCCGCTCGACGGCAACGGTGGCATCGACGTCGCTCGCTACGACATCGTCAACCGCTACGACCTCGGCTCCAGGCGGTTGGCCGGGCGCACGACGGTCGAGCTGGTCGCCACCGCCGACCTCAGCAGCTTCTCGCTGGACTTCCTGCTCGACGTCGACGCCGTGACGGTGGACGGAGACCGGGCGGGGTTCGCGAAGTCCGACGGCGGGCACGAGCTGCGGATCACGCCGTCCGCGCCGCTCGTCGCGGGCAGCAGGCACACGGTGGTCGTGACGTACGCCGACAAGCCGGGCCGCCACTCCTACGCGGGCGAGCGCAACTGGCTCGCCGACGGCCACGAGGTCGTCACCATGAACGAGCCGCACATGGCACCGTGGTGGTTCCCCGCCAACGACCACCCCCTCGACAAGGCGGTCGTCGACGTGAAGGTGCGCGTGCCCAACGGCCGGGAGGTCATCTCCAACGGCAAGCTGCGCGGCAGGGACGTCGGCAGGTCCGCGACCACGTGGCACTGGCGTGCCGACGAGCCGATGGCGCCGTACCTCGCCTTCTTCGCCGCCGGCGACTTCACCATCGCCCGGGGCAAGCACCGCGGGCTGCCCTGGCTGGTCGCCGTCTCCGACCGGCTCGGCGCGAACGACCGCGCGGCCAGCATGCGACTGATGAAGCGCACGCCCGCCGTGGTCGCCGGGCTCGAGAAGGACCTCGGCGACTACCCGTTCTCGGTGGTCGGCGGCCTGACGACCTCGCTCGACCCGGGCTTCGCGCTGGAGAACCAGACGCGCCCGACCTACCCGGCGGTCGGCGGGAGCTACACCAGCCTCGTCGTCCACGAGCTGGCCCACCAGTGGTTCGGCGACGACATCGCCGTGCAGCAGTGGCGCGACATCTGGCTCAACGAGGGCTTCGCCAGCTTCATGGAGTGGCGCTGGAGCGAGACCCACGGCAAGCGCACCGGCCGCGAGATCCTGAAGTCCTACTACGACTCGATGACGGCACAGTCGGAGTTCTGGAAGGTGACCGTCGCCGACCCCGGGGCGGAGAAGGTCTTCGACGGCGCGATCTACGGCCGCGGCGCGATGACGCTGCAGGCGCTGCGCAACCGCGTCGGGGACGAGGTGTTCTGGCGGGTCCTCCGCACCTGGATCAAGGAGCAGCGCGGCGGCAACGGCGCGACCGCGGAGTTCGAGGAGGTCGCGTCCCGCGTCAGCGGCCAGGACCTCGGCGCCTTCTTCACCGCCTGGCTGCGCACCCCGTCCAAGCCCGCCGCGACGGCCGACAACGGGCTCGCATGACGGAGGTCACCTGGTTCCGGCCGCCCAGCGGGGACGATCCCGGCACGCTCAACGCCTGCTACAACGCCCTCGACATCCACGTGATCCGCGGGCGAGCCGACGACGACGCGGTGTCCCTCGACGGCAGGGGACGCACCTACGCCTGGCTGCTGACCGAGGTGGCTGCGTGCGCGGGGGTGCTGAGGGCCTTCGGCACCGACGTCGGGGGCCGGGTCGTGATCGGGTCGCTGCCGGCCGAGGAGGCGGTGGTCGCCGCGCTCGCGGCCGCGCGCGTCGGCGCCGTGGTGGCGTACGACGACTCGCCCGGCGCCGAGGGGCCGGTGCAGGTCCGCCGCGTCAACGGAGCCGTGGTCTTCACCGTCGACGGCGAGGACCTGCCCTGGGACGTCGCCATGCGGGCCGGGCGCACCGACCCGGCCCCGTCCGCGGACGTGCCCGGCGACGCGATCCTGGCCCGCCACCGCGACGACGAGCTCAGCGTGCTCGCCGCCCTCGGCGCGTCGGACGTCCACGACGTCCCGGTCCCCGACGGCGCGAGCGTGGTGGTGGTCGGCGGCCTGCGGTTGTGGTCGTTCCACACGCCGTAGGACCGCAGGCGGCACCTGACACACTGGCGCCCGTGACTGCGCGCGACATCGTGATCCTCGGCTCGACGGGATCCATCGGCACCCAGGCGCTCGACCTCGTGCGCGCCCACCCCGATCGCTTCCGGGTGGTCGGCCTCACCGCCGGGGGCTCGAACCGCGCGCTGTTCGAGGCGCAGGTCGCGGAGTTCGCGCCGGCGTACTCCGGGCTGGGGGAGGAGGCCTCCACCGAGGCGGCCGGTCGCGCCTGCGACGTCGTGCTCAACGGGATCACCGGCGCGGTCGGGCTGCGGCCCACGCTCGCGGCCCTCGACGCCGGCACCACGCTCGCGCTGGCCAACAAGGAGTCGCTGATCATCGGCGGCCCGCTGGTGAAGGAGCGCGCGCGGCCCGGCCAGATCGTGCCGGTCGACTCCGAGCACAGCGCGATCGCGCAGAGCCTGCGCGCGGGCTCGGCCTCAGAGGTGCGCCGCCTCGTGCTGACCGCGTCCGGCGGACCGTTCCGCGGCCGGAGCGCCGCCGAGCTCGCCGACGTCACCCCCGAGCAGGCGCTGGCCCACCCCAACTTCGCGATGGGCCGCGTCATCACCACGAACTCCGCGACGCTGGTCAACAAGGGCCTCGAGGTGATCGAGGCGCACCTGCTGTTCGACATCCCCTTCGACCGCATCGACGTGGTCGTGCACCCGCAGCAGCTGATCCACTCGATGGTGGAGTTCGTCGACGGCGCCGTCGTCGCCCAGCTCGGCCTGCCGACGATGCTGGTGCCGATCGCTCTGGGCATGGGGTGGCCGGACCGGGTGCCCGACGCCGAGACCCCGATCGACTGGACGAAGGCGTCCGACTGGCGCTTCGAGCCGCTCGACGACGAGGTCTTCCCGGCCGTCACGCTGGCCCGCGCCGCGGGGGAGCGGGGCGGCACCGCCCCGGCGGTCTACAACGCGGCCAACGAGGTGGCGGTCGACGCCTTCCACGAGGGCCGGCTGAAGTTCCCCGACATCGTCACCACGGTTTCCCGGGTCCTGGACCTCCACGACGTACCATCGAGGGAGCACTTCACCGTGGACGACGTCCTCGCTGCCGACGCCTGGGCGCGCGCGGAGGCGTCGGCCCTCATCTGACGCCCGAACCCGAGAAGGATCCCCCGCATGACCGCCCTGCTCTACACCCTGGGCGTCGTCACGTTCGTCGTGGCGATCCTGGCGTCGATCGGCCTCCACGAGTTCGGCCACCTCATCCCGGCCAAGAAGTTCGGCTGCAAGGTCCCGCAGTGGTTCATCGGCTTCGGGCCGACGGTGTGGAGCAAGCAGATCGGCGACACCGAGTACGGCGTCAAGGCGATCCCGCTGGGCGGCTACGTCAAGATCGTCGGGATGCTGCCCCCGGGTGCCGAGGGCCTCGTCGAGGAGACGACGTACGACGAGGACGGCGAGCCGGTCCACAAGGTGCGCCGCTCGAACACGGGCATGTTCACCCAGCTGATCTCCGACGCCCGGGCGGCCGAGTGGGAGTACGTCAAGCAGCACGACACCGACCGGCTGTTCTACCGCCTGCCGTGGTGGAAGAAGGTGATCGTGATGGCGGGCGGACCGATGGTCAACATCGCCATCGCCTTCTCGCTGTTCGTCATCCTGTTCGCCACCTACGGCAACCCCCGCGACGAGGTGGTCGAGCCGACCGTCGCCGCGGTGCCCGAGTGCGTCATCCCGGTGTCGGAGGAGCGCACCACCTGCGAGGCCACCGACCCGGAGACCCCCGCGCTCGCGGCGGGCATCCGGCCCGGTGACGAGATCGTCAGCTTCAACGGCACGCCGTTCCGGGACTGGGAGTCGTTCCAGTCGCTCATCCGCGCCAACGCCGACGGCGACGCCGTCATCGAGGTGCGCCGCGACGGTGAGCTGCTGACGCTCGAGACCAACACCACCGTCACCCTGCGCCAGACCTCCCTCGAGGACGAGACGCTGACGGAGGTGGGCTTCCTCGGCGTCCAGCCCGAGGTCCACCTCGCGACCGGCGGCCCGCTCTACACCGTGGGGCAGATGGGGACGATGACCGTCGAGACGGTCAAGGCGCTCGGCCAGCTGCCGGTGAAGGTCTACGAGGTCGGCCGCGCCGTCGTCGGCCTGCAGGAGCGCGACCCCGAGAGCCCGGTGTCCATCGTAGGCGGTGGGCGCTTCGCCGGCGAGGCGGCCAGCGCGGACTTCCCACTGGTCGACAAACTCGTCACGCTGCTCTTCCTCATCGCGAGCTTCAACTTCTTCATCGGCATGTTCAACTTCGTGCCCCTGCTGCCCCTCGACGGCGGCCACATCGCCGGTGCCCTCTACGAAGGGCTCAAGCGGGGTCTCGCCCGCCTGCGCGGTCGTCCCGACCCCGGGCACGTCGACGTCGCCAAGCTGCTGCCGGTGGCGTACGTCGTGGGGCTGGCGATGCTGGTGATGGGTGTCGTGCTGATCGTCGCCGACCTCGTCGTCCCGCTGCACCTCAGCTGACCCGTCGGCTGAGGCCACGCTCACGTCCGCCGACTCGGGTCCGCGGGGTCCGGCCTCCTAGACTGGCGCCATGACTTCTGTCGGCCTGGGCATGCCCGCCCTCCCGCCCCCCGTGCTGGCCCCCCGCCGCAAGACCCGCCAGATCAAGGTGGGGTCGGTGGGCGTCGGCAGCGACTCGCCGATCTCGGTCCAGTCGATGACCACGACGCTGACCTCCGACGTCAACGCCACGCTCCAGCAGATCGCCGAGCTCACCGCCACCGGCTGCGACATCGTCCGCGTGGCCTGCCCGAGCCAGGACGACGCCGACGCGCTGCCGGAGATCGCGCAGCACTCGCAGATCCCGGTCATCGCCGACATCCACTTCCAGCCGAAGTACGTCTTCGCCGCCATCGACGCCGGGTGCGCGGCGGTCCGGGTCAACCCGGGCAACATCCGCAAGTTCGACGACCAGGTCAAGGAGATCGCCCG
>JAYSEC010000079.1:0-5116 GCA_041914085.1 Nocardioides sp.
CGATCTCCTGTTCCAGCACCTCGCTCATGTGTTCGATTGTAGTCGTTGGCACCGACAGTCGCCGCGATCTTGCCGTGCTGTGGAAAGGGCTTCGTGACGGGACTTGCCCCTTTTCGACCACCGGCCAGGGAGTGGTTTCGAGGCTCGCTCCGCCCGCACCTCAACCACCGGGGAGGGCGTGGTTTCGAGGCTCGCTCCGCTCGCACCTCAACCACCGAGTGCGGGCCGCTCGCACCTCAACCACCGGGAGCGGATCGCTCGCACCTCAACCACCGGAGTCAGGGGGCCAGCGGGCTGCCGTCGTCCCAGGTGTTGTCCTCCCAGACGTTGCCGGGGGCGGTGGGGTCGAAAGAGGTGACGGGGCCGTAGACGCCGCACGTGCCGTTGGTGCCGCGCTCGAAGACGTTGTCGCGGAAGACGATGCCGGTGGCCTGGGGGTAGGGCTTGCCGGGGGCGTCCCCGCCGAAGGCGCAGTAGGGGACGGAGGAGGCGTTGGCCTTGAAGAGGTTGCCCTCGACCAGCACGTCGCGCACCGGCTCGAAGTCGCCGAAGAGCGAGAGGTCGGCGGTGCACCCGCCGCCGGTGGCGTTGAGCGTCGGCGTGCAGTGGAGGGTGTTGTGCCGCACGACCATGTCGGTGCCACCGTTGGTGATGAACGCGTTGTTGTGGGCGGCCTCGCCGTCGGGGTTGTGCTGGTCGTGCAGCCAGGAGTCCTCGACGAGGCAGTGGCTGCCGCAGTGCACGCTGTGCTGGCCCCCGGTCACCTCGACGCGGCGCACGGTGAGGTTGCTGCCCCAGATCGCGCCGCCGATCCAGGCACCCGCGACCACCTCGGAGTCGACCACCTCGACCGAGTAGCTCGCGTCGACCTGGGTGGCGGTCGACTCCACCCGCGGCACCCGGGAGTCCTCGATGAGGACGTCCGGGGCCTGCACCACGATCGCCGGGCACACTCCGGTCGCGTCCACGCCCGACAGCACGGCGGTCTCGACGAGCGTGCAGGGGCCGGCGTACGGCTCGAGCTCGGTCCCGGGCGGCACGCCGGTGTTGTCCTCGCCGGGGCGGCCCGAGGTGTCGTGGCCCGACGGCTCCTCACCGGTCGGCGAGGGCGCGGCGGACTCCGACACGGAGGACGTGGTCGGCGTGGACGACGGCGCCGCGGACGGCTCCGGCCCGGTCAGCTCGCGGTAGCCCGCGACCCCCAGGCCCGCAGCGACCAGCGCCGCGACAGCGACCACCGCCGTCCGTCGATCCCGTGCCATCGGCGTACCCCCTGACCCCAGCATCACCCGGATGCGGCTGCACGCGCGTACCCCACTCGGGGGATGTCCCTCCTCGACCGGCCGCGGCAGGTGCGAGCCGTGGTCGACTCCCGGGCGTGGGACTGACGATCGCGTGCGTCTACAACGACCCTGTCGTGCGACGCCACTGCCTGGACCGCTCTCTCGAGGCGTACGACGGACCCGTCGAGGTGGAGTACCTCCCCATCGACAACACGACGCACGCCTTCGCGACCGCCGGCGCCGCGCTCAACCACGCGGTCCGGATGGCGAGCCACGACGTCGTGGTGCTCGTCCACCAGGACGTCTACCTGCACGACCTCGACCAGCTCGCCGCCTGCGCGGCGTGGCTGGAGGACGAGCGCTGGGGGATCCTGGGCGCCAACGGCATGACCGCGAGCCGTACGTCGGCGGGCCGGTTGCGCGACCGCGTCATCCTCATCGGCGAGTCCGCACCGAGCCCGATCCCGGTCGACACGCTCGACGAGGTGCTGGTCATCGCCCGCCGTGCGGACCTGCTCGCCGAGCCGCTGAGCGAGGACCCCGAGCTGGCCTGGCACGCCTACGCCGTGGAGTACGCCCTGCGCGTGCGCGCGGCGGGACGGCTGGCCGGCGCGGTGGACACTGCCATCACCCACAACAGCATGTCGACGAACCTCGCGCGCCTCGACGACGCCCACCGCCACGTCGGCGACCGCTACCCCGCGCTCCAGCCGATCCACACCACGTGCGGCACCGTCGGCAGGCGCGGACCGGACTGGCGCCGGTTGCCGGTCGTGCGCGACCACACCTGGCGCCACACCTGGCTGCGGCAGTCCCGCCTGGCCGCGCAGGTGCGCACCGAGCTCGACGTGCCGGTCGTGCTCGCCGACATCGCGCACGAGGTCGACCTCGTCGACTGGTCACCGAGCCACCCGCTGCACCTGGTCAACGTCGACCGGATCGGCGGGTTCGCCGCGCGTGCCGGCATGCCGGTGGTGCTCGAGCGCAACGGGCGTCCGGTCTCGATGGCCGCGCTGCGGCTCCCGGAGCTGCCGGTCGCCCTGGCCTCCCTGGACCCGGCCGACCGCGTCCTGGTGACCGGCCTCGAGGTCGGCGAGCTCGCGCGCCTGCGCCCGCTCCTGGCCGACGGCGACTGGCTCGCCGGGGTCCAGTGGGGCGAGGTGTGGCTGGTGGGCGGACCGGCCGCGGCCCAGCCGCCCGAGGAGTGGAGCCGCCCCCAGGCGGTGCCCCTGGGAGCGGGTCGGTCCCGCAGGTAGACGACCGCGTCAGCCGACGGGCGCGGCCTCGGCGTGCGCCACCGCGACGGCGTACTCGTCGCAGTGCGACATCGACACGTGGATCGGCCCGACGCCGCGCTCGCGCGCGAAGGCCAGCACCTCGCCGCTCAGCACCACGCCAGGTACGCCGTCGTCGCCACGGGTGATCTCGATGGAGCCGTAGGGCACGGGTCCGTCGGCCGGGCCGTGCAACGCCTTCACGACGGCCTCCTTGGCGGCCATCCGGGCCGCCAGGTGCAGCTCGGGCCGCGCCATCGACGTGCAGTAGGCGATCTCGGCGCCCGTGAACCAGCGACGCAGGAAGCGGTCGCCGCCGGTCCGCACCAGGCCGGCCATCCGCGTCACCGACACGATGTCGGTCCCTGCACCCAGCATCGAGGTCCCCCGTTCCCGGCCCGCACGACGAGCGGTCCGACGGTGGCACGGTAGGCCCCTGCGACGCCCGGGACCGGGGCCTGCCGGGACCCGTCACCACTATTGGGGAGCGTCGCCGTCGGCGCCCGGAACGGGCCCCGTGACCTGTTCCACTGATCGGCGGGCCCTCCGGGGGGCGGGCTCGACGAGACACACTTGGGAGGCCGACGTGCAGGACCAGATGCAGCGTGACGAGATCAGGGAGACGTTGCGCGAGTTCATGGGGGACAACTACCTCTTCGGCGACACCGACCGCCTGCCCGGCGACGAGGAGTCGCTGCTCGAGAAGGGCGTCGTGGACTCCACGGGCATCCTCGAGCTCATCGAGTTCCTCGAGGACCGCTTCGGCATCGAGGTGGCCGAGTCCGAGACCGTCTTCGAGAACCTCGGCAGCATCGGCGGGCTGACCCGCTTCGTGCTCGCCAAGACCGGGGCCGCCCAGCCCGTCGGCTGAGGCGCGGCTCGGGGGGGCAGCCATGGGGGCAACCACGTCCCGGGTCGAGGACGACCCGGACCTGCGTCCGTTCCGCACGGACCTGGACAAGTACTACACGATCTCGGCGGAGGGCCGGCGCGGCCTGCGCCAGCGGTTGCGGCTGTGGCTGCTCAACGCCGACTTCCGCGTCGTCGCGTGCTACCGCTTCGACCAGGCCGTGCGCCGCTACCACCGGCAGCACCGCGTGCTGGGGCTCGCCCCCCGCGTCGCGAGCGCGGTGTGGCGGCGCCGTACGTCGACGGTGCACCACGCCGAGATCGACCACCGCGCCCGCATCGGGCCCGGCCTCTACCTGATGCACCACACCGGCGTCTTCATCGGCCCGGTGACCATCGGGGAGAACTGCGTGCTCCACCACAACGTGACCATCGGCCAGCGGGTCGCGGCCGGTGACCACGGCGTGCCGCGCATCGGCGACGACGTGTGGATCGGCCCCGGCGCCACCATCACCGGCGACGTCACCATCGGCGACGGCGCCACCATCTCGGCCGGCACGGTGATCGCGCGCGACGTCCCGCCGCGCGCCCTCGTCGCGGGCAACCCCGGCCGCGTCGTGAACGCCGACTACGACAACTCGCCGATGCTCAACTACCGCGTACGCCGCCCCGCGCCCGCGCGCGACGAGCAGGTCGACCGGGCGCTGGCGGAGTACGCCCGGCTCCGCGACCCGGCCGGCGACCGGCAGCTCGAGGCCGTCAAGGCCGCGATCTTCCTCGAGGACGTCTTCGACGTCGTCCTGCGCGAGGACGAGATCGACCCCGACCGGCTGGGCACCGCCGAGGGCATGCGTGCCGTCCTCGCGCGCGCCGGCAGGCCCGCCTGATGTGCGGCATCTGCGGGGTCGTCGTCACCGACGGGCCTCCCCCGGACCGCGAGCTGGTGACCCGGATGATCGGTCGTCTCCAGCACCGCGGCCCCGACGGCAGCGGCCTCTACCTCGACGAGCAGGCGGCCCTCGGCCACACCCGGCTCGCGATCATCGACACCGAGGGCGGCGCTCAGCCGCTGTGCAACGAGGACGGCACCCTCTGGATCTCCTTCAACGGCGAGATCTTCAACTACGTCGAGCTCGGTGACGAGCTGCGCCGCCGCGGCCACCGCTTCCGCACCCACAGCGACACCGAGGTCGTCGTGCACGCGTGGGAGGAGTGGGGCGAGGAGTGCTTCACCCGCTTCAACGGCCAGTGGGCGCTGGCCCTCTGGGACAGCCGTGAGCGCCGCCTGGTGCTCTCCCGCGACCGGCTCGGGGTGCGGCCGCTGTTCTTCACCCGCGACGCCCACCGGATCGCCTTCGCCTCGGAGGTCAAGGCGCTGATGGCCGACCCCGCGCTGCCGCGCGAGCTCGACCCCGTGGGCCTCGACCAGGTGCTGACGTACTGGTCGACCGTGGCGCCACGCACCGTCTTCCGTGGCATCGAGCAGCTCGAGCCCGGGTACGTCGCCGTGCTCGACCGCGACGGCTTCCGGCGCCGGCCCTACTGGAGCGTCGACTTCCCGGCGCGGGGAGCGGAGCCGGGCCAGGACGTCACGGAGAACGCCCGCGAGCTGCGGGACCGCATCGTCGAGGCCGCCCGGCTGCGCTTCCTGCGCAGCGACGTGCCCGTCGGCGCCTACCTCTCCGGCGGCATCGACTCCTCCATCACCGC
>JAYSEC010000079.1:5216-13837 GCA_041914085.1 Nocardioides sp.
CCTCGTGGGACCCGCTCGCGCGCGCCCAGTGGCTGGAGATGACCACGCTGCTGCCCGGCTACATCCTGTCCAGCCAGGGCGATCGGATGCTGATGGCCAACTCCGTGGAGGGTCGCTTCCCGTTCCTCGACAAGGACGTCATCGCCTTCGCCAACCAGCTGCCGGCCCGCCACAAGCTGTGCGGCCTCGACGAGAAGCACCTGCTCAAGCTCGCCTTCGAGGACCTCGTCCCCGAGGAGATCAGGCGCCGCCCCAAGCAGCCCTACCGGGCGCCCGACACCGCGAGCTTCTTCGGCGACGCCACGCCCGACTGGCTCGGCGACGTCACCTCCGCCTCCGCGATCGCCGACGCCGGCGTCTTCAACCCGCGCGCCGTCCAGGGCCTGCTCGCCAAGGCGGCCCGCACCCGCGGCGTCCGCACCGGCAACACCGACAACATGCGCCTGCTGGCGGTCCTCTCCACGCAGCTGCTGCACCAGCAGCTCGTGGTCGACGCCGGTCGGGCCACCGACCACGACCCGCCCGAGCCGATGACCGTCATCGACCGGCTCCAGCCCGCGAGGAGCACCGCATGACCACCATGAAGTCCAGCACCGCGCTCGACGACCCGTTCGCGCTCGACCTCGACGCCGAGGTCGCCCGGATCACCGCGATGCTGCGCGACTACCTGGGTCGGTCGCGGCGCAAGGGCGCCACCGTCGCGCTCTCGGGCGGCATCGACTCGAGCGTCGTGGCCGCGCTCTGCGTGGAGGCCCTCGGCGCCAAGCGGGTCTTCGGCATCCACATGCCCGAGCGTGACTCCTCCGAGGACACCCTCGGCTTCAGCACCATGGTGTCGGACGCCTTGGGCATCGACTCGGTGGTCGAGGACATCACGCCGATCCTGCAGGCGGCGGGGTGCTACGAGCGCCGCGACGCGGCCATCCGGATGGTCTGCCCCGACTACGGCCCCGACCACCTCTCCAAGATCGTGCTGCCCAGCGTGGTCGACTCCGAGAGCCTCCGGCTCTACTCGGTGGTCGTGCAGGCGCCCGACGGCACGACGACCCGCCACCGGCTCACCACCGAGTCCTACCTCGGCATCGTGGCCGCGACGAACTTCAAGCAGCGGGCGCGCCGGATGGTCGAGTACTACCACGCCGACCGGCTCAACTACGTCGTCACCGGGACGCCCAACCGGCTCGAGTACGACCAGGGCTTCTTCGTGAAGCTCGGTGACGGCGCCGCCGACGTGAAGCCGATCGCGCACCTCTACAAGACCCAGGTGTACGCGCTCGCCGAGCACCTCGGCGTCCCCGAGGCCATCCGCACCCGGCCCTCGACGACCGACACGTACTCCCTGCCCCAGTCGCAGGAGGAGTTCTACTTCTCCCTGCCCTGGAACCTGATGGACGTCTGCCTGCACGGCAAGAACACCGGCCGACCCGTCGCGGACGTCGCGGCGGCCGCCGGGCTCACCACCGCGCAGGTGGAGCGGGTGTGGGCCGACATCGACCAGAAGCGCAGCACCACGGCGTACCTCCACCTCCCGCCCCGGCTCGTCGAACCCGTGCAGGAGATCGGATGACCGCTCGCGACCTCATCGCCGCCGCCCTGCGGCGGTGGTACGTCGTGCTGCTCGGCGCCGTCCTCACCGTCGGCGCGCTGTACGTCGTCACGAAGCAGGCGCCGGTCTACTGGACGCAGTACAACATCCTGCTGGTCGGTCCCAGCGGGGCGCAGAAGACCACCGTGCTCGACGACCCGGTCTACGGCCTGCAGCCGCTGGTCGGGGTGCTCGCCACCGACTTCAACGACGGCGCACCACCGCTGCTGACCGGGGACGTCGCGGCGACGATCGTCGGGGAGGGGTACCGCGAGGGCGTGCAGGTGCGGACGCCGAACCTCGGCACGCAGTGGCGACCGCTCTTCCCGGCCAACTACCTCGACGTGCAGGTCGCGGCCTCCAGCCCCGAGGAGGTGCTCGCCACCGCGCGCGCCACCTCGCTGCGGGTCTCGGTGCTGCTCGAGGAGCTCCAGGACGAGATGGGCGCCCCGCTCAACCTGCGGGCCCGCGCCGTTCCCTCGTCGAAGTACCCGACGGTCATCCCGGTCTCCGGGAGCCGCTCGCGCGCGCTCGCCGCCACCGGCCTGTCCGGGATGGCCGTCACGCTCGCCGTCCTCCTGGCGCTCGAGCGGCGCCGGCCGAGCCGCCGGCCCGCACCTGCCCCCGCCCCCGCCCCGTCTCGCACGTCGCTGCGGCGCCGGCGTCCCAGGTCGGCGGTGGCCGCATGAGGCCGGTCGCCATCGCGGTCGTGACGTGGAACAGCGCCGACGTGCTGCCCGGGCTGATCGCGTCGCTGCCGGCGGGCGCGGGCGACGTGCCCCACCACCTCGTCGTGGTCGACAACGACTCACGCGACGACACCGTCGAGGTGGCGCGATCGCTCGCGCCCGGGGCGACGATCCTGCAGACCGGCCGCAACGCCGGCTACGCCGCCGGGGTCAACGCAGCGATCGCCGCGGTCCCCGACGCGCCGGCGGTGCTCGTGCTCAACCCCGACGTCAGGCTCCGCCCCGGCTGCCTGCCGCGGCTGCTGGCCGCGCTCGAGGCACCCGGCACGGGGATCGCCGTACCTCGCCTGACGGACGCCGACGGGGAGCTGATCCACTCGATGCGCCGGCGCCCGACCCTGCTGCGGGCCTTCGCCGACGCGCTCGTCGGCGCGACCGTGGCGGGCCGTTGGCCGGCCCTCGGCGAGGTCGTCACCGACCCCGCCCGCTACGCCGCCGACGCCCGTCCCGACTGGGCCGAGGGCTCCACGCAGCTGGTCAGCCGGGCCTGCCTCGACGCCTGCGGCGCGTGGGACGAGTCGTACTTCCTCTATTCCGAGGAGACCGACTTCCACCTGCGGGCCGGCCGGCACGGCCTCGGGGTGGCCTACGTCCCTGCGGCCGGCGCACAGCACCTCGAGGGCGGGTCCGGCACCTCGCCGCGCCTGTGGGCGCTGCTCACGGCCAACCGGCTGCTGCTGTTCTCCCGGCTCTCCTCGCGCCCGCGCACGGCGTTGTACTGGGTCGCGCTGGTGCTGCGGGAGTCGACCCGCGCGCTGCGTGGCGACGCGATCGCCCGGGCCGCCATGCGCACTCTCGTCCGGCCGCGGCTGCTGCGGGCGCCGCGCGGGCCGGGGTGGCTGGACCTGTACGACCGCACCGTGGCCGGGGCCGCTACCCCAAATCCGGTACTAGCCGCCGGAGACGCCCATGCGGGGGCCTCCGGTACGTAGCGTCCCGGCAGGGACGTCGAGTCGGCCACTCGACGTGCCGCCGGTCGCCGGGGGGCGGTGGCCGGGGTGAGGAAGAGGGGGCCTGACCAGATGCGGACGAACCTGCACCACCTGCTCGAGGAACGCGCGGACCGCTCCGGTGACCGTCCCGCACTCAGCCACCAGGACGTCACGCTGGACTACGCGACCCTGTGGGAGCAGACCAGGCGCACCGCCGAGGTGCTGGCCCGGCTCGGCGTGCAGCGCGGCGACCGCGTCGCGGTCTACCTCGACAAGCGTCCCGAGACCGTCACCGCGATCTTCGGCGCCTCGGCGGCCGGGGCGGTCTTCGTGCCGGTCAACCCGGCGCTCAAGGGCGCCCAGGTGGCCTACATCCTCGGCGACTGCGACGTGCGCGTGCTCGTGACGTCCCGCCAGCGCTGGGAGGCGATGCGCGACGACGCCAAGGGCTGCGAGGCCCTCGCGCACGTCGTGCTGGTCGACGGTGGCACCGACCTGGAGCCCACCGACGGCGAGGTCGGGCTCCACGACCTCGACGCCCTCCTGGCCGCCGCGGCCGACGCGCCCATCGGCCGCGACGTCATCGACGTCGACACCGCGGCGATCCTCTACACCTCCGGCAGCACCGGCCGCCCCAAGGGCGTCGTGCTCTCGCACCGCAACCTCATCGTCGGAGCCGAGAGCGTCTCCCACTACCTCGGCAACCATGACCGAGACGTCATCCTCGCGGCGCTGCCACTGAGCTTCGACGCCGGTCTCAGCCAGGTCACCACGGCCTTCGCCTCCGGGGCGCACGTCGTGCTGGTCAACTACCTCCTCCCGCGCGACGTCGTACGCCTCTGTGCGCGCCACGGCGTCACCGGCCTCACCTGCGTGCCGCCGCTGTGGATCCAGCTCGTCGCCACCGAGTGGCCGGCCGAGGCGACCGCGTCGTTGCGCTACTTCGCCAACACCGGCGGCCGGATGCCGCAGGCGACCCTGTCGCGGCTGCGCGAGATCTTCCCGCAGGCCAGCCCGTTCCTGATGTACGGCCTCACCGAGGCGTTCCGCTCGACCTACCTCGACCCGGCGGAGGTCGACCGGCGGCCGGACTCGATCGGCAAGGCCATCCCCAACGCCGAGATCCTCGTGGTCCGCCCCGACGGCACCCCGTGCGCGCCCGGCGAGGAGGGCGAGCTGGTGCACCGCGGTGCGCTCGTCGCCCAGGGCTACTGGGGAGCCCCGGAGAAGACCGCCGAGCGGTTCCGGCCCGTGCCCGGCGACCACGCCGACTGGCGCACGCCGGAGCTGGCGGTGTGGTCGGGCGACCGGGTGGTCGCCGACGAGGAGGGCTTCCTCTACTTCGTCGGCCGCACCGACGACATGATCAAGACCTCCGGCTACCGGATCAGCCCGACGGAGATCGAGGAGGTCGCCTACGACAGCGGCCTGGTCCGCGACGCCGTCGCCCTCGGCCTGCCCGACGAGGCGCTCGGGCACCGGGTGGTCGTCGTGGTCAGCCCGTCCGGGGAGAGCCTCGACCCGGGCGACCTCGTCGAGGTCTTCCGGCGCCAGCTGCCGCGCTACATGGTGCCCGCCGAGGTGGTCGTGCGCAGCGAGCTGCCGCGCTCCCCCAACGGCAAGTTCGACCGGGTCCTGCTGCGCGAGGAGCTCACCCGATGAGGACCAGCGACCACGTCGCCGCCCACGGCACCGCCGACGGCCGCCTGCTCGTCGGTGGCATCCCGGTGGACCGCCTCGCCGAGCGGGTGGGCGCGACCCCGTTCTTCGCCTACGACCGGTCGCACATCACCTCGCGGGTCGCGGAGGTGCGTGCCGCCGTGCCCGCCCGACTGCGGCTGGGCTACGCCGTGAAGGCCAACCCCATGCCGGCCGTCGTGCAGCACCTCGCCGGCCTGGTGGACCACCTCGACGTGGCGTCGGCGGGCGAGCTCGCGGTCGCCCTCGACACCGGCTGCGACCCGGCATCCATCAGCTTCGCCGGGCCCGGCAAGACCGACGCCGAGCTGCGGCGCGCCGTCGCCGCAGGGGTCACCGTCGAGGTCGAGTCCCGCACGGAGCTGCAGCGCCTCGTCCGCACCGGCAAGGAGCTCGCGCTGCGCCCGCGCGCCGCCGTGCGCGTCAACCCGCCGTTCGCGGTGAAGGGCTCCGGCATGCGGATGGGTGGCGGCCCCCAGCAGTTCGGGGTCGACGCCGAGGCCGTCCCCTCGCTGCTCGGCGAGGTGTCCGCGCACGACGTGGACGTCGTCGGCTTCCACGTCTTCGCCGGCTCGCAGAACCTCAGCGCCGCCATCCTCGTCGAGGCCCTCGAGAAGACCGTCGACCTCGTCCTCGACCTCGCCCGCCACGTGCCGGGCACGGTGGAGTACGTCAACCTCGGCGGCGGCTGGGGCATCCCGTACTTCGAGAAGGACCAGCGGCTCGACCTCGCTGTCGTCGGCGCACGCCTCGCCGAGCTGGTCGACGACCGCCTCGCGCCGGCGCTGCCGGACGCCACGTTCGTCACCGAGCTCGGCCGCTACCTCGTCGGGGAGGCGGGGGTCTACCTCACCCGCGTCGTCGACGTGAAGGAGTCCCGCGGGCGCAGCTACGCCGTCGTCGACGGCGGGATGCACCACCAGCTCGCCGCGTCCGGCAACTTCGGCCAGGTCATCCGCCGCAACTACCCCGTCGCGCTGGCGAGCCGCGCGACCGAGGAGCCCACCGGACCCGTCACCGTGGTCGGCTGCCTCTGCACGCCGCTCGACGTGCTCGGCGAGGAGGTCGACCTCCCCGAGGTCGAGGTGGGCGACCTCGTCGCGGTCTTCCAGGCCGGCGCCTACGGCCTCACCGCGAGCCCGACCGCCTTCCTCGGGCACCCCGCACCGCAGGAGGTGCTGGTGTGAGCGACCCGGGCGGGCACGAGACCACATCCATCGGACAGACAGCAGAACCACCAGGGGGAACCAGCGTCATGGAGACCGTCACCAGCCAGCGCACCGACAGCATGGACGGGGTGGTGGAGGTGCTCACCCGCACCCTCGGCATCGAGGACCGCGCCGGGTCGATCACGCGCGACACCGGGCTCTTCGGCGAGCTCCCGGAGCTCGACTCGCTCGGGGTGGTCGAGCTCGCGGCCGCGCTCGAGGACCGCTTCGACATCGTGATCGACGACGACGACTTCACCGGCGAGGTGTTCGAGTCGGTGGGCACGCTCACCGACTTCGTGGACGGCCGCCTCGCGGCCGCGGACTGAGCGGGGAGGGAGGACCACCATGGAGATGAGTGTGCTGTGGGGCTCGCTGCGCCGCCGCTGGTACCTCGTGCTGGCCCTGCTGGTGCTCACGCTGGGAGCGATGTACGTCGTCTCGCAGCGCGTCGGCAAGGTCTACGAGGCCACCGGCACGGTGCTGGTCTACCCGCCGTCGCAGAGCTCGATGCCCGACGGGTCGAGCACCCAGGAGAACCCCTACCTCACGTTGAGCGGCGTCAACCAGGCCCGCGACGTCGTGGTGCGTGCGCTGACGTCGAAGAAGGTCAGCGACGAGTTCGGTGCGACGTTCCCGATCGGCACGAGCTTCGAGATCGTCCCCGACTACACCAACAGCGCACCGATCATCCTGTTCACGGTGGAGGCGGGCGACCCGACGGTGGCCACCGAGGCCCTGGAGTCGCTGGTGAGCCTGGTCCCGGTCGAGCTGAGCGACCTCCAGTCGGGCCTGGACCTGCCCGAGGCCGAGCGCGTCGCCTCGACGGTGCTCACCCAGGACGAGCAGCCGCAGGCGACCAACAAGGCGATGATCCGCTCGTCCATCCTGGCGGGTGCGGGCGTGGGCGGTGCCGGGCTGATGCTCATCGCGCTGCTCGACAGCCTGCTCCTCGGACGGCGCAGCCCGGATCCGGCAGGGACGGCGGCGGAGGCCGACGAGGCCGCGGCCGGGCCGCCGGAGCCGGTCGGTGACGACGCCGCGGCGGGCGCCGAGGACGACGAGCCCCTCGCGCCCGAGCCCGTTCCGCTGCGCTCGGTGGCGACCGCGCAGGCTCCGGCCGAGCGCACGGTGACGACGCGGCTGGTCAAGCGCCGGCGGCGGGGTGCTGAGCGCGACGAGGCGTCGTGACCGGGCGCCGCGGCGGCATCGACGCCACCGCGATCCTGACGGCGTACCTCGCGCTGCTGTGGTTCATCCCCTCGCCGATGGTCGTGCAGGCGCTGGGCAGCGCCGGCAGCCCCGCGAACATGCTGGGCGTCGCGATCTTCATGGCCTGGGCGTGGTTCACCGTGCGCCGGTCCGAGCCGACCGGCACCGGGGTCCAGCCGGTGCGGGCCGCCCTCCTCGCCCTCCTCGTGGTGATGCTGGTCGTCTACGCCCACGCGATGGCCGGCCCGCTGCCCGGTGACGAGATCAGCGTCGCCGACTCGGGGCTGCTCCGGCTACTCGGCATGGCCGGCGTGGCCCTCATGGCCGCCGACGGCATCGTCAGCCTGGACCGCCACGTCGTGCTGCTGCGCCGGCTGGCGTTCGCCGCGGGAGTGGTGGCCCTCCTGGGCCTGCTCCAGTACGCCACCAGCCAGCTCTACATCGACCGCATCCGGATCCCCGGCCTGGTGGCCGGCACCTCGGAGTGGACGCTCGGCTCCCGGTCAGGGTTCATTCGACCCAGCGGCACCTCCACCAGCCCGATCGAGTACGGCGTCGTGCTGGGCATGACCCTGCCGATCCTCATCGTGTGCGCGTCCGTCCGCTCGCGCTACCGGTGGCTCTACCGCGCGATGCTCGTCGCGATGATGGCCTCCATCTACTTCTCGCTCTCGCGCTCGGCGTACCTCTGCGCGGTCGCGGGCGTGCTGGTGCTGGCCCTCAAGTGGGACAACCGCCGCCGCCTCACCGCGGTCGGGTTCGTCGCGGTCGTCACGGCGGTGATGTACGTCTCCGTGCCCGGCCTGCTGGGCTCGATCCAGGGGTTGTTCTCCAACGCCGACGAGGACCCGAGCATCGCCTCGCGCACCGGCAGCTACGACATCGCCGGCCAGTTCATCTCCAGCTCGCCGATCATCGGCCGCGGCTTCGGCACCTTCCTGCCGAAGTACTGGATCCTCGACAACGCCTACCTCGGGCTGATGATCGAGGCCGGGGCGGTCGGGCTGCTGGCCTTCCTCACTCTCGTCGTCTGCGCCCTGGTGAGCGCGCGGCAGGCGCGGGTCGACCTCGAGGGCCGGAGCGACGACCCGTCAGCGGCCGACCACGCGCTCTACGCCCACGCGATCCTCGCGTCGGTCGCCGCCGGTGCGTGCGGCCTGGCGTTCTTCGACGCCTTCGCCTTCCCGCAGACGGCCGGCTGCTTCCTGCTGCTCATCGGGCTCGCCGGCGCGGTGCG
>JAYSEC010000080.1:0-13688 GCA_041914085.1 Nocardioides sp.
CGCGAGTCCGGCGTCACCATCTTCTCCCCCGAGGACGGCCAGAAGATGGGCCTCGTCGGGATGATCAACTCCGTGGTGGCGGCCTGCGACATCGACCTGTGGGCCGACAGGTCGGTCACGGTCGAGCAGGTGCTGACCGGCGACCGGTTCGCCGTCGCCCGCGCGATCACCGGCGCCGAGGAGGGCCGCCTCGACGCATCCGTGCTCGACGACATCCGTACGGCGGCCGCGCGCCGCGTCGTGCCCGTGCTGGGCATCACCGGCACCGGGGGCTCGGGCAAGTCCTCGCTCACCGACGAGATCGTGCGCCGCTTCCGCACCGACCAGCAGGACAAGCTCCGGATCGCCGTCATCGCGGTCGACCCGACCCGCCGCAAGGGCGGCGGCGCGCTGCTCGGCGACCGGATCCGCGCCAACTCCCTCGACGGCGACCGGGTCTTCTTCCGCTCGCTGGCCACCCGCGGCGCGCACGAGGTGCCCGCGCACCTCGCCGACGTGATCGAGGTGATGAAGGCCGCCGGCCACGACCTCGTGATCGTCGAGACGCCGGGCATCGGCCAGGGCGACGCCGGCATCGTGCCGCTGGTCGACCACTCGCTCTACGTGATGACGCCGGAGTTCGGCGCCGCCTCGCAGCTGGAGAAGATCGACATGCTCGACTTCGCCGACACGGTCGCGATCAACAAGTTCGAGCGCCGCGGCGCCAAGGACGCGCTGCGCGACGTCGGACGCCAGCTGGTCCGCAACCGCGAGGCCTTCGGCAAGGGCCCCGACGACATGCCCGTCTTCGGCACCAGCGCCGCGACCTTCAACGACGACGGCGTCACCGCGCTCTACCAGCACCTCCGCGGCGCGCTCGCCGCCGCCGGGCTCGAGGTCCACGACGGCACGCTGCCCCACGTCGACGTCCGCCACTCCTCCGGCATCCGCCAGGTCGTGCCCGCGGACCGGGTGCGTTACCTCAGCGAGATCACCGAGACCGTCCGCGGCTACCACGCCGAGACCGAGCGGCTCGTCGAGGCGGCCAGGCGGTTGCAGCGCATCGAGGCGGTGGCGCAGGAAGCCGAGGGCCTGGACGGTCTTCTGGAGTCCGCACGCAAGGACGTCCCGCACGAGGTCGCCGACCAGATCGCGGCGTGGCCCGCCGTCGTGGAGTCCTACTCCGGCGACGAGCAGGTCGTGGTGGTCCGTGACAAGGAGATCCACACCAAGCTGACCAGGGAGTCCCTGAGCGGCAACAAGATCCCGCGCGTCTCGCTGCCCCGCTTCACCGACCACGGCGAGCTGGTGCGCTTCTGGCGCAACGAGAACCTCCCGGGCTACTTCCCCTTCACCGCCGGCGTGTTCCCGTTCAAGCGCGACAACGAGGACCCCGCCCGGATGTTCGCCGGCGAGGGCGACCCGGCGCGCACCAACCGGCGCTTCAAGATCCTCTCCGAGGGCAACGACGCGACCCGCCTCTCGACGGCGTTCGACTCGGTCACCCTCTACGGCCGCGACCCCGACCCGCGCCCCGACGTCTACGGCAAGGTCGGCACGTCCGGTGTCTCCGTGGCGACCCTCGACGACATGAAGGCGCTCTACGACGGCTTCGACCTCGTCGCGCCGACGACCAGCGTCTCGATGACGATCAACGGCCCGGCGCCGACCGTGCTGGCGTTCTTCCTCAACACCGCCATCGACCAGCAGGTCGACGCCTTCCGCGCGAGGGAGGGTCGCGAGCCCAGCGAGGAGGAGCGGGCCACGCTGGCGGCGTACGCCCTCGCGAACGTCCGCGGCACCGTGCAGGCCGACATCCTCAAGGAGGACCAGGGCCAGAACACGTGCCTGTTCTCCACGGAGTTCAGCCTGCGGATGATGGCCGACATCCAGGAGTGGTTCATCGAGCACCAGGTGCGCAACTTCTACTCGGTGTCGATCTCGGGCTACCACATCGCCGAGGCCGGGGCGAACCCCATCAGCCAGCTCGCGTTCACCCTCGCCAACGGCTTCACCTACGTCGAGGCCTACCTCGCGCGCGGGATGAAGATCGACGACTTCGCGCCCAACCTGTCGTTCTTCTTCTCCAACGGCATGGACCCCGAGTACTCCGTGCTCGGCCGGGTCGCGCGCCGCATCTGGGCGATCACGATGAAGGAGAAGTACGGCGCCTCCGAGCGCTCGCAGAAGCTGAAGTACCACGTGCAGACGAGCGGTCGCTCGCTGCACGCGCAGGAGATGGACTTCAACGACATCCGCACCACGCTGCAGGCGCTGATCGCGATCTACGACAACGCCAACAGCCTCCACACCAACGCCTACGACGAGGCGGTCACGACCCCCACCGAGGAGTCCGTACGCCGCGCGCTGGCGATCCAGCTGATCATCAACCGCGAGTGGGGCCTGGCGATGAACGAGAACCCGCTCCAGGGGTCCTTCGTCATCGACGACCTGACCGACCTGGTGGAGGCGGCCGTCCTCGCCGAGTTCGACCGCATCAACGAGCGCGGCGGCGTGCTGGGCGCGATGGAGACCGGCTACCAGCGCGGCCGGATCCAGGACGAGTCGATGCTCTACGAGCACCGCAAGCACGACGGCTCGCTGCCGATCATCGGCGTCAACACCTTCGTCAAGGAGTCGGCCGCCGACGCGCAGCCCCAGGAGATCGAGCTGGCCCGCGCCACCGAGGCCGAGAAGGAGTCGCAGCTCGCGCGCGTGCGGGCCTTCCAGGCCGAGCACGGCGCGGAGGCACAGGAGGCCCTGGCGCGGCTCAAGGACGCGGCCGTCTCGGGCGAGAACGTGTTCGCCGTGCTGATGGACGCCGCCCGCGTCTGCTCGCTGCAGCAGGTCACCGAGGCCTTCTTCGAGGTCGGCGGCCAGTACCGGCGCAACGTCTGAGCCCGGACCTGGGCTCGGGCCAGGTGTCCTAGGCCGAGGCCCGCGCCGCGCGCTGCGGGTCCGGCAGCGGGAGGACGTCGCCCAGGTCGCCCTCGGCGGCAGGCAGGTCGAAGCGGAACACCGCGCCGGGGCCCGGCTCGGCGCCGAGGCACTCGATCGTGCCGCCGTGGCGGTGCACGATCGTCTGGCAGATCGACAGCCCCATGCCCGTGCCGCGGAACCCGGAGCGGACGGTGTCGCTGCGGTGGAAGCGCTGGAAGATCAGCGTGCGCTCGTGCTCGTCGACCCCGACGCCGTTGTCCCGGATCTCGACGACGACCCGGGACCCCCGGCGCTGCGCCGTGACCTCGATGTGCGCGGGCACGCCCGGACGGGCGTACTTCACCGCGTTGTCGACGAGGTTCGCGAAGAGCTGGCGCACCGCGAGCCGGTCGGCACGCACGGCCGGCAGGGGGCCCGGCACCTCGAGGACGTCGTCGGGCCCGAGGAGGTCGCCGGCGAGGGTGAGCACCCCGTCGGCGCCGGTCAGCGCGATGTCCTCCGGCACCAGGTCCCCGGCCTCGGCGAGCGCGTGGGCGAGCAGGTCGTCGATCAGCTGGGCCATCTGGCTCGAGGCCCGCTCGGCGCGCTGGAGCGCGAGGAGGGTGTCGCTGTCCGCGTCGAGGTCCTCGGCGGCCAGGCCGACCCACGAGCGGATGGCCGTGAGGGGGCCGCGGAGGTCGTGCGCGGCCGTGGACGCGAAGCTGACGAGGGGACGCAGCCCCTGACGGTGCTCGGTGACCTCGCGCAGCACGAGCAGCACGGACGGGCGGTCCGCCTCGCCCGGTCGCGGCGGCAGCACCGCACGCGACACTGCGAGGACGATCTCCTCGCCCGAGTGGAGGGGCACCTGGACGTCGCCGACGCCGAGCTCCGCGCGCGCGGCGCCGGTGTTCTCGACGCTCGGCGAGACGATCAGCTCGACGAGTGCGGCGAGGGCGTCGGCGTCCGCAGCGCCGGGCAGGACCCGGTGGGCGAGCCGACGGCTGGCGCCGTTGCTGCGGTCGATGCCGCCGTCGGGACCCACCACGATGAGCCCTTCGTCCATGCTCTCGGTCATCTCGGCGAGGAGCGCGGCCTGCTCGGCAGCGCGCTCCTGGGCGCGCGCGGTCCGGGCCACCAGCTTGTCGACCCGGTCGCTCAGCGTGCCGACGCCGAGCCCGGTCAGCAGGATCGCGACGAGGAACACCTGCGGGAGGAGGGCCTGCTCGAGGGGGTCACCCAGGTCGGCGTAGGGACCCACCCCGGCCAGGGTCAGCACGAGGCCGAGCATGCCCAGCGAGAGGGCGTGCAGCGCGGCGAGGTACGTCGGGAAGCGGGCGGCCGACCAGACGCAGAGCGAGACCACGAGGAACACGAGCGGCAGGGGCTGGAGGAAGATCGCGACCAGGGCGGCCAGCGAGACCACCCACAGCAGCGTCAGCTCCAGCCGGGAGCCGCCGCGCGCCCGCGGCGGCAGGTGCTGGGTGTGCCACTCCCAGGCGAGGTGGCCGACGCAGCCGACGACGAGGATGCCGGTGAAGTGCCGGGCGAACCACGCCTCGGGCACCCAGGCGTTCCACCCGGTCCCGGACGCCAGCACGCCTGCGGCACCGATGAGCGCCCCGGCCACGCTCCCGAGCGCCACGGCGGCGCACGTCCTGCCCAGGGTCCTGGGCGAGCGGAAGCTCTCCGTCCCGCCCGCTCCCAGCAGGGTGGGGCACCAGCGCCGCAGCAGCACGACGGTCAGCCAGGTCTGGACCGAGACCGAGACGGCTCCGAGGGCCACTATCGTCCCCGGGGCGTTGGTGAGGATCGAGACGCTGCCGTGGATCACGGTCAGCGGCAGCAGCACCCGCAGCTGGTGGCGGGGGGACTCCGCGAGCAGCCAGAGCATCGCCACGCCGGCGGCGGGCCAGATCAGGCTGACGGTCTGCCCCTCGACGACGGTCAGGCGCGCGGCGACCGCGAGGACGGCGTACGCGACGCCGAACCCGATCGCCCACGGCAACGCCAGCGGCCGCGGCCTCATCGGCGCGCCCCGGTCCGTGCCGGTCGCCGGGGGACCGCGCCCTCGGCGACACGGATCTGACACACGTCGTGAACTTTAGTGCCTCGTCCGGTCACGCGAGAGGAACAAGTGCACAAACGCCCGGGGGGACGAGCGTCACAGGTTGATCGTGATGTCGGCGTCCTTGCGCAGGTCCTCGAGCATGGAGCCGGCGACCTCGCCGACCTGCTGGGTCCGGGCCTGCTCCGCGAGCTGGTCGCGGACCTGGGCGAACGGCGGCACCGACTGGCCCTTCTGACCCGACTGCGCCTGCTGCTGCTTGACCTGCGCGTAGAGCGCGCGCAGCTCCTTCTCGGACGGCTCGATCGGGCCGTCCTCGTCGGCGACGAGCTGCTCGACCATCACCTGGGTCTCCACCTGCGCACGTGCCTGCTCCTGGCTCAGGCCCTGCTTCTCCACCGCCTCGAGCAGCTCCTCGGCCGAGCCCATCTGGTTCTGCTCGGCCAGCGTCTCCAGCTCCGCGTCGACGGCGTCGTCGCTGACCGTGATGCCGCGCGACTCGGCCTCCTGCGCCAGCAGCTCGGTGTCCACCAGGTCGTCGACGGCCTGCTTGCGCAGCGCCTCCTCGTCGGGGGCCTGGCCACCCATCTGCGCCTGGGCCGCGGCCTGCTGGAAGGTCGCCTCGTAGATCGGGACGAACTCGTCCTTGGTGACCTCCTCGCCGTTGACCTCGGCGACCACGTCGGGGATGCCGGAGAGGTCCGGCCCGGCGTCGGAGCCGGAGTCGGAGCTGGCGTCTGGGCTCGGGGACGGGTCGGCCGACGACGAGGAGCCGGACGCCGGGGCGTCGTCGTCGCCGGAGCTGCAGGCGGTGAGGGTGAGGAGCGCGGCGGCCGCGAGGGCGCCGACGGCGGTCCGGACAGTCCGGTGGGTGCGCATCGTGTGAGTCATCGCGTTCGACGGTACGCACCGAACCTGAGTGCCTTCCTCAGGTTCGGTGCGTCAGAGCTGCGTCAGAGCTGCATCAGAGGTGGTCGGGCACGACCAGCGCGTCCGGGTCCTGGCGCACGGGCAGCTGCGCGAGCGCCGTGCGCACCAGGGTGACGCGGGCCGCCACCGCCACCTTCTGGCGCAGCCGGCCGACACCGCTGTCGCCGAGCGTCTGCTCGACCGCAGTGGCGACCTGCTCGTCGGTGAACGTCGGCCGGGTGCCGGCCGGCACCTCGACGTCGGGCAGCGCGAGCAGGACCGGCAGCACCTGCCCGCCGACCGCCTCCAGCAGGTGGTAGCGGTCGATCTTGCTCATCGCTTCCCAGGCGTCGTCGTCCTTCGCCCGCCGGCGCACCCTGCCGGCCGCCACGGTCCTGGCGGCAGCCGTGACGGCGACGGTCAGCTCGTGCTCGGTGAAGCGCATGCGGCCAGCATGCCCGATCGCCCGGCGGCTCAGGCGGGCGAGGGCTCGCCGAGCCGCTCGCGCAGGACGGCCAGGATGCGCGTCAGCACCCGGGACACCTGCGCCTGGGTCAGCCCGATGTCCTCGGCGATCTCCTGCTGCGTGCACTCGTCGAAGAAGCGCAGCCGCACGATGCGTCGGTCGCGCTCGGACAGCGTCCGGACGACGGGGTCGAGCACGACACGGGCCTCGGCGGACTCCATGGCGCGGTCGTCGGCGCCGAGGAGGTCGCCCAGCGTCGACGTACCGTCGCCGACGGTGCCGTCGAGCGAGGTGGGCGTGAAGCAGCCGTCGGCCGACAGCGCCTCGACCACGTCGTCGATGCCCTCGTCGAGGTGCCGGGCCACCTCGCTCGGACGCGGGGAGCGGCCGAGCTCGGCCTCGAGCTCGCGCTGGGCGGTCGCGATGCGGGCCTGGAGGTCCTGGACCCGCCGGGGCGGGCGGACCATCCAGCCGGCGTCACGGAAGTGGCGGCGCAGCTCGCCGCGGACGGTGGGGACGGCGTACGACAGGAAGTCGTGGCCGGCGTCGGGGTCGAAGCGTTGCGCGGCCTTGGTCAGGCCGAGCAGGGCGACCTGCTCGAGGTCGTCGAGGTCGATGCCGCGGTTGCGGTAGCGCGCGGCCATGGACCGGGCCAGCGCGAGGTTGTCCTCGATGAGGACCTCGACCGGCGCGTGCCGCTCGGCCTCCACCGAGGACGGGGCGGAGGACGGGGCGGAGGACTGGGCTGCGGGAAGGACAGGGTGCTGATCGCGGGTCATGGTGTGGACCACGGCTGGCTCCCTTCACGTACGGGTGACGCTTGCCGTGGTCTCCAGCAAGGCGATGCCTCGACTGTGGCATGGTCTGGACCACCGGGACAGCCGCTTTGCGAAGCGTGCGGTGAACGGCGGGCGAACCCCCGGAGCGCTCAGGAGCCGGAGCGACCGAGCGTGTCGCTCGGGTTCTCGTCGAACGCCTCCCGGTAGCCGGCGGCGAACCGGCCCGGGTTGAAGAAGCCGTACCGGGCCGCCGCGTCGCCCACGGTGGACGCGGCGCCGTCGCGCAGCTCCTGGCGGGCGAGGTCGAGCCGGACGTGGCGGAGGTAGGCCATCGGGGTGCAGCCGAGGTGGCGGCGGAAGGCGTACTGGAGCGCCCGGGGCGTCACCCGGCACGCACGGGCCAGCTGGCCCACCGACAGGTCCTCCTGCGCGCGCTCCTCCATGAGACGCACCGCGCGTCGGAGCGTCTCTGAGGTGACGGCGAGCGGGCTCGGGCGGGGCACGTTCGCCTCCCTTCGGAGAGCAGGGCGACCACCGGGCTCGAGTCCCTTCGACCATACCCCCGATCCCGCGCGACCGCGCGTTGTCAGTGCGCCCTTGTAGACTCCTCAGGTTCGCATTGTTCGAGCTTCCGCCCTGTGTCCGCGGACCGACGTCATTGAAAGGTGACGATGTCTGGGACACCTGTATCCCCGGGCGGGCCGGCCGAGCCCGCCGAGACGCCCGACCCCGCCCTGCGCGACGAGATCGCGCAGCTGCAGGCGGCCGTGCAGTCGCAGCGCGCCATCGGCATGGCCATCGGGCTGCTCTCCGCACGCTACGAGTGCAGCACCGAGCAGGCCTGGCGCACCCTCCTGCGCATCTCGCAGGACAGCAACACCAAGGTCCGGACCGTCGCCCGGGTCCTGGTCGCCACCCACGACGGGTCCGCCGACGGGGCCGAGCGGGCGATCCTCGACGCGTTCGTCGCCCACCTCCCCGCGTCCCGCTGGCCTCCGACGCCCACGACGGGGAATGATCTGGCACCGTGAACATCGACGACGCCGCACTCGCCGAGAGCATCCGCCGACTCACCCAGTCCGGCACCGACGACGGCAGCGTGCTCACCGCCCTGGAGCAGGTCGTGGCGGCCTGCGTCGACCTGTTCGGGGTGGGCGGCGCCGGCCTGCTGATCGCCGACGAGCAGGACGTGCTCGCCTACGTCGCCGCCAGCGACGGTCCGGGCCGCGTCCTGGAGACGACGGAGGCCGAGACCGGCGAGGGGCCCTGCACGGAGGCGTTCGTCAAGGACCTGGTCGTGGTCAGCCGCGACATCACGGCCGAGTCGGAGCGGTGGCCGATCCTCGCGAGCCGCCTGGCCGACCAACCGGTGCGCGCCGTGCTCGGCGTCCCGGTCCGCATGGGCGGCGTCCCGGTCGGGACGCTCGACGTCTACCAGGAGCACCCGCACGACTGGGACGCGAGCGAGGTCGCCGCCCTCGGTCGCTACGCGGAGGTCATCGCGACCACGCTCGCCGCGGCGCTCCAGGCCCACACCGCCGGCGAGCTCGCCCGCCAGCTGCAGTACGCCCTCGACTACCGCGTGGTGATCGAGCGCGGCGTCGGCTACCTCATGGCCAAGGAGTCCGTCGACGCCGTGATGGCCTTCAACATGCTGCGCGGCGCGGCCCGCCACCGGCGCGCCAAGATCGGTCGGGTCGCCGAGCACGTGCTCGAGCACGGCAGCCTGCCCGCCTGAGCCGCCCGACCCGGTCGCGACCGTCAGTCGTCGACGGCGGTCCCCGCCCGCTCCTGGGGGATCGTGCGGGTCTCGACGATCTGGGCGGCGACGTCGCGGAGCTTGACGTTGGTCGTCGACGACAGCCGGCGCAGCAGCTCGAAGCTCTGGTGCTGGTCGATCCCGTAGCGCTCCATCGCGATGCCTTGCGCCATCCCGATCACGTGGCGCGAGCTGACCGCGGTCTGCAGGGTGCTGGCCCGGCGCGCGGACGAGAGCGCGGTCGTGGCGTGCACGGCGTACACGAGCGCGAGGTCGACCACGTCGCGGTCGGCGAAGCTGCTCGGCTCCGCGCTGTAGAGGTTGAGCGCGCCGAGGGGCTCCTCCCGGTCCGTCACGGCCACCGACAGCAGGGACCGCACACCGAGCCCGTCGGCCCGCGGGCCCCACTGGGGCCACCGCGGGTCGGTCCCGACCGACCCGCTGCGCAGCCAGCCGCCGGTGTCGGCGATCTCCAGGCACGGACCCTCGCCCAGCTCGTACTGGAGCGCGTCGGCCTCGGCCGCGACCGCCGCACTGCTGGCCAGGGTCTTGTGGCCGTCGCGCGAGGTCCGGATGGTGAGGCTGACGTGGTCGGCCTCGGGGACCAGCTCGCGCATCCGGGTGACGATGGCGCGTGACGTCAGCGCCTCGTCGGGCTCCAGCTGGAGCTCAGCGGCGAGCGCCGCGAACACCGCCGAGGAGTCGTGGGTCGACAATGGAGATCCTTGCAGACATCGCGCCTACGACCCGTGTTCTGGAGTCGGGGCAAAAGTTAGCGAACCCACGCACCCGGGTTCAACGCGACACATCCCTTGGAGTGGAACGGCCCGGACCGGCATCGTGGGAGCGTGACGCATGGCGGACCCCCGAGCGGGTACGACGCCACGGTGACGACGTGTACGGGGACGAGCATGGGAGGGACCGACGCATGAGCACCCGAAGCAGGCCGGTCAAGGCGAGCGCCGAGCAGGTCTGGTCCGTGCTCGCGGACGGCTGGCTCTACCCGCTGTTCGTGGTGGGGGCCTCGCGGATGCGGGACGTCGACGACGGCTGGCCGGCCGTCGGCACCCGCCTGCACCACAGCGTGGGCACCTGGCCGCTCCTCATCAACGACTTCACCGAGGTGCTGGAGGTCGAGCCGAACCGCCGGCTGCTGCTGCGCGCGCGTGGCTGGCCGGCCGGTGAGGCGCGCGTCGAGTTCACCCTCGAGGAGAGCGGCGACGCCACGGTGGTCACCATCCACGAGGACGCGACCGCCGGACCCGGCCTGCTGATGCCCAAGCCGTTGCGCGACGTCCAGCTCAGCGTCCGCAACGACGAGGCGCTGCAGCGCCTCGCCTACGTCGTGGAGGGTCGGACGAGGTGAGCCCGGCGGCGGGCCGCAGCTTCGACGCCGTCGTGGTCGGGGCCGGCCCCAACGGACTGGTCGCGGCCAACGTGCTCCTCGACGCCGGCTGGGACGTGCTGGTGCTCGAGGCCCAGCCCACCGTGGGGGGCGCGGTCCGCAGCGACCGCGAGCTGCACCCGGACTTCGTGCACGACACCTTCAGCGCGTTCTACCCCCTCGCCCTCGCCTCGCGCGCGATCACCTCGCTCCGCCTCGAGGACCACGGCCTGGCGTGGGAGCACGCCCCAGCGGTGCTGGGGAACCCGTTCGGCGACGGCCAGTGGGCCGTGCTCCACCGCGACCGCGAGGACACCGCGGCCGGCCTCGAGGCGCAGCACGCCGGTGACGGCGAGGCGTGGCTCGACCTGTGCCGCACCTGGGACCGCATCGGCGACGCCCTGGTCGACGGACTCACCTCACCGTTCCCACCGGTCCGCGCCGGCGCCCGACTGCTCCCGGCCCTGGCCCGCAGCGGGGGCCTCGACACCGTCCGGCGCCTGGCGACACCGGTGGCCTCCCTGGGCCGCGAGCTGTTCCGCGGTCCCGCCGGCGGCCTGCTGCTCGCCGGCAACGCCGGGCACGCCGACTTCCCGCTCTCCTCCCCGGGGTCGGGGGTCTTCGGCGTGCTGATGACGATGCTCGCGCAGACCGTCGGCTTCCCCGTGCCCCGCGGCGGCGCCCAGGCGCTCACCGACGCGCTCGTCACCCGCCTCACCTCGCTCGGCGGCCAGGTCGCCACGGGCCAGGAGGTCACCCGCGTCGTCGTCCGTGACGGGCGAGCCGTGGGGGTGCGGACGCGGGACGGCGAGTCGTACGACGCCCGCGCGGTCCTGGCCGACGTCGTGGCCCCGCGGCTGTTCGGTGGGCTGGTCCCGGTCGAGGACCTGCCCGCGCGCCTGGTGCGCGGCATGCGCGACTTCGAGCTCGACCCGGGCACGGTGAAGGTGGACTGGGCGCTGACCGGCCCGATCCCCTGGACCGGACGCCCCGAGGCGGCGCCGGGCACGGTGCACGTCGCGGACTCCGTGGAGGAGATGACCGAGACGCTCGCCAAGGTGTCGTCCGGCGTGGTCCCCGACCGGCCCTTCCTGCTCACCGGGCAGATGACGACCAGCGACGCGACGCGCTCCCCTGCCGGGACCGAGTCGTTCTGGGCCTACACCCACGTCCCCCAGCCCGGGATGACCCGGCACGACGCCGGCGAGGGGATCACCGGCCGCTGGGACCACGACGACTGCGAGCGCTTCGCGGACCGCATGCAGGCGCGCATCGAGGCCCGCGCGCCCGGCTTCGGCGACCTGGTCGCCGCGCGCCGCGTGATGGGTCCGCACGAGCTCGAGGCCCGCAACGCCAACCTGGTGGGCGGTGCGATCAACGGCGGGACCTCGCAGCTGCACCAGGAGCTGGTCTTCCGCCCGGTGCCGGCGATGCGCGGTCGTGCCGCGACCGGCGTGCCCGGGCTGTTCCTGGCCTCCGCCTCCGCCCACCCCGGCGGGGGCGTGCACGGCGCCGCCGGCCGCAACGCCGCCCGGGCCGCGCTGTGGGAGCACCGCACCCGTCGGATCAGGGGGCGGCGATGACCGAGCACCTCGCCTTCGGCCCGCTGACCATCGCCTTCGACGAGCGCGTGCTGCGCCCGCGCGAGTGGACCGCCGCCCAGTCCGCCTGGGCCGCGGAGCTGATGGCCACGGCGCCGCCGGGCCCGGTCCTCGAGCTGTGCTCCGGTGCCGGCCACATCGGCCTGCTCGCCGTGCTGGTGTCCTCACGCCCGCTGGTGTGCGTCGACGCGAGCGCCGCGGCGTGCGACTACGCCCGCGCCAACGCGGTGGCGGCGGGGATCGCCGACCGTGTGGAGGTCCGGGAGGGCCGGCTCGAGACCGCCGTCCGCGACGACGAGCTGTTCCCCGTCGTCATCGCCGACCCGCCGTGGGTGCCGGCGGCGGACACCGGTCGCTTCCCGGAGGACCCGCTGACCGCCATCGACGGCGGCGCGGACGGCCTCGACGTGGCGCGCGCCTGCCTCGCCGTCGTCGACCGGCACCTGGCTCCCGGGGGCTCGGCCGTGCTCCAGGTGGGCACGACCGCGCAGGTGGACGTGCTGGCGTCCGAGCCGTCGTTCGCCGAGGGGCGCCTCGCCGTCGTCGAGGTGCGTCAGGAGGAGCGCGGGGTCCTCGCGCGCATCGACCGGGGCTGACCGCCCTAGCGGGGGATCACCTTGTGGGTGCCGTCGCACCAGGGCAGCCGGCTGGACTTGTCGCACCGGCACAGCGCGACGACCGGGCGCTCCACGCGGTGCACGGTGCCCGACTCGTCACGGATCGCCTCGGCCCCCCGCACCAGCATCGGACCGTGCGGCTGGATGACGATGTCCGGGTGGGCGAACTCGCGCTCCGCGTCCTGCTCGGCGCTCATGCGCCCGCGTCCCACTGCTCGAGCAGCGCCGTGGCGAACCGCGCCTCGAGGTCGAGGCACGTCCACGCACCGAACAGGATGTCCGCCGCCTGGTCGGGCTCGTCCTCGGCCAGCGTGCCGCAGATGTCCTGCGCGGCGAGGTGCTCGTGGATGGCGTCGGCCTCCACGTGCTCGTCGTAGTAGGCGGACATCGGACCGGCGAGCCCGAGCCGGTCCAGCCCCTGCACCATCTTCCGCGAGGGCAGCGAGCTGGTCATCTCGAACGCCGCGAGGTGGCCCATCGCCGCACCGCGCAGCCGGCGGTGCAGGCCGAACAGGGACACGGCGTTGTTGAGCTCGAGGGTCTCGGGCAGCGCGTCGTCGACGTAGGCGCCGTACTCGGAGCGGAGGCCGACGGCGTCCATCCCGCGGGCGAAGAGGTGGTGGTGCAGCCGGTTGGGGTCACCGTCGCCGTACTCGTCGTACTGCAGCTCCATGAGGGCGGCCTTGGCCCGCACGGGCAGGCGCGGCACGACCCACGCGACCGGGTCGGACTCCTTGAGGTGGTAGATCGAGCGCTGCCGCAGCAGCTCGAGGACCTCGTCGGCGGTGGCGCGGCGGCGCACGTGGTCGGCGAGCGAGGGGCCGTCGTCCTCCGACACGACCGTCTCCAGCGCCGCGGGTACGTCGGCGGGGTCGGGGTCCGCGCCCGGCCACCGCGCCCGCAGGCGCTCCTCGAGGGCGGACTCGAGGCGGTGCCGGACGACCAGCACCTCGGGGTCCCACTCGCCGTCGTCGGTGGCGTCCTCGAAGCCGCGGTAGGACAGCTCGTGGAGCGTCCACAGCGCGATGGCCTCGTCCTCCCAGGAGTCCGCGACGGGCGCGGGTCCCAGGCTGTGCTCCGACGCCGAGGCGCCAAGTCGGGCGACCGTCCACTCGCTCAGGCCGCCGCGCGGCTTGGGCATCCTCACGGCGTGAACACCACCTTCACCATGCCGTCCTCCTTGTCGCGGAACTTGCGGTAGGCCTCG